>DAIMNI010000002.1:46389-92567 GCA_036720245.1 Tissierellia bacterium | reverse complement strand
GAATTAGAAGGGCATCCTTGGTTTATAGGCTGTCAATTCCACCCAGAATTCAAATCTAGACCAACAAAAGCCCATCCATTATTTAAAGATTTTATTAAAGCTTGTAAAGAAAAATAAAGGATATTTTTTATGTTAAAGGGAGATGGCTTTTTTCGGCCAGTTCCCTATTTTTTTAAAAATTTATATTGATTTTATAAAATTTATGTGTTATATTAGATTTAAAGGAAATGTATATACAATATAACATAATACCATTATGTTTTTAATACTACTTAGAAGGTGAAGAATATGGATTTTAACTTTATGGCAAACACCTCAGTCGCCACCTTTAATATACCAAGTGGAGTATATTTATCAGGATATGGAGATAGGGACAAGCCAAATATTGGAACACATGACCCTATACACACAAAGGCAGTTACCATTTCCAATGGTGAAAAAACTATCATGTTTATAACTAATGATCTAATTGGATTAGATGAAGATATAGCAAATAAGATTATTTTTGGAATTAAAGGAAATTTTAATATTCCAGAGGAAAACATATTC
Source organism: Tissierellia bacterium (assembly GCA_036720245.1). Lineage (GTDB taxonomy): Bacteria > Bacillota > Clostridia > Tissierellales > Tepidimicrobiaceae > JAAZMA01. The sequence continues at coordinate 92,018 of DAIMNI010000002.1, read as the reverse complement.
ATATCTGCTACCCATACTCATGCAGCACCAGATATATTTGATTGGGAATTTGATAAAAGATTTTTTCAATATGAATTAAATAAACAGGCAAAGGAAAACATAATTCAAACCATAGTAGAAAATGGATTAAAATCTACTAAAGAATTAAAAAAAGTATCCTTAGAATTCGGGCGGTCCAGATGTAAGGGTGTAGCCTCCAATAGAATAGAAAAGGATGCACCAGTAGATGATCTAGTTAGTAGCATATTTTTAATTGGGGAGGACAAATTGCCTATATGTACTATAGTGAATTATGCTTGCCATCCTACAGTACTTGGAGCAGAAAATATATATATATCTAGTGATTATCCTGGAGTTCTACAAAGACTTGTAGAAGAAAAATTTGGTGAAGATTCCATCTGCATGTTCATGAATGGTGCCTGTGGCAATCAAAGCACTAGATTTACTAGAAGATGTCAGGACTTTAATGAAGTGGAAAGAATGGGGAAACTATTATTTGGGAGTATGCTTGTATCTTATGATAATAGAAAGACAATAGAGGACTCAAGTATTAATGGAATTAAGGAATATTTTGAGTTTCCTAGAAAACGGTTGCCAAATAAAGAAGAGGCCAAAGCTTATTATGAGACTATGAGCCAAAAATTAAATGAAGCTAAAAAGGATTCAAAATTACCTCCAGAAGAACTAAGAGGCATAATAACTAAATATCAAGGGGCGAGCATGACTTTAAAATTACAGGAAGTGTTGGAAAACTTAAATCTAAGAGCAGCTATTCAATTGGCAAGACTTGGAAGTCTAGTATTTGTAGGAGTTCCTGTAGAATTATTTAATGACTATGGTTTCTTAATAAAGGAAAAATCTAAATTTCCAAATACTATAATTGTGGGATACACCAATGGGATGCTAGGCTATGTATATACCCCTGAATCCTATAGGGATGGGGACTATGAGGCATGGTCATCACCATTTGATATTAATACAGGCGAAATTTTAACAAAAAGAGTAATAGATTTAATGGAAAAGTTATAATAATAGAATTAATAGGAGGAAATCAATATGTACAATATATTAATAGTTTCCCATGGAAGTATAGCCAAGGGATTTTATGATACAGCAGAAATGATAATGGGGAAAATAGAGGATGTAAGGGCTATAGGCATTCAACCAGGGGAAGGTATTGAAGATTTTGGAGAAAAGATGGTAAAACTTGCAGATGAAATATATACAGAAGATGGTTTACTAGTATTTGCAGATTTATTTGGGGGAACTCCTTCTAATACTGCTATTATGAAATTACTAAATAGATACGACAATATTCAAATTATTTCAGGACTAAATCTTCCAATTTTATTAGAGGCACTAGGTGGGAGAGCTATGGATCTAAAAGATATGAAGGATAATCTAATAAGCATTGGGAAAAATGGGATTATGGATGTAAATGAGATTGTAGCAAGAGGCTCAAGCCATGAGGAAGATGAATAAATAGGAAATGCTTTTTACTTAAAATAAATGCATTTAATGAATAGGAAAGGAGGATAGTGAAAGGAAATTATAATTACTATTATATTATAAAGGAGGAAGCAAAATGGAGATTACTGCTGGTCAAATTATAATTTTAACTATCTATGCATTCTTTGCAATATATGATGCATTAGAGCTTGACCTTGGGCTAAGTAGACCTATACAAGCAGGCTTCTTTACAGGCCTTGTAATGGGCGACGTAACACTTGGTTTGGCAGTAGGTGCCACACTACAATTAATGATACTAGGAGTAGGTACCTATGGTGGAGCTTCAATACCAGATTATATGTCTGGGGCTATTATAGGAACAGTATTTGGTGTTCTTTCTGGCAAGGGTGTTGAATTTGCTATAGGTATTGCAGTACCTATAGGACTATTTTTAGTACAATTAGACGTACTAGCAAGATTTGCTAACACATATTTCCAACACAAAGCTGACAAATATGCAGATGAAGGTAATTTCAAAAAAGTAGAACAAATGAACTTATGGGGCATAGTACCTTGGGGATTATCCCGTGCTATTCCAGTAATGCTTGCATTAATATTTGGTGCAGAAATTGTAGATAGTTTAGTAAAGGTATTCCCTGCTTGGTTAATGTCTGGACTTTCTGTAGCAGGTAAAGTCTTACCAGCATTAGGTATTGCTATACTATTAAGGTATCTACCAGCAAAAAGATATATACCTTATCTATTAGTAGGTTTTGTTTTAGCAGCTTTCCTAAATCTTACTATGATAGGGGTTGCTATAATAGGATTGGCTTTAGGTTTAGTTGTTTACCAAAAGAGACAAGAACAATCTTTAGTAACTGAAGGAGGTGCTGATGAAGATGAGTGATGCTACTGAAAAAATAACTCAAAAAGATTTAAAAAGAGTCTATAGAAGATGGTTATTAGCAGGGCAAACAGGCTGGAACTATGAAAGAATGCAAGGCTTATGTTATTGCTACTCTATGATGCCAGTTCTTAGAAAACTTTATAAAGACGAAGAAGACTTAAAAAAGGCAACAAAATTGCATTTACAATTCTTCAATACTGAACCTGATATGACTCATTTAATACTCGGCGCTAATGTGGCAATAGAAGAAGCACAAGGACTAGAAGCAGAAGAAGCAGTAGTAGCCATAAAAACTGGTTTAATGGGACCTTTAGCAGGTATTGGTGATACTATATTTGGTGTTATTGCTACAACAGTATTTGGCTCCATAGCAGCTTATATGGCTTTAAATGGTAGTTCAGCAGGTATTTGGATTTGGTTAGTATGGTCAGTAGCCAGATGGTTTATTAGATGGGAATTTACTAAATTAGGTTATACTCAAGGTGCTAAATTAGTTACTGTAATGGGTAATAAATTACAAAGTATTACAGAAGCAGCCAGCATTTTAGGTTTAACAGTAATAGGTGCTTTAATTCCAACAGTTGTTACACCAACAGTTCCCGCAGTATTCCAAACAGGGGACGTAACTATGGAAGTTCAAACAATATTAGATCAAATAATGCCAGCTTTAGTACCAGCTTTATTGGTTTATTTTGTATATTGGCTATTGGGAAGAAAGAAAATGACATCTACCAAAGCTATTTGGATATTATTGGGTTTATCTATTATTCTAGGTGCCTTTGGAATACTAGGATAAATTGGAGTATAACGGGGTATTGTATAGGGCAGTACCCCGTTTTATAACCCGTTTTATAATAAGATAAAGGAGGCAAAAATATGGGCATTGTACATGTTAGGATTGATGATAGGCTTATACATGGGCAGGTTGCTGCTTACTGGTGTAATGCATTAAAAATAAGTAGGATAATGATAGCTAATGATAAGATTGCCAATGATGATTTAAGAAAAAGTATGTTAAGAATGGCTGCGCCACCAGGAATTAGGACTTCTCTTATTTCTCTAGAAAAGGCAGCTAATAATATTAATGAAGGGAAATACGAGGATCAAAGAGTACTTTTAATATTTGAAGAGCCTAAAGATGCAGTGGATTTAATTAATCTTGGAGTAAAAATAGATACTATTAATGTTGGAAACTTAGCTCATAAAGAAGGGGCAATTCAAATTAAAAGTAATATAAAGGTAGTAAAAGATGAAATAGAAGCTTTTAAGAAATTACATGAAATGGGTGTTAAATTAACTGCAAGGATGGTTCCAGATGATCCAGAATCAGATTTTATGAATTATTTAAATAAAGTTTTAGACTAAAATTAAACTAAAAATGGAGGGAGAATATAATATGAGTTATGAACTATTTTTTGACAAAATTGAAGAAGTAACTAAAGATGTAAGGGACACACAAGGTGAAAACATAAAGAAGGCAGCAGAGATAATAGCAGAATCCATAATGAATGGTGGAATTATACAGGCTTTTGGTAGTGGGCATTCCTATGCTGGAGCCATTGAGATAGCAGGCAGAGCTGGAGGATTAATACCAGCAAAAGCATTGAAAGAACCAGCAGGTGGAAAGTATGAGACTATAGAAGGCGTAGGCACTAAATTTATGGAAGAAGTAGATATTAGAGAAAATGACTGTTTTGTGCTTATTTCCAATTCAGGTAGAAACCCAATGTCAATTGAAATCGCGGAATGGGCTAAGGAAAGAGGAAACAAAATAATCGTAGTAACTTCATTAGATATTTCTAAAACTATGACATCTAGACATTCTTCAGGTAAAAAGCTATATGAATTTGCAGATGTAGTATTAGATAATAGGGGAGTAGAGGGAGATGCAATAATTGAATTAGAAGGACTAGACACTAAGGTATGTGGTACTTCTTCAATTACAGCTGCTATGCTTTTAAATGCTACAATTCTTGAGGCTATTCAAATAATGCTAGACAAGGGATATGTTCCTCCAGTTTATATGAGCGCAAATGTAGATGGTGGGCCAGAATTTAATAAAAAACTAGTAGATGAATATGCTTATAGATTGCGTAGAATATAGTTTTTGGAGGAAGATGGCATGGACAATTTAAATATTGGATTAATAGGATATGGCTATATTGGGCAAGTGCACACTATTGCCTATAAAAGCCTACCTATATTAACACCATTTTTTAAAGATAAATATAATATGTCCCTAGTAGTTAGCAGGAAGCTAGAAAATACTAAGGATTTAGGTTGGGGAAATTTATATTCCGATGTAGATGAAATACCTAGGGAAAGCAATTTAGATATAGTAGATATATGTACTCCTAATTTTCTTCATTATGAACAAGGGAAAAAATTTATGAATAAAGGAGTCAATATTTATTGTGAAAAGCCTATAGCATTAAATTATAGAGAAGCCTTAGATATGGCAAATTTAGCAGAGGATAAAGGTTTAATAACTCAGGCAGCTTTAGTATACAGATTTATGCCTGCTATTGCTAAAGCAAAGGCAATAGTAGAATCTGGATCATTAGGTGAGATTATTAGTTTTAGAGGGGAGTTACTCCATAGTAGCTATCTAAACCCAGAAAGGGAAATGAATTGGAGACTTAGAAAAGAACAATCTGGCGGTGGGGCCATAGTAGATTTAGGAGTTCATATTGTGGACACTTTAATGTTTATACTAGGAGATAATAAAATAAAAACTGTAAATGCTAGAACTAATACAATAATTAAAGAAAGACCCGATGGAAATTCTAAAACTTTATCTAAAGTAGATGTAGATGATTGGGGACTAATAATCTTACAATTAGAAAATGAAAGCATAGGTACTATTGAGGTTTCAAAAGTTAATTATAATCCAAATAGTAATTTTCATATAGATATATATGGGAAAGGCGGCTATTTATCTATTTCCGACAAGGATCCTTATAATCCAGTATTTAGTAGTTTTACAGGTGAAAATGAAAAGGATGTATATAAAGAAATCAATGAAAATAAATATGTAAAATATTTAAATTCCATCTATCCTACTGCTAAAATGTCCATGGGACCAATGATTGATATGCATGCTGCATCTCTTTCTAATATGCTTTATAATACCATAGAGGGTAAGATAATTCATAAGGAAACCCCTACTTTTAAAGAAAGTTTAAAATCTCAAAAAATAATTGATCTTTCTTATGAATCTAGTAGTAAAAATGAAGAATAATATAACCTCTGTTTCGACTAAAAATATAGTAGTGCAGGGTTGGTGAATAGAATGAGAAAAGTGGATAATCAAAGCCCTGTTCCTAAATACTATCAGCTAGGACAGATATTAAGGGAAATGATAGAGGACGAAGAGCTAGAACCTGGGGATTCCATTCCAACTGAAATAGAATTATGTGAATACCATGGAGTTAGTAGGATGACAGCTAGAAAAGCCATACAGGATTTAGTCCATGAGGGATTATTGTATAGGGAACAGGGTAAAGGCACCTTTGTAGCTTATCCAAAAGAAAGAAGAAGTGTTTCTCAACTTCTTAGTTTTACGGAGGAAATGAAAGCTAAAGGAGAAGAGGTTACCAATAAGGTAATGCTATTTAAAAAGGATAGACCTAGTAAAAAAGTAGCAAATATATTGGATTTAAATCCAGATGAAGATTTTATATTTATGATAAAAAGAATTAGAATAGTATCAGATGTGCCCTTTGCTATTGAACTAGCTCATATTCCAGAAAAAGTAGTGCCGGGATTAACACTTAAGGAGATTGAGGACAATTCTCTATATGATTTAATAGAGAAGAAATATGGCAATAAACTGTCCCATGGTAGACAAAGTGTGGAACCTATTATATTGACATCCTGTGAAAAGAAAATATTTAAAATAAAGGATAATGATAGTCTAGGTTTACTATTTGAAAGGACTACCTATGGTGAAAAAGGTCAAACCATAGAATATACAAAATCTGTATATAGAGCAGATATATATAAATTAGAATATACATTAAAGAGAGTATTGTAAAAACTATTAATACTATTGGAGGAAATATGCTTAAAAATTATTCAGGCGATCTCGCCATATTGGTAGATTTTGATGGAACTATTACTACTACTGATACTAATCTCAAATTGGTTAAAATGTATGGTAATGATAATGTTATGAAAGTTAGACAAGCCTATAGAGATGGGAAAATAGATTATATAACTTTATTTGATTTACAATTTAAAGAGTTTAAACTAACGGAGGAAGAATATACTAATTTTATATTGACAGAATTTGATTTAACAAAAGGATTTGTAGAGTTCTATAATAATGTGAAAAAAAATAATATTCCACTTGCAGTAATAAGTGGTGGTTTTGACAACGGAATAATACCTTTTTTAAAAAAATATGGAATTGAAAATGTAGATATATTTTCAAATTCACTTGAATTTAGCGGGAATAATATGAAGGCAAAAATACACGATAAAGAAGATATTATTGATTGTTTTGGTCATGGTCCTTGTGGTAATTGCAAGGTAAAGCATTATAAGGAATATAAAAGGAAACATGGTACTGTAATATTTATAGGAGATGGAACTACAGATCAATGTGTAGCAAAAATTGCAGATATAGTCTTTGCTAAGGATAGTTTATTAGATTATTGTGAAGAAAATAAGATAGAATGTATACCTTGGAAATACTTTGACGATGTAAACAAAATAATTTTTAAATAATAGATAAAATGGGAGGAATAAATTATGTCAAGTACAAAATATTTTAGTGCAGTAGAAGATTTAATAAAGGAAATTAAGGAAACTCAAATGGATAATATTAATAAGGCTGCAGAAATTTTTGCTGAAACTGTAAAAAATGATAAGATAATCCATGTTTTTGGTACAGGACATTCTCATATGATTGGGATAGAAATGTTTGTAAGAGCTGGTGGGTTAGCCAATGTAGAAGCCATGTTAGATAATACAATACTTACTAATTTTGGTGCCCGAAAAGGTGGAGAAATAGAAAGACTAAGTGGATTAGCAGAAATAATCATAAATGATTATGAAATCAATGAAGGAGATATTATGATAATAGTATCTAATTCAGGAAGAAATGCAGTACCAGTTGAGATGGCAATGCTAGCAAAAGAGCGTGGAATATACACAATAGCATTAACATCTTTGAAGCATTCAAAAAATGTAGAATCCAGACATGAAAGTGGTAAAAGATTATTTGAAATAGCAGATTTGGTAATAGACAATTGTACACCAAAGGGAGATGGATTACTAGATTTTGATGGTATACAATCAGGTGCTAGTTCTACAATAGCAGGTTCTGTAATAGTAAATAGTATTGTATCTGAAACTTTAAATATATTATCTAAAGAAGGGTATAAATTACCTGTATACACAAGTCAAAACGTAGATGGTTATAATAATGACGATTTTTACAATAAATATAAGGGTAGAATTAAACATATGTAGTTCTATATATGCTAGTAATTGTAAATTGAAGGAAGGAGTGCTATAAATGAAAATGTTAATAAAAAACGCAAATATTATCACCCCCTATGAAATAGCAAAAGATAGTAGTTTGGCAATTAAAGATGGGAAGATTGAAAAAATATTTCATAGAGAAAAAGTAAATGAAAATGAATTTGATGAAATAATAGATGCCGAAGGGAAGTATCTGTCCCCAGGGTTTATAGATATTCATAATCATGGGAATTTTGGACACGATGCAATGGAAGGAAATTATGAAGCTTTAGATGGTATGGCAAACTTCCATATCAAGAATGGTGTAACTTCTTATTTGGCAACTACTATGACAGCAAAAGTAGAAGATATTAAAAAGGCACTAGAGGTAGCTGGAGAATACATTAATGATGGCAGTAATTATTCAAATGTAAAAGCCCAAGTATTGGGAGTATATTTAGAAGGACCATATTTCTCCATGGAAAAAAAGGGAGCCCAACCACCAGAATATATTAAAAATCCAGATTTAGACGAAGTAAAAGAGTTTATAAAAATTTCTAAGAATACAATAAAGGTAGTAGCTGTAGCTCCTGAACTAGAAGGTGCCGAGGAGTTTATAAGATATTTAAAGAATGAAGGAATAGCCGTTGCAGCAGGTCATAGTAATGCAACTTTTGATGAAGCTAAGAAAGGTATAGATGCAGGTGTAAGTATAGCCACTCATTTATATAATGGTATGAGGGCATTTTCTCATAGAGAACCTGGAATCATAGGAGCTGTATTAACAGATGAAAGAGTAGCTTGTGAAATGATATGCGATGGAATACATCTAAATCCAGGAGCTATGGATTTAGCTGTTAAGGCAAAAGGGAAAGATGGCATTATATTAATGTCTGATGCTATGATGGCCACTGGCCTTAAAGAGGGAAAATATGAACTAGGCGGCCAAGCAGTATATGTAAAAGATGGAGCCGCAAGACTTAAAGAAGGCAATTTAGCAGGTTCCACTTTGACATTAAATAAATCAGTTTATAATATGGTAAATATGGTAGGAGTAAAGCTAGAAGATGCCATAAGAATGGCCACACTAAACCCTGCCAAAGCCATTGGAGTAGACAATGAAAAGGGAAGCATAGAAGTAGGAAAAGATGCAGATTTAATAATATTCGATGAAAATATTAATATTTCAAAAGCTATAGTGAAAGGGAAGATTAGACAATTGACAATTTGATTCAATGGACAATTGACACAGCGGGGACGGTTCTCGGTGGCGCATAAAAGTGCACTAGGGGCAGTCCCTTGTCTTATTTTTGTGTAGATAACCGACATATTTGGGAAGAACGCCCCTCCCATTCAAGATTCGGGTCTTATCTTCTCAAATATGTCTTACTAAGAAATATATGAAATACTATGGGGACATTCCTCAGAAAGCTCGACATACGATGGGGACATTCCTCAGAAAGTTCGACCGTCTTGCAAGAGGTGTGTCCCCTGACCTTAAAAGAGGTGTGTCCCCTTACCTTTATTTTATTCTGTTCTTATAGCCTCTAGTGCAGATAAATTCATGGCTCGTTTTGCTGGGTAGTATCCAGATATTATGCCTATTAGGGCTGCAAATGCCATGGATGCAAAAATTAGCCATATTGGGATAATGCTTATTTTGGCACCTTCTCCTGCTGGCCCCAAAAAGCTTAAGAAACTGCTGCCAAATTTATTGATTATGAAGGATAGGATTTCGCTAAAGATTACTCCTATAATTCCCCCCAATAATCCTATTATGGCAGATTCAAATAAAAATAACTTTTTTATATCTTTTAGAGAGGCACCTATAACTTTCATTACGCCAATTTCTTTGGTCCTTTCATATATGCTCATTACCATAGTATTGGTAATACCTATGGCTGCTACAAGTAAAGACACAGCGCCTATTCCACCTAGTACTGCTTGCATTATACCTGCAGTTTTTTTCATTTCATCTAGCCACTCATTTAAACTGTAGGCAGAAAATCCCATAGATTTTATGGAGTCTTGTGCAGCTTGAACATTTTTCATATCATCTACTTTTATCATTACATGTTCATAGCCTTTATTAGCACTACTACCAGGTTCAGGTCTTTGGTTTTCGGCTTTTCGTTTATCCTTTATGATTTTTTCTACAGTTTCAAGGGGCATATATATACCCCAATCTGTGTCCCAATTGCCTTCTTCTAAAACTCCAGCAGTTTTAATTTTGTATTCCTTATAATTAACTTTCTTTTCTCCATCGGAGAAGCCAGATCCTCTATATCCATAGGAATCATCGGCAACAATAGTCATTCTATCTTTCATTAAATCAACTTTTGGTTGTACCCATCGGCCTCTTTGCATAGCCTTTAGATCTTGAAATTGATATTCCATAGAGCCACCAAAGACTACATTGAAAGCATCTCCAGATTGTAATAATCTACCCTCTTTTACTTTAAATTCAAATAGCTCCATGGCATTAGGATCAATACCTTTAAAGGGAACCTGTGCTATATATCTGCCGTTTTTAATAGTACCATAGGTTTCTACAACAGGGGTAACACCCATTACCCCAGGCAATTGTTTAAATTCCTGTATTGCCTTTTCGCCTAATTCTGCTGTTTTAGGTCTACCTCCTAAGTTGCCGCCCGTAGGGGCATCATAAGATTTATGCACATTTATAGTGGTTAAAGATCCCATTTGAGCAATTTGATTTTTATAGGCTTCCTGCATTCCAAATCCTAAAGATAGCATTACTACAATAGAGGCGGTTCCTATAATTACGCCTAATATAGTTAAAAAGGTTCTAAGCTTTCTTCTCCATAGATTCTTTGTTCCCATTCGGATTAAATCGCGTCTATTCATCTAAGGCCATACCTTTCTTTTTTTTCTTTTTATAGAATATAAATCCACCACCGCCACCAGCTGCAATTAAGATTATGGTAATCCAAAATACTTTACTCTTTAATAATTTTTTAATTCCACCTGGCTCATCCATAGGGGGCATGTCTTCAGGGAATTCATCCATTATCATTTCAACTACATTTAAAGTGAATTCTTCCCTATGTTCTACAATTTCCCCAGTAGAGTCTTCGTAGGTAAATACTACAGCACCTTTTAATTCTCCCGGTCCCTGTGGAATTACTAGGCCTTCAAAATATTCTGTACCACCAGATTCAAAGTTTCCCACATAGTAATTGGCATTTTCCATGGGGAAATCCCCTTCTAATTTAACCATCATATTATATAGTGTAACTTTTCCCGTATTGTAGAACTCTAAAGAAATAGGAGTGGGTTCTCCAACATAGGCCTCAGGAGGGGTTAATATTTCTCCAATTTCTATTTTAGATTGTTGTATTACTGGAATACCTATTAATTCAGTGTCTTCATATTGTTCACCATCAGAATCCTCATATATAAAATTAGCAGTAATTGTATAGGTTTTAGCTAGTGCATCTGGTACTGTGGATAATACAATGGTTTTCTCAACTTTCCCCTTTGGAGGAATACTATCTATATAGAAAGTATTGCTACTATCTACAGGAGTGAAAATATTGCTTCCTGCACTAGGCTTATCTGGGTCTGATTTTTCATCTGAAGCTAAAAATATTTTAATATTGCTAACGGTTTTTTGGCTATTAGTATTAAAGAAGGATAAATTCATAGTAAAATTTTCCCCAGCTTTTACTAGATTGGGTTCAAAATTATATTTATCAATTATTAATCTAGGGGTGGTTTTAATATCGTCTCCAGGTTTTACTACAAATACACCTACATATTGAGTTAAAGTATATTTTTCTTCTCCCGAAGATAAATCATCTTCATATTCTACAGTGATATTTATAGGATAATTTCTGGTTTCTGCATCTTTTCCTGTTAAAAATACAAAGCTAAGGCTTTCTGATTTGCCTGGTGCTATGGAATTTATTTTTTTGGTGCTAACGGTTTTAGGCACTATACCACTTGTATCAGAACTTTCTACCATGACTTTAATATTTTTTGCATCAATTTTGCCTATATTTTTAAGATTAAAGCTAACGGTAGCAGTTTGATTTTGACCTACAGCTCCTTCAGGGTATTTAAGATTTTCCATAATTAAATTAGAATTTTTCCCCTTATTAGAAGCTACATTTACAAAAAACTTGCTACTGTCTTCATGAGGGGTTCCCTTACTGTCTTTATAGCTTAAACCAAGTTCTATACCGTGATTTCCACCTGCTAATTTTTCAGATGGAGTTATTTGAAAATATATGGTATCAGTGTCTCCACCAGATATACTTTTAATATATTGAGTATTAGTACCAGAAGATAGGGTAAAGGTATCATTTTCTAAATTATTTAAAGATATTTTCACATCCTTGGCTTCTAATGTCCCTGTATTTTTTAATTGCAATTTGACATTTGTAGCTTTCCCAGGTTCTGCCACAGTAGGTGTAGTTTCTACTTTCCCTATGGTAATTAGAGGACTGGTATTTTTGTTTTCTACCCTTACATATATGGTGTCGGATGCAGTGAAGGGATCTCCATCATAATTGTAAAAGTGAAAATTAACTTTAATAGGATAAGTATTAGACTCTGCATTGGAACCTACACTTATTCTAAAATCCATATCCCTAGCTCTACTAGGAGATAATCCCCTAATACTGTCAGAATCCGAACCATCTATGCTAATAGGAGAGGCACCATTTAATTCAGCCGAAATTGTAATATTTTCAGCACCTTCATTGCTAGTGTTTTTAACTGTTATAGGGAAATATGTAGAATCCCCAGCTTCTACAGTAATAGTTTTAGGGCCTATTATGCCGATATTTGGAATTTTTTTAGAGGTATCTTCTTTTGGTTCTTCATAGGGTTTGATATTTGTAATGCTAATATAGTCATCTGTGCTTAGCATTTTACCACCTTTTTTATAGGTAATAGTAATTGGAATTTTAGTGTCTGTGCCGCCGTTGTAGTACATGTCGAATGTGGCACTAAAGCTTTCATTTACTTGCATCTTGGAGCCTTTCCCTATTGGTGAAAAGCTACTTGAGGCGCCTATTTGAACATACATATCTCTATAATCAATAGTGTCTTTTGAGGCAATTTCTAATTCTATTGTTAATTTAAACTCATCATCAGTTCTAATTGTAGTTTTATCACCAGTACTTATCTTTTTTATAACTATTACAGTATCATCAGGCTCTACGTCTGGTGTTCCTCCAGTAGCTCCCACCACACCAAATTGCCCCAACAATATCATCAATATAAGTCCTATACTAATAAATTTTTTCATCTATCCGACCTCCTTATTATCTACTATTTTTTCTATATTCCCATCTCTAATATAGACAATTCTATCAGTAAAAGTAGAAATCTCCACATCATGGGTTACTATAATTAAAGTTTGTTTGTTTTCCCTTGCCATTTCTGTTATTAATCCCATGACTTCCATGGTGGTTTTTGTGTCTAAATTTCCTGTAGGCTCATCAGCAAAAACTATTTTAGGTCTGCTTACAAAAGCTCTAGCAATACTTACTCTTTGCTGTTGCCCACCGCTCATTTCTGAGGGTTTATGATGAAGTCTGTCCCCAAGGCCTACATTATTTAACATCTCTTTAGCCATTTTATCCCGCTTTTTTTTAGCTACACCTTGGAAGATTAGGCCAAGGCTAACGTTTTCTAAAGCCGAAAGGGTGGGGATTAAATTATAGGATTGAAATACAAATCCAATATTCTTTTGACGAAATTTAGCTAATTGTTTTTCATTCATTTTTTCAATATGTTTATTATTTATGATAATTTCACCCTTGGTAGGCTTTTCCAAACCTGCCATCATATTAAGTAAAGTAGATTTACCTGAACCAGAGGTGCCTAGTAAACAGACAAATTCTTCTTTATTGATGGTGAGAGATACATTGTCTAGAGCTATAATTTTTTCATCTCCCATTTTATATACCTTTCTTAGATTATTAAGTACAATTAGTTCTTCCAAAAAATTTTTCACCTCCAGTAACGTGATAAATTAATCTTACCATAATTTATGCCTAAAAATAGTTACAATATTATTAAAATTAGGAGGTTTCTATTACTTTTTTGTAAGGCATGTCAATCCTTTGCCTTTATATAGTCTAAACTTTGTTCTTATGATATAATAAACAGGAATATATTTATAATGGAGGTATGAAAATGGACAAAGCTATGATTAGAGTTAGAATGAGTACAGGGGATGCCCATTATGGAGGAAATTTAGTAGATGGTGCTAAAATGCTTCAATTATTTGGAGATGTAGCTACGGAATTACTTATTAGAAATGATGGAGACGAAGGACTTTTTGTAGCCTATGATAATGTGGAATTTTTAGCTCCTGTACATGCAGGAGAATTTATAGAGGCTGTAGGAGAGATCACTAAATTAGGCAATACTTCTAGAAAGATGAAATTTGAAGCTAGAAAAGTTATAATACCAAGACCTGATGTAAATGATTCTGCCTGCGATATTTTAGAAGAACCCATAGTAGTATGCAGAGCAGAAGGAACCTGCGTAGTACCAAAAGATAAGAAAAGGGGGTAATTTTATGGACAAGCTAATCATTACAGCTGCTATATGCGGTGCTGAAGTAACAAAAGAACATAATCCAAATGTACCTTATACAGTAAAGGAAATAGGTAGAGAGGCAGAGGCTGCATATAAGGCAGGTGCTAGTATTATACATCTACATGTAAGGGAGGACGATGGTACACCAACTCAAGATAAAGAAAGATTTGGAGTATGTATAGAAGAAATAAAAAAGAGATGCCCCGATGTAATAATCCAGCCATCAACTGGTGGGGCAGTAGGTATGAGTGATGAGGAAAGACTACAGCCAGTAGAATTATTACCTGAAATGGCCACTTTAGACTGTGGTACTTTAAATTTTGGTGGAGATGAAATATTTGTAAATACAGAAAATACCATTAAAAACTTTGGCAAAATTATGATAGAAAAGGGAGTTAAGCCTGAGGTAGAAGTATTTGATAAAGGAATGGTAGACTATGCTATTAGATATGCCAAGGAAGGCTATATATTAGAACCTATGCATTTTGACTTTGTATTAGGAGTACAAATGGCAGCAACTGCTAGGGACTTAGTCTATATGGTAAGTAGTATCCCAAATGGCTCCACTTGGACAGTGGCAGGAGTAGGAAGACATGAAATGCCAATGGCAGCCATGGGAATCGCCATGGGTGGTCATGTAAGAGTAGGTTTTGAAGATAATATATATTTATCTAGAGGAGTATTAGCGAAATCTAATGGAGAATTAGTAGAAAAAGTGGTTAGAATCGCAAATGAACTAGGCAGAGAAATTGCCACTCCAGATGAAGCAAGAAAAATATTAGGATTAAAATAAAATTTTGGGACATTGGGGACGGTTCTCTTTGTCCCAAATTTATTTTTAACCTCCCCTTTTTCTTTTTTTAAATTTATTTTTCGACAAAAGAAGGATTTTAAAAGTTTATGTAGAATTAGTCTACCAAGGAGGGAAAAACCATGCTTATTAATGGGTGTAAAACCCTAATTATTAGATGTAAACTTTGTGGTAGATTAGGAAAATATGATTTAAATTTATTTAATCTAGCAGGGGGCAGAAAAATAGAGTATAAATGTGAATGTGGCGATACAAATATTTCTATACAAAGGATAAATAATATTTTCAAAGCTCGAATAAATTGTTTTAATTGTGGTAATGAACATTTTATAGATTTAGATCTAAATGAAATGTTAAAAGAAGATAATATGTTCTATTGTATTTATGGGGGAGAATTATTCTTTATAGGTTCTAAGGAAAAAGCTAATCAAATATTATTAAAAAGTCAAAATAGCTTAGATGAAAGTGAAAGTCCCATTTATGCCAATGAATATTTTAACAATATTAAGGTATTTAGCGAAGCTTTAAAACAATTATATCTTTTAAGTTCAAAGGGGAAAGTTAATTGTGATTGTGGCAAATCAGATATCCAAATGCAATTATTTCCTGATAGATTAGAACTAAAATGTAACAATTGTAAAAGTGTAAAAATTATATTTGCTGAAACGGAAGAGGACTTGAGTATTTTGATGAAAAAGGATAAAATATCTCTTAGGAAGCATAATATTTCTTGTATTGATTCTATTAAAGAAAAGAACAAAGATATAAAAGAGTGATATAGGGTAATATATGCTTAATATAATTAATAACTATATAAGGGAGGCAATAAGATGTTAGTAACAGGTAGAGAAATTTTACAAGATGCTCATAAAAACAATTATGCCGTAGGAGCATTTAATGTCAATAATATGGAAATTGTCCAGGCTATAATAGAGGCAGCAGAAGAAACTAATTCCCCAGTTATACTTCAAGCAAGTCAGGGAGGATTAAAATATGCTGGTGTAGAATATGTAGCAGAATTAGGGAAACTTGCAGCTAAAAATGCAAAGGTACCTGTAGCAATACATTTAGATCATGGTACAGATTTTGAACAGGTAATGCTTTGTATTAGACATGGATTTACATCAGTTATGATAGATGGATCTAGATTTGATTTAGAAGGCAATATTCAAATTACTAAAAAAGTAATAGAAGTAGCCCGTGCAGTAGGAGTATCTGTAGAGGCAGAATTAGGTAAAATTGGTGGTACAGAAGATCATATTACAGTAGATGAAAAGAATGCTACTTTTACTGATCCTAAAGAAGCTAAAAGATTTGCAGACGAGACTAATGTAGATTCTTTAGCAATAGCAGTAGGAACAGCCCATGGACTTTATAAGGGAGAACCAAAATTAGACTTTGATAGGATTAAAATTATTAAAGAAATGACAAATATGCCATTAGTACTACACGGTTCCAGTGGAGTACCAGCCGATAGCATCAAAAAAGCAGTATCATTAGGGATCAATAAAATAAATATAGACACAGATTTAAGAATAGCTTTTTCTAATGCTGTTAAAGAATTTATAAAAGAAAATCCAGACAGTATAGACCCAAGAAAAATATTAAGCCCAGCCAAATTAGCCATGAAAGAAGCCGTTATAGAGAAAATGCACTTATTTGGTTCAGTAGGGAGAGCTTAGATAATTAACAATGTACAATGGACAATTGTCAATTGCAAAAAATTGTCCATTGTCAACTGTCAATTGTCAATTGCAAAAAAAGGGGGGTATCTAGGCAAGTGAAATTATTTATTGATACTGCTAATATAGATGAAATTAGGGAAATAAACCAATGGGGAGTTTTATCAGGTGTTACCACCAATCCTTCTTTAATTGCTAAGGAAGGTAGAGATTTAAAAGAGGTAATAGAGGAAATAGCCTCTATAGTAGATGGGCCAATAAGTGGGGAGGTAATATCCTTAGATACAGAGGGAATGCTTAAGGAGGCTAGAGAGTTAGCTAAAATCCACCCAAATATTGTAATAAAAATACCTATGACAGAGGAAGGCCTTAAGGCTGTAAATATCTTGTCTAAAGAGAATATAAAAACTAATGTAACATTAATTTTTTCAGCTAATCAGGCCCTATTGGCAGCCAAGGCAGGTGCTAGTTTTGTAAGCCCTTTCGTAGGTAGACTTGACGATATAGGTAATGAAGGTTTAAATACTGTAAGAGATATAGTAAAAATATTTGATATTTATAATATAAAAACAGAAATAATTGCAGCAAGCATAAGGCACCCTATGCATGTAATTGAAATAGCAAAATTAGGGGCAGATATTGCAACAATACCCTATAATATATTTAAACAAATGCTAGTCCATCCACTAACAGATAAAGGCATAGAAAAATTCTTAGCAGATTGGGAAAAGATGAAATAAACTTATGCAATTGACAATGTACAATGGACAATTGACAATTAAAAGAATGTCATCCTAAGCGTAGCGAAGGATCCATAAACAGCAGAAACCCAAGATCCTTCACTAGGTTCAGGATGACACAAATTGTCAATTGTCAACTGTCAATTGTTAATTAATAAAAGGAGTGATATAAATGGATAGAGATTTGGCGTTATCCTTAGTTAGGGTTACAGAAACTGCTGCCCTAGCTTCTGGGAGATATATGGGTAGGGGAGATTCTATAGGTGCGGATCAGGCGGCTGTAGATGGTATGAGGACTGCCTTTAATTTGGTAAATACTAGAGGAAAGGTAGTTATAGGAGAAGGGGAATTGGATGAGGCCCCAATGTTATACATTGGGG
This sequence comes from Tissierellia bacterium, assembly GCA_036720245.1. GTDB lineage: Bacteria > Bacillota > Clostridia > Tissierellales > Tepidimicrobiaceae > JAAZMA01. The sequence continues at coordinate 74,001 of DAIMNI010000002.1, read as the reverse complement.
AGGAAATAGGTTTGGGTATGGATATACAGGCAGATATTGCGGTGGATCCATTAGATGGTACTAGTTTAGTAGCCAAGGGGCTTCCAAATGCTATTTCTGTTATAGCCATGGCACCTAAGGGATGCTTACTTAATGCCCCAGATACTTATATGAAAAAAATAGCTGTAGGCCCTAAAGCGGCTGGAAAAATAGATATAGACAAATCAGTGAAGGAAAACTTATATTCTGTAGCAGAAGCATTAAACAAGGACATTTCAGATTTAACAGTCATTATCCAAGATAGAGAAAGACATAGTGAAATAATAGAAGAAGTAAGAAGCGCTGGTGCTAGAATAAAATTATTCGCCGAGGGAGACGTAGCAGCGGCTATTGCAACTGCATTTCCTGATACAGGTGTGGATGTTTTAATAGGTATAGGTGGTGCCCCAGAAGGCGTAATAGCAGCTGTAGCTTTAAAATGTATGGGTGGAGATTTTCAAGGAAAATTATTCCCCTTGTCCAATAAGGAAAAGGTTCGCTGTGCAGGAATGGGATGGACTGAAGATAAATTGGATAAACTCCTTACTATGGAGGATCTAGCCAAAGGCAAGGATCTATTCTTTGCAGCCACAGGTATTTCTGATGGGGATTTGCTCAAAGGCGTAGTATACTATGGAGACAATAGAGCCAAAACCCACTCAGTGGTAATGAGAGCTGAAACAGGCACCATAAGATTTATAGAGGCTACCCATAGATTGGATAAGAATGATATGTTGAAGGAATTATTGAAAAAACATAATTAGGGCATTGGTGACCAATGCCTAATTATTTGACTAATAAATATTTAAATGATATTATTAATCTGATGAACTCATCTATTAACATATCTTATATATTGTTCCCGGAATTCAATAATGGATTAAATATTTTGGAGGTGAAGTTTTGGATTCAAGTGTTTTGCGGAAGAAGAAATTAGAAGATTTGCGAATTATAGCAAAAACCATGGGAATTAAATCTGTTACTACTTATAGAAAAGATGAATTAATAGATTTAATTATGGAAACTGCTATAGATGAAGGAGAAAAGGGAAGTGAAAAAAAAGAAGAAGTTCCAGATAGAAAAGAAGAAGTTCCAAATAGAAAAGAAAAGGCTCCAAATAGAGATGATATAGTAGAAATAGATATTGAAGATATTGATATGGATAAATTACCAGATAAAGTTAGTGAAGAAATAGAACAAATGGACAATATAAATGGTGCAGAGGGAATATTAGAGATTCATCAAGATGGTTATGGTTTTTTACGATGTGACAATTATTTATCTGGGGATAATGATATATATGTATCTCCTTCTCAAATAAGAAGATTTAGGCTCCGAACTGGAGATAAAGTATTTGGTATTACCCGTTCCCCCAAATCTGCAGAAAAATATAAGGCTCTTTTATATGTGAAATCTGTCAATGGATTAAACCCAGAAACTTCTTTAAGTAGACCAGATTTTGACACTTTAACTCCCATATACCCAAGGGAGAGACTTATACTAGAAACAGTTCCGAATAACCTTTCTACAAGAATGATTGATTTAATAGCACCTATTGGAAAGGGACAAAGGGGAATGATAGTGTCCCCACCAAAGGCAGGTAAGACTACACTTCTTAAGAATATTGCCAATTCCATTTCTGAAAATCATCCAGAGATTGAAATAATAGTTTTATTAATTGATGAAAGACCAGAAGAAGTAACAGATATGAAAAGATCTGTAAAAGGTGATGTGGTATATTCTACTTTTGACGAATTGCCAAATCATCATACTAAGGTTGCAGAAATAGTTTTAGAAAGAGCCAAAAGGCTTGTGGAACATGGAAAGGATGTAGTTGTTCTATTAGATAGTATTACCCGTCTTGCAAGAGCTTATAATTTAACTATCCCTGCCACAGGTAGAACCCTATCAGGTGGTTTAGACCCAGGTGCATTACATAAGCCTAAAAGGTTTTTTGGTGCAGCAAGAAATCTAGAAGAAGGTGGCAGTTTAACAATTTTAGCCACTGCATTAGTAGATACTGGTAGTAGAATGGACGAAGTTATATTTGAAGAATTTAAAGGTACAGGCAATATGGAAATTCATTTAGATAGAAAACTATCTGAAAAGAGAATATTCCCAGCTTTAGATATAAATAAATCTGGAACTAGACGTGAGGAATTATTATTAAGTCAAAAAGAATTAGAAACCATATGGGGTATTAGAAAGGCATTAGGAAATGCTCCTACACAAGATGTAACAGAAACTTTAATAAATAATTTAATGCTTAATAAAACCAATGAAATTTTTGTAGATGAAATGAGAAATAAAATTTGGTAGTAGTTGAAATATAATATTTATTATGCTATAATTAATTGGTCAAAATGTATGAAATAATATATTTTTATATAGTTGGAAACAAAGAGAGGTGAAAGGAATGAAAAAGGGAATTCATCCAAAATATTATGAAGCTACAGTTCACTGTGCTTGTGGAAATACCTTTAAAACTGGCTCAACAAAAGAAGAATTAAAAGTGGAAGTTTGTTCAGAATGTCATCCTTTTTATACAGGACGTCAAAAGTTTACTGAACGTGGTGGTCGTGTGGAAAAATTCAAGAAAAAATATGGCATGGATTAATTTCTATACAAAATGGGTTAGTAGCTAAAGGCACTAACCTTTATTTTATTAAAAATAGGGGGTGGGTATGTGAAAATTAAAGATTTAAATAGGGTCCCCAAACATATGACTACTATAGGTGGTCAGGCATTAATAGAAGGAATAATGATGAGAGGGCCAAAGGATGTGGCCATTGCTGTTAGAAAACAAGATAAAGAAATAGAGTTAAAAAAGGAAAAGCTAAATACCCTAGGTATGAAATATAAATTCTTTGCATTGCCCTTTATTAGAGGTGTAGTAGGATTAATAGAGTCCATGGTAATGGGAATTGAATCACTAATGTATTCAGCAGAATTTTTTGAAGAAGAGGAAGAAGAAAAAGAAGAGAATTTTCTAAATAAGGTTTTTAAAGACTCTGCAGAAACTGCGGAAATTGTTATAACTCTTATTGTTTCCCTATTATTGACCATAGGCTTATTTATATTATTGCCTTCCTTTTTTACTAATTTATTTAAAAACAAAATAGAATCTCCTTTTGTATTTAATATAGTAGAAGGTTTAATTAGAATATTTATATTTCTCTTATATGTGGTGTTAATTTCTAAAATGGAGGATGTAGATAGAATATTTGAATATCATGGTGCAGAACACAAAACCATTCACTGTTATGAAAATGGGGATGAACTTACTGTAGAGAATGTAAAAAAATATCCAATACTTCATCCTAGATGTGGTACTAGCTTTTTATTTATGGTGATGATAGTTAGTATTTTTGTATTATCTTTTTTTGGATGGCCAGATCCATTACAAAGATTTTTAATTAGACTATTAATGTTACCAGTAATTGCAGGAATTTCTTATGAAATAAATAGATTAATTGGAAAAAGCAATTCAGCCATTGCCTATTATTTATCATATCCAGGATTATTCTTACAAAAAATTGCCACAGTAAAAGAACCAGATGGGGAACAGATTGAAGTAGCCATAGCAGCCTTAGAGGCAGTATTAACTGACAATAAGGAGGAGGATTTATGGAAATAAATCAATTGCTTAAAACTGGTGTAGATATAATCAAAAATAGAGAATATGGAAACCCAGTATTAGAAGCAACTATGGCATTAGAATATTTATTAAATGTAGACAGAATATATATATATACCCATGGCAAGGATAGTGTAAATAAGGATATTCAGGATAGGTTTTTAGAAATCATGAAATTAAGAGCCACAGGCTATCCTATTCAATATATATTAAAGGAAAAGGAATTTATGGGATTAAATTTCTATATAGAAGAAGGAGTATTAATTCCTAGACCAGATACAGAAATATTAGTAGAGTATATACTAAATTATATAGATATAAATTATGAAAATAGGGAAATAAAACTATTAGACTTAGGCTTTGGCAGTGGTGCCATAGGGCTATCCATTGCCTATTATAAAAGACAAGTTCGGGTTTTTGGAGTTGACAATTCTCAAATTGCCATGAAAGTGGCAAATATTAATAAAGATAAATTTAATTTAGAAAATGTAAAATTATATAATGGGGATTTATTTTCTAATATAGAGGATGGGGAAAAGTTTCATATAATAGCCTCAAATCCTCCCTATATTTCCACTAGGGAAATACAAAATCTTCAAATTGAGGTAAGGAATTTTGAACCAGTGGAGGCTTTAGATGGTGGAGAGGATGGTTTGGATTTTTATAGAAAAATCATCCCCAATGCTAAAAACTATTTAGAAAAAAATGGACTATTGATATTTGAAATTGGTTTTGAACAGGGACAAATGGTAAAGGAAATCTTTTTGAAAGAAGGCTTTAAAAATATAGAAATATTAAAGGATCTTCAGGGATTGGATAGAGTAGTTTGTGGAATTAAATAGGAGGGGGGATACTTTGAATTTGATGTTTAAGCTATTTATGACATTTTTTAAAATAGGGGCATTCACCATTGGCGGGGGTTATGCCATGCTTCCTTTAATTCAGAAGGAGGTAGTGGAAACAAATGAATGGATTACCCAGGATGAATTTATGGATATATTAGCTATAGCAGAGGCAACCCCAGGGCCTGTGGCTATAAACACTAGCACTTATGTAGGCTATAAGATGGCAGGAGTTAAAGGCTCATTGATTTGCACTCTAGGTACTGTTCTTCCTTCTTTTACAATTATACTATTAATTGTAACATTCTTCTGGGATTATAGACAAAATCCTTTAATAGAAAAGATATTTTTAGGCATAAGACCAGCAGTTGCAGCCTTAATATTTTCAGCAGTATACAAAATGGGGAAACACATGGAGTTTAGTATTCGACATGCACTGGGTACAGGGCTTACAATTCTTACCATATTATTATTAGATATAAGTCCTATATATATAATACTTGTAGCAGCACTTGGTTCTATTGTATACTTTAAAAATAAGGAGAAACGCCTATGAAATTATTACAACTTTTTATTTCATTTTTAAAAATTGGAGCCTTTAGCTTTGGTGGCGGGTATGCAATGTTGCCTTTAATAAAAAAAGAAGTAATAGAGATTCGAGGATGGATTACAATAACGGAGTTTATAGATATTTTAGCTGTAGTAGAGATGACACCAGGACCTATAGCTGTGAACTCGGCTACTTTTTTAGGTTATGAGGTGGCAGGAGTTTTAGGATCTATAGTCGCAACTACTGCTGTAGTTTTGCCATCATTTGTCATAATATTAATTATAGCTCACTTTTTATCTAAATTTAGAGACTCTCCCTATGTAGACTGGGCATTTAGAGGCATAAGACCAGTGATACTGGGATTAGTTGCATCCGCGGCTATAACTGTATCCATGGACGCCATTGTAAATATCCCAAGCCTTATAATTGGTGTGGTTATATTTTATCTAATCACATTTAAAGAATTACATCCAATTTTGGGCATAATAATTGCAGGAGCAGCAGGGGCACTGTTATTTTAATTGACAATTGACAATGGATAATGGACAATTAGGTAATTAACAATGGATGATTGTCATCCTGAACGTAGGCTCTGCACACCCATGGAAGCAAACCAAGGTAGTGAAGGATCTCGGCTTTCTACTATGTATAGATCCTTCACTACGTTCAGGATGACAGAGAAAGGCATTCAGGATGACAGAGAAAGTGCTCAGAATGACATAAATTGTCAATTGTCAACTATCAATTGTCAATTGTAAAAACTCTGTGTTATAATATATATGGAATTATAAATTTATATTTTGTAGATTATTTTAGAAGGGAGGCAGAAAATGTTAGAGAAATTATCTTTTTTAGAAAATAAATATAAAGAATTAAGTGAAAAAATAATTGATCCTGAGGTTATGACTGATATGGATGAATGGCAAAAATTAGTAAGGGAACATGCTGATATGGAGCCAATAGTATTAAAATATAGGGAATACACTAAAACTCAGGAATTATTAGAAGAAGATAAAGAAATGCAAAAAGAAAAACTAGATGATGAAATGAAGGAATTGTTAAAAGAAGAGATTTCTGAAAGGGAAGAACTAATATTAAAATTAGAAGAAGAATTAAAAGTACTATTACTCCCTCAGGACCCAAATGATCATAAAAATGTTATTGTGGAAATTAGAGCTGGTGCTGGCGGAGACGAGGCAGGCTTATTTGCAGGAGATTTGTTTAGAATGTATACCATGTATGCAGAAGCCAAAGGCTGGAAGACAGAAATCATGAGCACTAGTGAGCAAAGTGGTATAGGCGGATTTAAAGAAGTTATATTTATGATAAATGGTAAAGGTGCTTATAGCCGATTAAAATATGAATCAGGCGTTCATAGAGTTCAAAGGGTACCTACTACAGAATCTAGTGGTAGAATTCATACCTCTACAGCTACAGTGGCAGTATTGCCTGAAGCAGAGGATATAGATATAGATATAAATCCAAATGATATTAGAATAGATGTATTTAGATCTTCAGGAAATGGTGGTCAATCTGTAAATACTACAGACTCTGCTGTTAGAATAACCCATATTCCAACAGGAATGGTAGTATCTTGTCAGGATGAAAAATCTCAACATAAAAACAGGGATAAGGCAATGAAGATCTTAAAGACTAGATTGTATGATAAAATGATGAGTGAACAGCATAGTGAAATAGCAGAAGCCAGAAAATCTCAAGTAGGAACAGGAGACAGATCTGAAAGAATTAGAACCTATAATTTCCCTCAAGGAAGAGTTACAGACCATAGAATAAATGTAACTACCCATAGATTAGAAAATTTCCTAAATGGAGATATAGACGAAATGATAGATAGCCTAATCACCACAGATCAGGCAGAAAAGTTAAAACAAGTAGTATAAGGGGCAGTAGATTAGCTACTGCCTTTTATTATATGTATCTGGAGGAATAGAAAATGGATGTACAACTAAAAGCCTATAAAAAGGATTTTGAATATTCCTATACCCTAGGAGTGTTTCCAACTTTAGAATTACTAAATTCTCAAATAGATAAGGTGATTGAGGTAGTTTTAAGTTCAGAAGGTATGGAAAATGAAGGGGTTATAAAGATAATAGATATTTGTAAAGAATATAATATAAAATATGAAATAAATAATAAGGTCATAAACCGCATAAGCAAAAAACAAAATTGTTATGCCATAGGAGTATTTAAAAAATATAATATAAAATTAGATATGGATAAAAATCATCTAGTTTTAGTAGAGCCCAGTGATATGGGAAACTTAGGTACAATAATAAGGACTATGCTAGGATTTAATATAAAAAATCTTGCCATAATAAAACCAGCAGTAGATATATACGACCCAAAAGCCATTAGAGCATCTATGGGGGCGACTTTTAAGATTTCCTTTGAGTATTTTGACAGTTTTGAAGAATATATGATGAGTTTTAATCACAATATCTATACCTTTATGTTAGATGCTAAAGAAAGCCTATATGATGTAAATATAAAAAAAGACAAACCCTTTTCATTAGTATTTGGCAATGAAGGCAGTGGCCTAAGCCATGAATTCTCAAATATAGGCACTAGTATAATAATCCCTCATAGTAGCGAAATTGATTCATTAAATTTATCCATAGCAGTGGGAATAGCTATTTATGAATTTACGAGATAAGATTATAAATATAAAATTAGTCCTATAACAAAACCTAATACAATTCCTAAAGATGAAGCCCTTCCAGAGTGGAGGGTTTTTGCATTGGGTATTATCTCATCTGTGATTATATAAAGCATGGTGCCACCAGCAAAAGATAGGCATAGGGAGATAAATACATTGGAAATCATCCCCATATAGGCACCTATAAAGGTGCCGATTCCTGTGGGAATCCCTGTCAATATAGTAAGTAATACTATTTTAATAGGATTTGTTCTATTGATTTTCATGGGAATAGCCATGGAAATCCCCTCAGGAATATTATGTAATAACATTGCTAAAGCTAGTACTGATCCAAAATCCGATATGGCTAAAAAACTAGAACCAAGGGCTAAGCCTTCAGGAAAATTATGTACAGCTATACTGATACCTAAAAGAATTGCAGATTTCGTAAAGGAATTTTCCGATCTTTTTTGGATTATATCTTCTACTATAATGACTAATAATATTCCAAGTGCTATGCCAATAATGGCAACAATTAATCCCCCTAGAATAAATGCCTCTGGCAGTAAGTGGAATGTTACAATAAATAACATAAATCCCCCTGTTAGTCCCAATAAAAAACTTAAAACCCTATTACTTTCCTTTATAAATAGGGAAAAGAAACCACCAATTCCCGTACCTATTATTCCCACCATAAAACCATATAATGTTATTGTTCCAATATTTAACATAAATCCCACCCCTTCTATTAATTAATATTCAAGAGATTTAGTATTAAGAACAGGGCAGGGGACGGTTATATTATCTTGTTTAAAAATATTTTTTTAAATTAGCCTAGAATAATGTATAATATAATAAGAAAACAAAAAGGGAAGGATTATATATGGATAAAGTTCAAACTAAAATACTAGAAATAAATGAAAATAATATGGAAGAATTAATAAAGGGGGCAGAAATTATTAAAGCTGGGGGTCTAGTGGCTTTTCCTACGGAAACTGTTTATGGACTTGGGGCTAATGGCTTAGATTCTAGGGCTGTGGAAAAGATATTTGAGGCTAAAGGCAGGCCCAAGGATAATCCCTTAATTTTACATGTATCAAGTGTAAATGAAGTAGCCAATTTGGTACAATCTATTCCTAAAAATGCAGAAAAACTAATGAATGTATTTTGGCCAGGGCCTTTGACTATTATTTTAAGGAGAAGCAATTTAGTTCCGGATATAATTACAGGAGGGCTAGATAAAGTATCCATTAGAATGCCTAATAATCCTATTGCCCTTAAATTAATTGAATTAAGCCAACTACCCATAGCTGCACCTAGTGCCAATACTTCTGGAAAACCTAGCCCTACACTGGCTAGTCATGTAGCTGAGGATTTATATGGGAAAGTGGATTTAATAATTGATGGTGGAGATACTGGCATAGGGGTAGAGTCTACTGTATTAGATATGTCAGGGGATATACCTAGAATACTTAGACCTGGAGGTATAACAATAGAAGATTTAAGGGAATATCTTCCCAATATAGAGGCAGATTTAAGTATAATTAAAGAGGGAGGAATTCCCCTATCTCCAGGACAAAAATATAGACATTATGCACCAAAAGCTGAAATGATTGTATTTAATGGGGAATTGGAATGTATTGTTAGGGAAATAAATAATCGTGCAAAAAAACTTTCCCGGGAAGGCAAAAAGGTAGGTATTATGGCTACAGAGGAAAGCAAGGATAAATACGAACTAGGCACAATTATATCTGTAGGCACTAGGGTGGATAAAAGTACCATAGCTCATAATTTATTTAACACTATTAGATTATTTGACAAGGAAAATGTAGATATAATATTGGCAGAAGGTATGGAATCCACTGGCATAGGTATGGCTATTATGAATAGACTTAAAAAGGCAGCTTCGGGGAATATTATAGAAGTGTAATAGGGGAGATAATGTGAATATTTTATTTGTATGTACTGGAAATACCTGTAGGAGCCCTATGGCCCAAGGGATATTGGAGGATATGGCCAATAAAAAGGGCTTAGATATTGTGGTAAAATCAGCAGGCATATATGCCTTAGATGGAGAGAATGTTTCCACTAATGCTATTAAAGCCTTAAAAGAGCACAATATGGATATTAGCAATCATAGGGCTAGAATTGTCCATAGGGATTTAGTGGAAGAGGCAGATTTAATTTTAACTATGGGGAAATCCCATAAAGAAATTTTAATTTCCAAATATGATTTTATTCAAAATAAAATTTATACATTAAATGAATACGTCTATGGCGTAGAAAAAGATATAATAGATCCCTTTGGTGGAAATATTAAAGTTTATAATAATACTAAATATGAATTATATAATGCAATAGAAAAATTAGTAGAAAAATTAATGAAAGGGGAATGATAATGAAAATAGGCATAGGTTCTGATCATGGTGGTTTTGAATTAAAGGAATATATTAAGGAGTATTTAGAAAAAGAAGGCATAGAATATGTGGACTATGGGACTAATTCTTCAGATTCTGTGGATTATCCTGATTATGGGCTAAAGTTATCCACAGCTGTAGTAGAGGGAGAAGTGGATAAAGGTATAGCAATATGTGGCACTGGAATTGGTATTTCCATAGCTTGCAACAAGGTAAAGGGCATTAGATGTGCTCTTTGTGGTGATACTTATTCTGCAAGAATGAGTATTGAACACAATAATGCTAATATATTGGCTCTTGGTGGCAGAGTTATTGGCAGGGATTTAGCCATTGAAATAGTAAATACTTGGCTTAATGCGAAATTTGAAGGCGGAAGACATAAATTAAGAATAGATAAAATTACTGACATAGAAGGCTAGTTATGATATAATCACACAGGAAATTAAATAAGAAAGGAGTTTTTTATATGGGAAAAGTTGTAGTTTTAGATCATCCACTTATTAAGCACAAACTTACATTTATTAGGGATAAAAACACTGGTGCTAAAGAATTTAGAGAATTGGTAAAGGAAGTATCTATGTTAATGGCCTATGAGGTTACAAGGGATTTATATGTGGAGGAAGTAGAAATAGAAACGCCCCTTGCAAAGACTACATCCCAAGTTATAGCTGGGAAAAAATTAGGCCTAATACCTATATTAAGAGCGGGCCTAGGTATGGTAGATGGTATGCTTTCTATATTGCCTGCAGCAAGAGTTGGGCATATTGGCCTTTATAGAGATCCAGAAACTTTAAAACCAGTAGAGTATTATTGTAAATTACCACAGGACATAGGGGAAAGAGATTTAATAGTATTAGATCCAATGTTAGCTACAGGTGGTTCAGCTACAGCAGCGATACAATTTTTAAAGGACAGAGGCTCTAATTCCATAAAATTAGTATGCCTAATAGCAGCACCAGAAGGCATAGAAAAAGTACAAAAAGCCCATCCAGATGTAGATATATATCTGGCTAGTATAGATGAAAAATTAAATGAAAATGCATATATAGTTCCAGGATTAGGAGACGCAGGAGACCGATTATTTGGGACAAAATAAGTACAATTGACAATTGACAATGGACAATGGACAATTGGGGCGGCCTTTGGCCGCCTTTTTCTAATTCCCAAAAGCTCGACCCAAATAATTGTCAATTGTCAACTGTCAATTATCAATTGAATAAGATTGACTTATTCCCCATTCTAATGTAAAATTTTAGAAGGACTAATTATAAGGAGCGAAAACTTATGGAAAATATTTTTATGCCATTTATTATATCTTTATTTTTATCATTAATTTTAACACCACCAGTGAAAAAATTAGCTATCAAGGTTGGAGCAGTTGATATTCCAAAGGATGATAGAAGAGTCCATAAGAAGCCTATGGCCTTAATGGGGGGCCTAGCCATATACATTTCTACTATTACTACATCTTTAATTTTTCTTCCCATAGATAAAACACTAATATCCATAATTATTGGGGGAACTATTATATTAATTAGTGGAATAATTGACGATATAAAAGAATTAAGCCCTAAGAAGAAATTATTATTTCAAATAATAGCGGCAGTAGTTTTAGTAATAGGGGATGTAAAAATAGATGCAATTACCAATCCTTTTACTAAAACTAGCAATTTAATTAATCTAGGAGTATTTTCAGTGCCTATAACTATATTTTGGATAGTGGGAATTACCAATACTTTAAACTTAATAGATGGATTAGATGGTTTGGCAGCAGGGGTTGCCATGATTTCATCTTTATCTTTTTTAGCTGTAGCTAGTAAATTTAATTACATACCAGTAATTATCATGTCTTCCATTATAGCCGGGAGTTGTTTAGGATTTCTTCCCTACAATTTTAATCCTGCTAAAATATTTATGGGAGATACGGGGGCATTGTTTTTAGGATTTATGTTGGCTGCATTATCTATAGAAGGGGTTATGAAATCTGTAGCCACAATAGCAGTAGTAGTGCCAATTATAATTTTAGGAGTTCCCATATTTGATACTACCTTTGCTATATTTAGAAGATTGCTAAATGGCAAATCCATAGCAGAAGCGGATAAGGGACATCTCCATCATAGATTACTTGCCATGGGCTATTCTCAAAAGAAAACTGTATTAATACTATATTCTATATCAGCAATATTTGGAATATCTGCTACTTTAATAGCCAAGACCAATAGTAAAAGGGGAGTAATCTGGGCTGTAGCAATATTTATTATTACCCTATTATTAGCAAGGAAAATGGGGCTAATGACCACAAAGGAGGATAATGATGAACATGGGCAAGATTAAAGTTATGACAGTATTTGGAACTAGACCTGAGGGAATTAAAATGGCACCTATAGTTAAGGCCATGGAAAAAGAAGAAAAAATAGAAAATATAGTATGTATTACGGCACAACATAGAGAAATGCTAGATCAAGTACTAGATTTGTTTAATATAAAAGCAGATTATGATTTAAATATATTTAAACCGGGACAAAGCTTAACGGAAATTACCATTAATGCTTTAAAAGGCTTAGAAGATGTAATAGGAGAAGTAAAACCAGATGTACTTTTAGTACAAGGGGATACTACTACTGTATTTGCAGGGGCATTAGCGGCTTTTTATCAAAAAGTAAAAATTGGACATGTAGAGGCAGGACTTAGATCTGGGAATTTATATTCTCCTTATCCAGAAGAAGCCAATAGAAAATTAACGGGAATTATGACAGATTTTCACTTTGCACCAACAGAGGAAAGCAAAAATAATCTTTTAAAAGAAGATTATCCAAGTGAAAAGATTTTTGTTACAGGAAATACTGTAATAGATGCGCTAATGTATGTTACAAAAGAAAATTATAAATTTGATGATGAATTATTAAATAATTTAGATTATAAAAATAAGAAAATAATATTAGTAGAATGCCATAGAAGAGAAAATTTAGGAAAACCTATGGAAAATATATTTAAGGCTCTTAAAGATATTGTAGATGCACATGAAGATGTAGAGATAGTTTTCCCAATGCATTTAAATCCAAAGGTAAGAAATACCGCCAATGAAATACTAAAGGACAATAATAGAATACATTTAATGGAACCTTTAGACTATGAATCCATGGCAAATCTAATGTCTAAAATATATTTAGTAGTTACAGACTCAGGGGGATTTCAAGAAGAAGCCCCTACTTTTGGAAAACCAGTCCTAGTAGTAAGAGAAGAAACAGAAAGACCAGAGGGAATAGAAGCAGGAACAGCAAAACTTGTAGGGACAGATTATGATAATGTATACAAAGAAATAGATATATTACTATCTAATAATGAAGAATACAAAAAAATGGCTAACGCAATAAATCCCTATGGAGATGGGAAGGCAGCGGAAAGAATAGTTAATGTAATAATTGAAAACCTTTAGTGCACTGGGGACGGTTCCTTTTGCACCTTTAATGCACTGGGGACAGTCCCCCTTGCATCTGTCATCCTGAACCGAAGGTGAAGGATCTCTAAATAGCAGAAAGTCGAGATCTTTCGCCATGCTCAGGATGACAGAGAAAGCGTTCAGGATGACACAAATTGACAATTGTCAACTGTCAATTGCCAATTGTAAAACGGGGGGAATACCGTGGATACTGAGGAAGAAAGAAATCTAATAAAATTTTTGCTAGACTCCTTAGAAGAAGGAGTCTTAGTAATAGATAATAAAAATGAATTTTATTATGAAAATCAGGCTTTTTTAAATTTATTAGATATTGATAGGAGCCATGTAAAGGCTGAGGATTTTCCATATTTTATAGAAGATAAAAAGGTCCAGGAACTTTTCCTTCATTGCAAAGAAGAAAGAGAGTTTGTCCATAATAATAATCATATTTTAATGAAATGCATTCCCTATAAAGAATCTGATAAAGTTTTAGGCTATATTTATATATTAAAGGATATTACAGATATTAAGGACTCTAAAACTCAATTAAGGGAACTAAAGACTTCTATGGATATGATTGAAGATATATTAGAATATGCCTATGAAGGCTTTGTATTGGTGGATAAAGATGGTAGAATAGTAAAAATGAATTATGAAAAACTAATGGGCTTAAAAGAAGAAGAAAATTTAGGCAAGCCTGTAGAAGATGTAATAGAAAACACTAGAATGCATATAGTAGCCAAAACTGGAGAAAAGGAATTAAGGCATGTTCAAAGAATTCAAGGCTACGATATGATAACCAATAGAGTACCTATTATTAGGGATGGAAAAGTTATAGCTGCAGTAGGTACTGTGCTTTTTAGGGATGCTAGTGAAGTAAAGGAATTAGCTAGGGAATTAGCAGAATTAGAACATAAAATCAACGAATACAAAGGGGAGATTGAAAGATTACAAAATAGTAGATACTCCTTTGACAGTATTAAAACACAAGACCCTAAAATGGAATATTTAAAAAAGCTTGGTAGAAAAGCTGCAGAATCTAATTCTACAGTTTTGATTTTAGGAGAATCTGGCACTGGAAAAGAAATGTTTGCCCAAGCTATTCATAGGGCTAGTTATAGAAAATCAGAAGCCTTTGTGCCTATAAACTGTGCAGCCATACCAAAGGAATTATTAGAATCAGAACTATTTGGCTATGAAGGGGGAGCATTTACTGGAGCTAAAAAAGAAGGTAAACCTGGAAAATTTGAATTAGCCAATGGGGGTACAATTTTTTTAGATGAAATAGGAAATATGCCCTTAGAAATGCAGGCAAAATTGTTAAGGGTTTTAGAGGAAAGAAAGTTTGAAAGAGTGGGGGGAAATAAAAAAAATTCATTGGATATTAGGGTAATATCTGCTACCAATGAAAATATAGAGGAAGCTGTAAAATCAGGGCGATTTAGGGAAGACCTTTATTATAGATTAAATGTAATCACTTTGGATATACCTCCTCTAAGGGATAGAATAGGAGATATTCCCATATTATGTGATGAATTATTGGATTACCTCTCCAAAGAATTAAATTCTCCAAGAAAAGCCATAGATAAAAAAACTATAAATATTTTAAAATCCTATCATTGGCCGGGAAATGTAAGAGAACTTAGAAATGTATTGGAAAGAGGAATGAATTTTTCTTATGGAGATATAATACTGCCAAAACATTTGCCAGAAAGGATTTTATCTAATTCTAAAATAAATATAAACTTTGAAGAAATCTATCCTCTAAAAAACGTAGTAGCCCAAGCAGAAAAAGAAGCTATTATAAATGCCTTAAATAAGTCCCAAGGGAATAAGACTAAAGCCAGTGAAAAACTAGGAATTCACCGAACTGCATTATATAAAAAAATAGATAAATATAATATAGAAATTTGACTGTAGCTAAAAATCTACAATTCTTTAAGAATTGTATAATATTAACTACAGTTTTTTATTGTATTAAATTAATATTTAAATAGTGTGTAATGCTAAATATAGCCATTTGTATAATATCTATAGAAATATATGTATACAAATGGCTACATTTATTGCTTTTTGGGAAATCTTAAAGAATTTTAAAAAGCGCTATACATCTCTATATAACTACTCTTGATGGAAAATTAAAATTTTGAAAAACTTGGCACCCTTCTTGCAATATTAATATAGTAGAACATAATTCAAATTAAAATAAAAATGGGGGGATTTTCAATGAAAGATGTAGTTATTGTATCGGCAGTTAGGACTCCAATAGGTACTTTTGGAGGAAATTTTAAAAATGTTACAGCAGTGCAATTAGGAACTATAGCTGCTAAGGAAGCCATAAATAGGGCGGGTATTACACCAGAGATGATAGATGAAGTAATCTTTGGAAATGTGCTTCAGGCAGGGCTTGGACAAAATGTAGCAAGACAGGTTTCAATAGGTGCTGGAATTCCTGTAGATGTTCCATCCTATACAGTTAATAAAGTTTGTGGTTCAGGCCTTAAAACTGTAACATTAGCAGCCCAGGCTATAAAAGCTGAAGAAGCAGATATAGTATTAGTAGGTGGAGCTGAAAATATGAGTATGGCCCCATATTTAATGAAAGATGCTAGATGGGGACAAAGAATGGGAGATGGATCAATAGAAGACTATATGGTAAAAGATGGACTTTGGGATGTATTTAACGACTACCATATGGGAATTACTGCTGAAAACATAGCAGAACAATGGAATTTAACAAGAGAAGAACAAGATAAATTTTCCTTAAATAGTCAATTAAGAACGGAAGAAGCTATAAAAAGTGGAAGATTTAAAGATGAAATAGTACCAGTTGAAATACCACAAAGAAGGGGAGACCCAATAGTAGTAGACACAGATGAACACCCAAGATTTGGTTCAAGCATAGAAGGAATTCAAAAACTTAGGCCAGCATTTAAAAAAGATGGTACAGTTACAGCTGGAAATGCCTCTGGTATAAATGATGGTGCGGCGGCATTAATCCTTATGTCTAAAGAAAAAGCAGAAGAATTAGGAATTAAGCCATTAGCTACTATAAAATCCTATGCTTCAGCAGGAGTAGACCCAAGTATAATGGGAACAGGTCCAATATCAGCTACTAGAAAAGCATTAGAGAAGGCAAATATGACAGTAGAAGATTTAGATTTAGTAGAAGCAAATGAAGCTTTTGCATCCCAATCTCTATCAGTAGTAAAAGAATTAGGTTTAAACCCAGAAATAACCAATGTAAATGGCGGTGCCATAGCCCTAGGCCATCCAATAGGAGCCTCAGGTGCGAGGATTTTAGTAACATTATTGCACGAAATGAACAAAAGGGATGCCAAAAATGGCCTAGCAACATTATGTATAGGCGGCGGCCAAGGTATTTCTATGATAGTTAGCAGATAATTAATTGACAGTTGACAATTGACAATTGACAATTTGTGTTATCCTGAACGTAGCGAAGGATCTTGGCTTTCTGCCACTTAGAGATCCTTCACCTACGGTTTAGGTAAGCAGGGAGCCGAAATCATGTTTTTTTGATTTCGTGCTCATCGCTTAGTTTCTTCATCAATGACAGATGTAAGGGGGACTGCCCCTAATGCTTTACAGTATAATAGGTTCACATTTGCAAATAATCAGAAATTTCATTGATAATTCCTATAAACTTTGATAAAATTATAACAGAGCTATAAATAATGCATATTTCAATTATGCATTGAAAAACTTGGAGGTGGTTTTCATGGATAAAGTAGTATCAATAGATGAAGCTATTAATCATATTGAAGATGGTATGACCATTATGGTTGGCGGATTCTTAAGCTGTGGGACTCCCCACAAGCTGGTGGATAAGCTAGTGGAAAAGGGCGTTAAGGATTTAACATTAATTTCTAACGATTCAAGTTTTGTAGATAGTGGTGTGGGCAAATTAGTAGTAAATAAGCAAATTAAAAAATTAATTGCATCTCATGTTGGCACTAATAAAGAAACTGGGAATCAAATGAACTCTGGGGAAATGGAAGTAGTATTAGTTCCTCAAGGAACCTTAGCAGAACAAATTAGAGCAGGTGGGGCAGGTTTGGGTGGGTTTTTAACTCCTATAGGCCTTGGAACTGTGGTAGAAGAAGGAAAAGAAAAAATAGAAGTGGATGGTAAAGAATACTTATTAGAATTACCCCTAAGAGCAGATATAGCATTAATACTAGGCCATAAAGTAGATAAATCAGGCAATGTAGTATATAGAGGTGCTACAAGGAATTTTAATACTCTAATGGCTACTGCTGCTGATATGGTAATAGTAGAGGCAGAAAATTTAGTAGAAGTTGGAGAAATAGATCAAAATGATGTAATTACTCCTGGACTATTTATAGATTATATAGTTGTTGGAGGTGAAGATTAATGGATAAAAATCAAATGAAAGAATTTATAGCTAAACGAGTTGCTAAAGAACTAGAAGATGGTGATGTAGTAAATCTAGGTATTGGATTGCCTACACTTGTAGCTAATTTTGTACCTGAGGGCGTAGATGTATTATTTCAATCGGAAAACGGTTTCGTAGGTTTAGGCCTTGCACCAGTAGAAGGCCAAGAGGACAAGGATATAGTAAATGCAGGTGGCCAATCTGTAAGCATATTGCCAGGTGGAATGTTCTTTGATTCAGCCACTTCCTTTGGAATAATAAGGGGAGGTCATGTAGATATAACTGTACTTGGTGCATTACAAGTAGACGAAAAAGGAAATCTAGCTAATTGGATGATTCCAGGCAAAATGGTACCAGGTATGGGTGGAGCCATGGACTTAGTAGTAGGAGCCAAAAAAGTAATCATCGCCATGGAGCACACTGTAAAAGGCAATCACAAAATCCTTAAAGAATGTAATCTTCCATTAACTGCAGCAGGGGAAGTAAATATGATAATTACAGAAATGGGAGTTATGGAAGTGACAAAAGAAGGACTCGTATTAAAAGAAATCAATCCAGAATATTCAGTAGAAGAAGTACAAGCTGCCACAGAAGCAGAACTGATAATTTCTGAAGATTTAAAGGATATGGAAGTATAATACAGTTAACAGCATTGGGTCTCGACTCAATGCTGTTTTTTAAGCTTTAAACATTAGATACGTTTATATGTTTTTCCCTAAATTCACTAGGAGTACAATGATATTCTTTCTTAAAAATTTTATTAAAATAGGAAGTATCAATATATCCTAAGTCAAAGGCAATATCCCTAATATAAGAATTAGTACTAATTAGTAAATATGCAGCTTGTTTTAATCTTGCTGTTTGAACGTGACTTTGAAATGTTTTACCAGTTTCTTGCTTAATTAGTTTGGAAATATAATTTGGATGATAATTAAAGTGTGTAGCTAAATCGTCTAAAGTAATATTAGTATAATTATTAGAAATATACTTAATCATTAAATTTACAATAGATGCATTGACAAGTGTGGAAAGGGATGGAATCATCCTACTATTTTTATCCATACATAGATTTTCAAACAAGAACAATAAAGAGCTTTCTAGTAATTTGTCCTCATGATTTTGGATACAAGATAGCATAATATATAATAATCTTTCAGATTTACATTTATTATATGCAAATGCAAGATAGGCCTTATTATCTTTCTTACCCATTAAACAAAAATTAATAAAGTTATAAAATACTTCATATTGAGAAAGTCTTTTCATAAAATCAGGGTGAAAAAATTCCCTTTTGAAATCAAAGTTAAAATAAGTAGTATCTTTTGTATTTGAAACTGTCTTAACATTAGAATGAGCATTTACAAAAAGAAAGTAGCCTTCCCCTAATATAGTAGATAAACTATTTATGTTTATATTTAAACTACCTTCACTCACATAAATGACTTTGGTATAAGGAGTAGTATCTAAAAACTTGTAAGAAATATTTCTTAAAATAAATGCACAGTATGTTTCAGAACTAGATGCAAACAAGTCAAAGGCATTATCTAAATATTTACTTTCAGATATTAAAAACTTGTTGTATAGATCATTATCACTTTCTTCACATCCAATATCATTTTTCATTAATTTTTCACCACCTTAAAATAACCCACGGTTCACATTAATCTAAAGCCTAATAATTTTAATTTAACGTGATATAATTATTTTTGGTTAGTCCTATACCTTAAACAATTTTAAAACACTGATAGGATTAATTATACTTAATATTAGACATTATGTCAACTACTCTTAAAACTGGGATTTCCCCAATTCTTTTTTTCACCAAGGCAATTTATTATTCACTGGGAGGCAATTAATTTGGCTTATTTAAGATTAATTCAAAATATTATGCAAAACTGGGCTGAAACAGTTGCATCGGCACTTAATGTTGATGTAGCCGTGGCAGATAAAAACTTAATTAGAATTGTAGGCACAGGTGATTTTTATAATAGAATAGATGAAAACTGTCCTGAGGATTCCCTATTTGCAAAGGTTATTGATACAGGAGTATCAAAAATAAATTTAATTGCGGAGAACGAAGAGGATTGTATGCAGTGTTCAAATTTCAATTATTGTAACGAGCATGCTAATATGTCCTATCCCATAAAGGTAGATGATGAAATAATTGGCGTAATTAGTTTTGCATCATTTGATTCAAAACAAGCTAATTTAATGACTTTGAAAAAAGATGAATATTTCAAGATGCTAAAACAAATGGCTGAAATGATAGAAAAAGAAATTGGCAGAATTAAAATTATAAATAAATTAAAAGGGAATTTTATTGAAGTAAATGAAATAATTAATTGTTTGAATAAAGGAATAATAATATTAAATTCGCAAAATGAAATTACACATATAAATGCTAAGGCATTAAGTATTTTAGATACAAATTTATTAGAGCACAAAATACTAGATAGACATATAAATACTCTAATAAAAAAAGTTAAATTGCATGACACTGGTAATGAGGATATGGTTGGTTCTTGGAATATTAAAGGCAAGGATGTTAGGATTAGATATAATATAAAGAAGATTTTATTAAAAGATAATGAATTCTCTTTGATGATAAGCTTTGATGAAATAAAGGAGATAATTAATATAGCGAAAACCTACGAAAACAAAGATACAATTGTATTTTCAAATATCATAGGCAGAAGTAAAGCTATTTTAGATTCCATAAATAGGTCTAAGAAAGCAGCTTTAACAGATTCAACCATATTGATTGAGGGAGAAAGTGGTACAGGTAAGGAGCTATTCGCAAGGTCAATACACAACGAAAGCAACAGAAAATATGGTCCTTTTATTGTAATAAATTGTGGGGCAATCCCTGAAAACTTAATAGAATCTGAGCTTTTTGGCTATGAGGGGGGAACCTTTACCGGTGCAAATCATAGTGGTAAGAAAGGGAAAGTTGAATTGGCAAATGATGGCACCCTATTTTTGGATGAAATAGGGGATTTTCCATTGCATATGCAGACTAGGTTATTGAGAGTATTACAGGAGAGAAGTGTTGATAGAGTTGGGGGGGATGGAATCCCTATAGACGTAAATATAAGAGTAATAGCAGCAACACATAGAAATCTTGAAGATTTAGTATTAGAAGG
Organism: Tissierellia bacterium; assembly: GCA_036720245.1. GTDB lineage: Bacteria > Bacillota > Clostridia > Tissierellales > Tepidimicrobiaceae > JAAZMA01. The sequence continues at coordinate 52,882 of DAIMNI010000002.1, read as the reverse complement.
GAAATTTAGACTTGATTTATTTTATAGATTAAATGTAATCCCTATATATTTACCACCATTAAGAGATAGAGATGAAGATATATTTTTATGTTCGGAATATATAATTGAAAGATTATGCAGAAGAATGAATAAGAATCCTAAAATTCTATCAAAAGAAGTGAAGGAGGCATTTAAAGATTATTTATGGCCAGGAAATTTAAGGGAGCTAGAAAACGTTTTGGAACATTGCATCTGCTTTTCAGAAGACGATGAAATTAAATTAGAAGATATGCCCAGTTATTTCTTTGATAATAAATTAATAAATGCTAAAGAAACTACCTTAGGAAATTCTATTTTCTCAAATAATGAAAATTTATCCCATATAGAGGGCAAAACCTTGGAAGATTTAAAGAAGGATTATGAAAAGAATGTAATAAATGAATTGATTGATACTTATGGAGATACCTTACATGGGAAGAAAATTGTTGCCGATAAGCTAAATATTAGTCTTGCTACATTATACAGAAAAATAGAGGCAGTTTAAAACAAGATTACTACCCAAAAAATTGCATAGCTAAAGTTAATAAAATAAAAAGAATAAATTGTATAAATCCTATGATTTATTTTTTTTTATGTTCAAAGCAAATTTCTCATAATTAATAATAAATTATCAAATATAATAATAAATAAAAAAAATAGATAAGTATTATTCTCATAAAAAGCACTTCATGAAAAAACTATTTTCACAATATAACCCTTGAAAACAATAGGTTCGTTTAATGAAGATATGAAATATTTGCTAAGGAAGGATAGTTGGCATATAAATTGCATTAATATATATTGAAGTATAATAGGGAGGTGAAAATAAAAACAAATGAACAAAGAATATAACAAGAATCTTTTCATTGATTTACTAGAAGTACTTAAAAATGAAGTGAAACCAGCTCTTGGCTGCACTGAACCAGTGGCACTAGGACTAGCCGTTGCAGAAGCATATAGAGTTATAGAAGGTAAAGTATCTAAAATTAATGTAAAACTGAGCCCTAATATTTATAAGAATGGAATGGGCGTAGGCATACCTGGAACATCTGAAAAAGGTCTAGTGTTTGCTTCTGCTTTGGCAATCACATGTGGTGATTCAACATTAGGTCTCGAGGTATTTGCTAATGTTGATGAGGCTAGTGTAGAGAAAGCAGTAGAGCTAGTTAAAGAAGATATTATTAAAATTGATATAGAGGATACTAAAGGAAACTTCTATATTGAAGCAGAAGTTGTAACAGAAAATGGTAAAGGCTTATGTATTATTAAGGATAAGCATACAAATATTGTATTTGTGCAATCAAATGATGAAATCATTTTCCAAAAAGAAGAGCCAAAAGGGGCAGAAGCAGGTAGTTCTTATGGGAATTTGAAAGAATATTCATTGCACGATATTAGATACTTTGTTGAAAACGTTCCATATTCTGATATAGAATTTATGCTTGAAGGTGTAAAGCTGAATATGGATATTGCTAAAGTAGGACTTAAGGAAAAATCAGGAGCTGGATTAGGTGCTGCCATGGAATTACTTCTAAATGATGGAGAATTTCAAAAGAATTATATTAATGAGGCAAGAATCTTAACATCTGCAGCTTGTGATGCAAGAATGTCAGGAATCAAAATGCCTGTAATGAGTAGTGCAGGTAGTGGAAATCATGGAATTACAGCTATAATTCCACCAACTGTAGTTTGTGAACACATGGGATATGATGATGAGAAATTAGCTAGAACATTAGCTTTTAGTCATCTAACTACATCGTATATAAAGGTTTATACAGGAAGATTATCAGCTGTATGTGGTTGTTCTATTGCGGCAGGTATCGGTGCCTCAGCATCTATAGCTTGGGCTCTAGGTGGAACAAATAAGCAAATAGAAGGTGCTATTAAAAACATGGTGGCTTCTCTTGCAGGAATGGTATGTGATGGAGCTAAAGGTGGGTGCTCATTTAAACTTGCAACTGCATCATCAGAAGCTATTATTCAAGCTAAACTAGCTTTAGCTAATGTATTTGTTTCAGATTTTGATGGTATTGTAGGTGAAGAAGCAGAATCTACTATAAGAAACTTAGGTAAATTCTGTACAGATGGTATGCAAGCAGCAGATAGTAATATTATTGATATCATGGTACACCAATAGTATATTATGGAATTGAAAGGCGGATATGATCATAATTCTATAAGGTATGCGCCTTTTCAATGGTACCATGAAATCCTTTTCTAAAAGTTGTAAGAAATAGTAAATACGCCATAATAACTAATTAAATCAACTAAAATTAAGAGGAGGAACAGAGAAATGTTTAATAAGAAGAAAATAGCTATAATTAGCTTAACATTAGTAATGATAATAGGATTAACAGCATGTAGTCCAAAAAGTAATAATTCAGGTGGAAAAAATGCAAATGCAAATGCTTCTGGTTTAAGACCTGAGGGAGTACCTGCAGATTTTCCAAATAAAGAAATTAAATATATTTATGGTTTTGGGCCAGGCTCAGTTCAAGATGCCTATATAAGAATATTATTTGATAAAGTAAAAGAAATGGAAGGCTGGGAACATGGTGTAGTTATAACCTATAAAGAAGGTGCTAGCGGAAAGATAGGCTGGAATGAAATTGCTAATGCAAAACCTGATGGATATACTATAGGTTTTCTACCAACTGCTATGTTGATTCCTGGTATTGCTGAAGAAGGTAAAGTTAAATTTGGTTATGATAAATTTGATTATATTTTCAACATGATGAGTGATCCAGGTGCTATTGGTATTGCTGCTGATTCTGAATACAATACATTAGAAGAATTTGTTGAAGCTGCTAAAGCAAATCCTGGGAAGATTACTGTAGGTGTAACCTCTACTGTTGGACAAGAAGGTTTGACTATGCAGCTTCTCGAAAAAGTGAGTGGCGCTAGTTTTAATGTTGTTGCATTTGATAGTGAATCAGAAGTACTAACAGGTGTGGTTGGTGGACATATAGATGCTTTCTGCTTAAATATATCTGACACAACAACCTTTATTGAAAATGGACAAATCAAGGTTCTTGCAACTGGTGCAGAAGAACGTTCAGAGTTTTTACCAGATGTTCCAACTTATAAAGAATCGGGATATGATGTTACACAAGTTAATATGAGAGCAGTTGGTGGACCAAAAGGTATGCCTGAACCAATAAGAGAGTATCTAGAAAAATGTTTGTTAGCTGCAGCTGAAGACCCAGAAGTAAAAGAAAAAATTAAAGACATGCAAATTCCTCTTGATTCTTTAAGTGGTGGGGAAGTAGAAGAGAAATTTGGTAATATAAATAATGACCTTAGTGAACTTTGGGAAACAAGTCCTTGGCAGTAGTCTATATTGTTAAGCTATAATTTAAGGGGTAATACTACCCCTTAAATAAAATAATAAACTAAAAGGTGGTTAAAAATGAATAAAAATGAAGAAGGAAAAAAGCCTTTTAATTATAATTATATATCAGTAGCATTATTATATGCTGTGGCTTTATTATTCATAGTTAATGCAAGAAGTATTTCTGAAGCTGATTCTAAGATTTTCCCTTATGCTGTAGCTGGATTAACAATAGTTTTAGCTTCAATTATTTTAATAAAATCTCTATTTAACCTAGGAAGACAAGAAACATTTGATTTTACTGGGTCTTTTAAGGCCCTTAAATTTGGGGTTGTTCTTTTAATTTATATTGCCTTAACGGTAATATTTGGATTTTATATATCTACACCAATATATTTATTTTTTGGAATGAAGATACTTGGACAAAAAAACTTGAAGCTTATGTTAATAGTATCTGTAGCTACCCCATTAATCATCTATCTTTTCTTTGACTTGCTACTTGGTATGGAAATACCAACAGGAATATTTTTCTAGAATAAGAATATAGGCGATAATTTTAGGTTATTAGCCATATATAAATACTTAAAATTTTGATAAGGGGTGTAAAATATGGAATTTTTGAGTTATGCTTCGCAGCTTTTTACATTTACTAACTTGCTATGGCTTACCATAGGTTCTGTAGTTGGAGCTATTCTTGGTGCATTACCAGGTATGTCCGCTACTACAGGTATAGCTATATTTTTACCATTAACATTTGGTTTGGATCCAGTTACTGCTCTTATTACTCTTGCAGCCATATATGTAAATGCTTCTTTCGGAGGGAATATTACTGCAGTTTTAATTAATACCCCCGGTACAGATGATTCATTGTTTATGACTATAGATGGATATCCAATGACTGTTAGAGGTGAGGGATTAAAGGCTATAGGAGTAAGTACATTTAGTGCTTTTTTTGGTGGAGTAGTTGGTGCTTTAGCCTTACTATTTATTGCACCTCCTTTAGCACAAATAGCCGTTAAATTTGGACCAGTTGAATTATTTCTGACAACAATGATGGGAATTGTTATAATAGTTGGACTTTCAAAAGAAAATATGCTTAAGGGGCTTGCAAGTGCTTCTTTAGGTCTATTATGTTCAATTATAGGTATAGATGGAATAACAGGAAAGAGTCGTTTCAATTTTGGATTGACTCCAATATATGATGAATTACCATTAGTACCAGTTGTGCTAGGTTTATTTGCTGTTTCACAGGTATTTATTATGATATCTGAAAATCAAGATACAATAGCCATAAATGGTTCAAGCTTAAAGGGAAGCCCATTCCTTACAAAGAAGGAACATCTTAGTTTGCTTTGGACAAATATAAGATCATCTATAATTGGTACTATAGTTGGGATAATACCCGCTGCAGGTACAACAGTTGCTGCAGGTATAAGCTATAATTTAGAAAAGAAAATGGATAAAAACCCTGAATATGAATATGGTAAAGGAAATCCAAGAGGTCTAGCATGTGTTTCAGCTGCAAATAATGGAGTTGTTGGTGGTTCATTAGTACCACTTTTAACATTGGGGATACCTGGAAATGGCACCTCTGCATTATTCTTAGGAGGATTATTAATCCATGGTTTGGTACCTGGAGCACAATTGTTTACTACCCATGCTGAAACTGCATATGGATTAATATTTGGATTGTTATTAGCCAATGTATTCATTTTAATAATAGGATTATTTGGCGCACCTCTTTATGCAAGAATAACTATTATTCCAAAAAGTGTTTTAATTCCTATAGTTGGTGCACTATGTATATTAGGTGCTTTCACTTATAGAAATCTTTGTTTTGACATATTTTTGATGTTAATCTTTGGTTTCTTAGGATACTACATGATTAGGGCTAATTTTTCAATGGCTCCATTCGTATTAGCATTTGTTTTAGGGAAGTCTTCAGAAATAAACTTTAGAAGAGCCCTAGCTCTTTATGGTTCAAATTTAGGATCTGCTTTATTAAAACCACTTCCACTTTTATTATTAACAATTAATATTGTATTTTTAGTATCACCATTTTGGGATGATATTAAGAAATTGTTTAAAAGAGGGAAAGCTGAAGTACTTTAATCTAATCAATAAAAATTTAAGCAACTAAATGATTTGGAGGAAATTATAATGGAAAAAATGACAAAGAAAGAACGTGTAATAGCAGCAATTAATAAAGAAGAAGTTGATAGAATACCTTTTAGTATATGGTATCACTTACCCAAAGTGGATCAAGATCCAGTTCAACTTGCGGAAGTACAAATTAAACAAGCTCATCTATATGATTTAGATTTCATTAAAATGATGCCATTTGGTAATTATAGTGCTCATGATTTTGGATTAAGCTGTACATTCTTCTGTACTGAAACTGAACCTGTATTTGAAAGAAAATTTGCTATAAATGATCCTAAGGAATGGACAGAGCTTAAGGCACTACCAGGTTGTTTTGGATCCCATGGGAAACAACTTCAACTTGCTAGGGAATTTAAAAAACAACTTAATGGTGAAGAAATCCCTTATGTTCAAACTATTTTCAGTCCCCTTACTACAGCTAAAAAATTGGCGGGAACTAGAGTTTTTGACGATATGAGATCTCATCCTGAGTATTTACATCAGGCTTTAAGAGCTATTACAGATACTACTATAGACTTTATTAAACTTAATATAGAAGCAGGAGTTGCTGGATTTTTCCTTGCCACTCAATGTGCTACAACTGATTATATGACAGAAGCTGAGTATGAAGAATTTGGTAAGAAATATGATATTGAAGTAATAAATGCATACAAAGATAAAACTTACTTCAATATTGTACATTTGCATGGTGACAACACCATGTTTGAAATGATTGCAGATTATCCAGTTCAATGTATAAACTGGCATGATAGATGGGCTAAACCTACTATGGCAGATGCTAGAAAACTAACTGATAAATGCTTCTTAGGTGGGATAAATGAAAGATGGCTTTCAGAAGCTAAACCTGAAGAAATAAAAGAACATATTAAAGCTGGGGTACTAGCAGCTGGTCCTAAAGGTATAATGGTAACCCCAGGCTGTGTTGCCGAACTTAGTACTCCTGCTGTTAATTTCTATGCAGCTAGAACTGCTGTTGAGGGT
>DAIMNI010000002.1:0-46379 GCA_036720245.1 Tissierellia bacterium | reverse complement strand
GAATCTAATAAAGAGAAAGAATTATCTCTAGCATAAGAATTATACAAAAGGAAGAAAAGTAAATATGATAAAAATGGCTCCCGGTGAATATTTAATAAACTTGTATACACCGGGAGTTAATGAATATTTTTAATTAAAGACTGATTTTAAATAATATAGAAGTGGGGAGATTAAAAAATGCATTTGAAAAATGACAAACAAAGTCAAGAGGATTTTAAATTAGCAGAGAGGACGGCAATATTTGGGGTAATTGGCAACGTTATTCTAACTTTAATCAAATTAATGGCAGGAATAGTAGGAAACAGTAGTGCAATGATTGCAGATGCCCTACACTCTGCTTCTGATATTTTTGCATCAGCGGTAGTATTTGTAAGTTTAAAAATAGCTAAAAAGCCCGCCGATAAAGAACATCCTTATGGTCATGGTAAGGCGGAAGCTATTGCTACATCAATTGTAGGTATTATGCTTTTTGTTGCAGGATTACAGATAATGTATACAGGCATCAAGACAATAAAAGGTGGTTCCATAGAAGCTCCTGGAATTATAGCTTTATATGCTGCCATATTTTCTATAGTATGTAAAGAAGCAATGTATAGGGTTACATACAAAGTAGGGAAAAAAATAAATAGTCCATCAACTATAGCAAACGCTATGGATCATAGATCTGATGCTTTTTCTTCAGTCGCAACATTTATTGGAATTGGGGGCGCTATAATAGGATTTCCAATATTAGATCCAATTGCTGGTATCGTAGTTTCATTATTCATTCTTAAAATGAGTATAGATATATTAAAAGATGGAATAAGACAAATTATGGATTCATCTATAGAAGATGAAAAAATCAGTAGTATAAGGGAAAATGTATTAAGTGTAGATGGAGTTAAAGATACCCATGGTATTAGAGTGAGACAAAGCGGACCAAATTATATAGTTGATCTAGATATTTGTGTTGATAAAGATATTCCACTTCATGAGGCGCATGAAATAGGAGATGCAGTAAGAAGTAAAATATATAAGTCTGTAGATAAGATTTATGAGGTTAGGGTTCACGTTGATCCTATGAAATAATTTTTTTACCCGGTACACCTTGGATTTTGTCGATTTTGTAGAATTCGTGTGGGGACAATCAAAGTTATATGGTTGTTCCTAACTTTTACTTTCAGGTTCTTTATCACTACTAATTAATTTTACAAATTGAACAAAAATTCTTGCAAGATTTAAACTTATGTGATAATATAGTATACAGAAAGTTGTATATTGTGAATAAATATAATGGGAGAAGGTCTAAATGGATTATTATAAAAGAAAGCTGATGTCGAAAAATGGCGAAGTAACTATGTATTTGGCAAGAGAATTTATAATTCACGATATAGGTGATAGAATTAAAACTGTAGAAGAATATGCGGATAATTTTGGGACAGGTAGGGGGACAATTCAATCTGCAATTAAATTTTTGCGAGACGAGCGAGCTATAGATTTGGAGAGTAGAGGGCATCTTGGTACTTTTATGCTTTCCATGGATTATAAAAAGTTATGGGATATTTCAGGTTTCGAGACTATAATGGGAGTTATGCCATTACCTTATTCCAAACGTTATGAAGGTTTGGCAACTGGATTGTACAAGGCTTTTGAAATGGCCAATATTCCTTTTAGCTTGGCATTTATGAGGGGTGCAGGTAAAAGAATTGAAACTTTGGGTTTCGGGAAATACGATTTTGCAATAACTTCAAAATTGGCAGTAGATCCTAAACATAGCAATTTTTCATCTATAGAAATAATCTCTGAACTAGGGCAGGAATCCTATGTAGGTAAACATGTTATTATATTTGCAGACAAGAAACAAAATAAAATACTACCTAATATGCGTGTAGGAATAGACCCAGATTCTATAGATCAGATTATACTTACAAATTATGAATGCCGGGGTCTAGATGTAGATTTTGTTGAAATATCATATGCTCAGATCTTTCCCAATCTTAAAAACAATCTTATAGATGCTGCTATATGGAATGGAGATGAATTAAATGAACAATTATTAGACTATGGTATTGTTCCATTATCAAATGGAAATTCTAATAATGAAAAGGAAGATACTATTGCAGTAATTGTCGCCAATAAAGATAATAAGATATTAAAAGACATTTTAACGAAAAGAATAAAAATAGAAGAAATATCTAAAGTACAGGAAAAGGTAATCAATGGGACAATGATCCCATCCTACTAGATTTTTTAAACTCTACATATACAGAGAACTGTATTCTGTATATGTAATTCTATAAAATAAAAATTGCAAAAAGGAGTGATTTAATTGTTTAAAGAGGATTTGGATTCAATTGTAAAAAGATATATAGATGAAGAGTATTTCCCCTCGGCTGTAGTCAGGGTTTTTAATGCAGATAATATATATTATGAAGAGGCTTTTGGCGATGTGAATACTAATACTTTATTTGATGTGGCATCTCTAACTAAGATAGTTACTTCAACTATTGTATTGTCCTTAATTGATGAAGGAAAATTAGAACTAGATAGTAAAATTGGAGATATATTGCACTTTCTATCTGAATATGATGGATTTACCAAAAGACATTTAAATATCACTATAAAACAGCTATTAATACATAATGCAGGATTAGTGGACTGGCATCCTATATATGCAGAGACTGGAAACTTCTTTAAAATATTAAATAAGATTGTAAAAACCTACGATTGGGTTGAAGAAACTGAATATAGTGATATAAATTTTATGCTATTGGGAGAGATAATAAAATATGTAACTAATAAAGATTTGGAACAATGTTTGGAGGAATATATTAAAAAACCTTTAGGAATAGAAAACATGTATTTTAATCCAGTAAATAAAACTAATATTGCTCCTAGCTCTTATGGCAATGATATTGAAGAAAACATGTGTAAAGAAAGAAATATCGTTTTCAACAAATGGAGAAGTAAAGAAAAAGAGCTGATAGGCGAAGTAAATGATGGTAATTCATATTACTTTTTCAATGGAGTATCAGGGCATGCAGGAATTTTTGCTGATGTAGATGCATATGCCAGGATTGCTAATATGTATTTAAGTACAGAAAATGAACTATTTCTAGAATCAATGAAAAATCAAGGAGGTGACAGGGGATTAGGGTGGCAAATATCAGAAGAAATGTTTCCAGGAGGTTGTGGGCATACAGGTTTTACAGGTACCTCTATATGGATATGTAAGGAGAAAAATATTGGGGCTGTAATGTTCACCAATAGACTTATGGCTAATGGGAAAGGGCAAAATACAAATCCATTTAGAAGAGAGATGCACAATTATATTTATAAAAACATTTAGGAGGGAATAAATTGAAAAAGAAAGCTAGTACTATTCTAATTTTTGTTTTGATTCTCAATTTATTATTGGTGGGATGTGGTGGGAAACAATCAGCAAGCAAGCCAGAGGGTGGAGATTCTCAAACTGGTAAAGCTGACAAGCCAGCAGTTGAACAAATTCTAAAATATGGAACAGATTCTGAACCAGCAGGCTTAGATCCCCATACTATTTCTGCAGCTGCTTCTATTACAATTTTTAGGCATATTTATGATTCCCTAATAGAACTGGATGAAGATATGAACTTTGTTCCAAGATTAGCAGAGTCATGGGAACAGCCAGATGATGTAACTTATATCTTCAAATTAAGGGAAGGTGTAAAATTCCATAATGGTAGAGAAATGGTTGCAGATGATGTTAAATATTCCTTTGAAAGGGTACTTAATCCTGAAACAGCAGCAATAGGTAAATCCTATTATGATTGCATTAAAACCATCGAAGTACTAAATGATTATGAAGTTAAATTTGTGTTAAAAGAACCCTTTGCACCATTTATGTCTAATCTTACATCATTATATGGTGCAATAGTACCTAAAGAAGTAGTAGAGGAATATGGAGATTTAATGAACGAAGCTTGTGGTACAGGACCATTCAAATTAAAAGAATGGATACCTGATAATAGAATAGTTTTAGAAAAGAATGAGGATTATTTCCGAGAAGGGAAACCAACACTAGATGGAATTGAATTTTATGTTATGACAGATCAAGCTTCAAGACTTGCTGCTTTAAGAACAGGAAATATTCACATGGCTAAATTACCTGCATCAAGTATACCACTAGTTAAGGATAATCCGGATATTCAAGTAATGGATTATCAATCAAATGATTATAGCTATTTAGGATTTAATTTAGACTTAGAAAAATTCCAAGATAAAAGAGTTAGACAGGCCATAAGTTATGCAATTAATAGACAAGATATAATCGACACTGTTTACGATGGAGAAGCCCAGATTACAGGTTTTGTACCTCCAGCAATGGGAAAATGGGCTATAGATTATGCTAGTGAAGATTTATATCAACAAAATATTGAAAAAGCAAAGAAATTATTAGCAGATGCTGGCTATCCAGATGGATTTGAGACCACAATTGGCGTCGGATTATATGATGATATTCGTGATACTGGAGAAGTACTTCAAAAGCAATTAGAGGCTATTGGAATTAAGGCAGAAATTCAAAATTTAGAATCTGGACAATATATAGATGCTTGGAGTAATAGAACTCATGAAATGCTGGCTGGAAGGAATGGAGCAGGCACTGACCCCAATAGAGCAGTAGGATTCTTCTTCTCTACAAATGGCTCTGCAAATGTATGGGGATATTCTAATCCAGAAGTAGACAAGCTTGTGGAATTAGGTAAAGCAACTGTAGATGAAAAAGAAAGAGAAAAGGTATACAAAGAGGCTCAACAGCTAGTATTAGATGATTGTCCAAATTTATTTTTAGTATCACCTATGGAATATTTCTTTGTTAGGAAAGAAGTATCTAATTTTGAGCCTTCTACATTTTACACTGATTATTTAAATATTGTTATAGAATAACAGAATATTGAAGGGTTAGCTTAGTCTAACCCTTCAATTAAAGGAGTGTTACGATGAAAGCATATATAATTAGAAAGCTATTAATGCTTATACCTATACTTATTGGGGTAAGCCTATGTATTTTTCTAATAATGCAGTTGATACCTGGTGATGTTGTATCTGGAATGTTAGGTATTGAGGAAAACCCTGAACTTAGAGCACAACTAGAGAAGAAATTTGGTTTAGACCAACCACTATATAAGCAATATTGGAATTGGATTAGTAAGGCAGCAAGGGGAGACTTTGGCAGATCCTTTAGAACAGATAAGGAAATTTTCCCAGAAATAATAAATAGATTTAAAATTACTTTTCAATTAACTATAATGGCGGTAATTATATCTTGGATAATAGCCATTCCCTTAGGGATAATTTCAGCACTAAAGAGAAATACCTGGATTGATGGGGTTGTTAGATTTATAGCATTGCTAGGGGTATCAGTACCTAATTTTGCATTAGCTACTTTAGCCATATTGTTTTTATCTAAAAAATTCAACTATTATCCACCAGTGGGATATGTTAATTTTACAGCTGCCCCACTAAAGAATCTTGAAATAATGCTTTTGCCTTCTTTAACTTTAGGGGCTATTATGGCCGGATCTATAATGAGAATGACCAGATCTTCACTATTAGAGGTATTGAATCAGGATTTTATTAAAACTGTCAAAGCAAAAGGGGCATCAGAGAAAGTTGTACTATTTGTTCATGCCTTTAAAAGCGCATTAATACCTATTATCACTTTAGTAGGTATGCAAATTGGAAGTTTATTAGGTGGAGCTGTGGTTACAGAGCAAATTTTTTCGATTCCCGGTTTAGGACAAATGGCATTAACGGGAATAAATCAAAGAGATTTCCCTGTAGTCCAAGGCTGTGTCTTATTTATAGCATTTGTAAATGTAATGATAAACTTAATTGTAGATATTTTATATACTTATATTGACCCACGTATAAGTCTGAAGGCAGGAAGGTGATTAGATGGATTGGTTTAGAAGAATGCTAAAAATTATAAAGGCTATATTTGAGGATAAAGTAGGAAAATTTGGTTTAATAGGAGTATTTTTAATTATAATAATAGCCTTAAGTGCACCTTATATAGCTAGATATGATGTAACAGAGATGTTTGACGATGCTAAACTAGCTTCACCAAGCTCTAGATTTATATTTGGAACAGATGAATTTGGTAGGGATGTCTTTAGTAGAATTGTATATGGAGCCAGGGTATCATTAAAAGTAGGGATCATATCCGTAGGCATATCTGCTACTGCAGGATTTATTTTAGGCCTTTTAGCAGGTTATTTTGAGGGCAAGGTCGATATAATTATTATGGGCTTTATGGATATATTATTTGCATTCCCATCTATATTATTGGCACTTTTTATTGTTTCTGCCCTTGGACCAAGTTTGACAAATACAATGATTGCTATTGGAATAGTTAATATCCCTGTATTCACAAGAACAGTTAGAGCCTCAGTTATATCAGTCAAATCAATGGAATATATAACTAGTGCTGAAAGTATAGGCCTAACACCTTTTAAGATTATTTTTAAACATGTAACCCCAAATATATTGGCCCCTTTTACTGTTCAAGCAACATTGGCACTATCTGGTGCCATATTGACAGAAGCATCTATGAGCTTTTTAGGCTTGGGAATTCAGCCTCCAAATCCATCCTGGGGTTCCATGCTAAGTGAAAGTCGAAGATTTATGGAATTGGCACCTTGGCTAACAATTGCACCTGCAGTTTTTATTATTCTAACAATACTTTCATTTAATATATTAGGAGATAGTTTAAGGGATGTATTAGATCCAAAATTTAAGTCGTAAGGGGTATAATAATGGAAAACATTCTTGAAATAAAAAATCTTGGCATTGATGTTATGGGAAAACAAAATAACAAAGAATTAGTTAAAGATGTAAGCTTTAATGTAAAGAGAAAGGGATCCTTGGGAATTGTAGGGGAATCAGGTTGTGGGAAGAGTATTACTGCATTATCCATAATGAAATTATTAGATTCACCCCTAGAAGTAGTCGAAGGGGAAATCTTTTTTAATCAAGATGATAAGCAAATAGATATTATGGAAGCAAGCCCTAATGAAATGAGAAACATTAGGGGAAAAGATATCTCCATGATATTTCAGGAACCTATGACAGCTTTAGACCCTTTGTTTACAATAGAGTATCAAATAATGGAGGTATTAAAATTTCATACTAAATTATCTAAAAAGGAAATGCGGGAAAAGGCATTGGATATGCTGGTTAAAGTAGGTATTCCACAACCAGATAGGGTTATGAAAGACTATCCCCACCAACTATCAGGGGGTATGCTCCAAAGAATTGTAATTTCTATGGCTCTTATTTGCAACCCAAAGCTACTTATTGCAGATGAGCCTACAACAGCATTAGATGTAACTATACAGGCACAAATTCTAGAGCTAATAAACGAATTAAGACAAACCAATAATACATCTGTTATTATGATAACTCATGACTTAGGCGTTATAGCTGAAACTTGTGAGGATGTAATAGTATTTTATGCTGGTCAAGTAGTGGAAGAGGCTAATGTGGAAGAACTATTTTATAATACAGCACATCCATATACCAAGGGGCTTATAAAAGCAGTCAAATTTTTAGGAGATAAATCAAAGGATTTATTTACAATTCCTGGGACTGTACCTATGGCTGGTGAATTTAGTGTTGGCTGTAGATTTGAAAATCGATGTGATGTTAGTTTACCTATTTGTAAAACTAAAGCACCTAGATTAGTAGATATTAGTGATGGACACAAATGCAGATGCTGGCATTATGATGGGGGGAATATTAATGGGTAAAACTATTTTACAGGTAGAAAATCTAAAAAAATATTTCCCAATAAAAGGGGGATTACTTAATAAAGTAGAGAAGTATGTATATGCTGTTGATAATGTAAGTTTTAATGTTAATGAAAGGGAAACCTTTGCGCTAGTTGGAGAGTCAGGTTGTGGAAAATCAACTACTGGAAGGAGTGTTTTAAGATTAATTGAGCCTACTAGTGGTAAAGTTTATTTTAATGGAATAGATATTTTATCTTTATCTAAGACTGAAGTGAGAGGACTTAGAGAGAATATGCAAATGGTGTTTCAAAATCCTTATAGTTCTTTAAATCCTAGAATGACTATTAAAAATCTTTTATCGGAGCCATTAGAAACCCATTCTAATTTGGGAAAAGGGGAGATAGAAGATAGAGTGATTCATATGGTAGAGAAGGTTGGTCTTTCCATACAACATTTAGATAGATACCCCCATCAATTTAGTGGCGGGCAAAGACAAAGGATAAGTATAGCTAGATCTATAATTACAAATCCAAAACTAGTGATTGCAGACGAACCTGTGTCAGCATTGGATGTGTCAATTCAATCACAAATATTAAGTTTATTAATGGAATTGCAAGAAGAATTAGGGCTTACAATGATATTTATATCCCATGATTTAAATGTGGTCAGGAGGATTAGCAATTCAATTGCTGTTATGTACTTAGGTTCCATAGTGGAGACTGGCGATACAGAGGATATTTTTAACTCTCCATTGCACCCTTATACGGAAGCACTATTATCTGCTGTGCCTTCATTAGACCCTTTGAGAAAGAAAAAGCGTACTATTTTACAAGGGGAAATTCCATCACCAATAAACCCTCCAGATGGTTGTGCATTTCAAACTAGATGTAATAAAGCAATGGGCATTTGCAAAGAAAGCAAACCTCCTTTAAGGGAAATTCAAGGGGGGCATCAAGTAGCCTGTCATTTATATAAATAAGTATTATGCTTATATTGAAATTATAAAGGATGGTTAATATGGATATAGGTTTGAAACAAAGACTAGATTTACTAGAAAAAACTAAACAAATTAATGGGGATACAGTAAAAGCCTTGGAGAATTTTATTAAAGTGGTAGAAGACAGATTAAATATTAAAATTACAGAAGAAAATGGTTCCATGCTTGTAACTCATATAGCCTTAACCATTTCTAGGATTGAGAAAGGGGAAGAAATCGCAGCTTTAGATGATTCACTATTGAAAGAATTAAAATCTTCTTCTAATTATGAAATTATACCTTCGTTAATTGAAGAATTAGAAAAGGAACTAGATATTAATATACCTGAATCAGAATATGGGTATATAGGACTTCATTTAGGAATTTTAGAAAACAATAATTAGATAGAAATATTGAAATGGAGGGATTTATATGATTAAAATTGTAGTCGGTGGCCAAATGGATAAACAGAAAATAGAAAAACTTATTAATGAATATGGCAATGGCGAAGTGGAAACTACTGTAAAAACTGATATAGAAGGGGCAATTGCAGTAAAATCTGGACAAGCAGATTATTATTTTGGCTCCTGTGCCACAGGTTCGGGTGGAGCCCTGGCTATGGCTATTGGCATAATAGGTGCTGATAAATCTATTTCAATAAGTATTCCTGGCAAGACCCTTAGTGAAGAGGAAATTAAAAAAGCTGTACAGGACGGAAAACAGGCATTTGGTTTCGTAAACACTGATGCAGAGAAAATTATACCAATACTGATGGATGAAATATTGAAGAAATAGGGGGAGTATTAATTGTTATTTGAAACAAATATCCTTACAGTTCTTACTATGGCATTATTAGGCGGACTTGGTGCCTATATGTCAAATCAAGGCATTGCTGTTTTTCATGATGGCATACGACCTCTATTTTCTCAATATACAGCTGGAGATATGGATAGAAAATCATTGTTTTCAGGTAGTTTTGCCATTTCCATTGGGTTGATATTGGGGTTTGGAATTCCAATATCAATTGTAGGAGGCATTATGATATCCAATACTATTATGCTGACCTCAGATATTATAGGTATATATTTTCCAGATGATAAAAGAGGAAAATGGCTAGCTACTATTATAGGTGGGCTATTTGCAGTTTTTCTCTTATTTGGTATGAAGTTTATTTTAAACTTATTATCTAGAATGCCAGTGGCCTTTGTTGAAGAATTTAAAACAATAGGCAGTATAATAGCCAGTTCATTTTCTGTGTTTCCTGCTATTGCAATAGGCTATCAGGCAGGAGTAAAAACAGGTGGCATAGTTCTAATATTAACTATTTTAGTAAAACAAATAGTTGCTTTATTTGGTGGTTTTTCATTTAATTCTATATATATTGAATTGGACCCCAATGCCATAAGCATGTTATTTGGTATAATGGCCATGTTATTTATAGCATTAAAAAATAATAATGTGGGAGAACAAAATTCAAAAGAAGCATTTGCAGCATTTAAAAATAATATTGTAAAGATCAAAGAAAATATTGTTATTCTAGCTATAAGTGGAGGAATTGTCGCCTTGGCTACAAATTTATTAATAATAGCTGAAGGGCCAGCTTCTTTAATATTAACTGCTAATGGGCAGTATTCTGAAGCTGCAATGGTAGCATTTGTTCGTACCTTAGGTTTTATACCCTTAGTTATGACCACATCCATAATATCAGGGGTATATTCTCCTGCAGGCACTAAGGCAGTTCATATACCAGCTATATTATTAATAAATACAGGTACTATTGGCCTAATAGCCTCATTTGTTTTGGGCGCATTAATAATGGTATTAGAAATATTATCATTAGATAAAATAGCTGGGCTTATGGATAAATTACCTGGTATAAAAGAAATGGGAGACAATAGTCGTAGTTCCATGTCAAAAGTAATTGACCTATCCCTATTAATAGGTAGTATATTAGCAGCCAATGCCATAGTTCCCGCAATAGGATATATTTGGATTTTAGGACTATATTTTTTAAATGAAATTTCAAAAAAGTCTCTATCAAATACAGCAATTGGACCCATAGGAGTTATTACATTTGGTTTATTTATAAATATTTTATATTTAATAGGGTGCTATTAGATTAAAATAAATATAGAAAATAGGAGAATAGAAATGATTACAACTATAATGGGAGATGTAAATAGTATTGGCAAAACCTATATACATGAACATATTGCCTTGGATTTATCGAGTCATAAAAAAGACCCAGACACTAATTATAACGATGTGGACGAGGTAATATTAGAATTAAAAGAAATT
Source organism: Tissierellia bacterium (assembly GCA_036720245.1). GTDB lineage: Bacteria > Bacillota > Clostridia > Tissierellales > Tepidimicrobiaceae > JAAZMA01. The sequence goes on along the minus strand of DAIMNI010000002.1, from coordinate 35,357 downwards.
CAAGAAAGAGGCATAGATACAATAGTAGAAGTAACTAATCGTGGTATGGGAAGAGATGTTTTGACCATGGCAGAGGTTTCTAAAAAAACGGGACTAAATATTATAGCCAGTACTGGATTTTATAAAGAACCTTTTTTGCCACAACACTATTTTAATTTTAGTGATAGGGAATTAATAAAAATATTAATTAAAGATATTGAAAAGGGGATAGATGGTACTAATATAAGGGCTCATGTTTTAGGAGAGATTGGTACTAGCTATAATGAGATTAAGGATACAGAAAAAAGGCTTTTTAATATTATTAGTAGAGCCCATCTCGAAACTGGAAAACCAGTTTTTACCCATACTACTTTAGGCACAATGGGCTTGGAACAAATAGAGATGTTAAACAATAATGGGGTAAATTTAGAGAAAGTACTAATAGGCCATACGGATCTAAATGGTGATTTAGATTATCATCTAAGAATAGCAGACAAGGGCTGTTATTTAGGTTTTGATACCATAGGCAAAATTAATTATCAATCTGATGAAAATAGAATAAATTTAATTAAAGAATTAGTAAAAAGAGGACACGAAGACCAAATTGTAATGTCCTTAGATTTAACCAGAAAATCGCATTTAAAAAAATATAATGGCATAGGTTATTCCTATTTAACAGATGTATTTGTACCAAGTCTAATAAATTCTGGTATCAGTTTAGAAATAATAGATAAATTTTTTATTGATAATCCTAATAGATTATTAAAGTAATAGGAGGAATTAAAAAATGAAGACTTATCCTATAGAAACTATTGATATGGAAAAAGCAAAAGAATTACAATTTAAATTAGTAGATACCATACAGAGACATTTTAGGGGAGATGAATTTTTACAATCAGGGGATTATGGAGTGGTACCTGGACTAGGTAAGCCTAGATATACTAAAAAAGTAGAAGAAGTATTGGCAGACTTTTTTAGTGTAGAATCCTGTAAATTGGTGAGAGGGGCAGGTACAGGTGCCATTAGAAATGTAATGAATGCAAAACTAAATTCTGGGGATAAAATTCTAATTCACAATGCTCCTATATATCCTACTTCCAAAGGCATTATGGATTCTATGGGATTAAAAAAGGTGTTTATGGATTTTAACGATTTAAGTAGTATAGATGAAAAAGAAATTAGGAATTTGGATTTTTGTTTATTGCAACATTCTAGGCAAAATATACAAGATAATTATAATTTAAAAGAAGTCATTGAAAAACTAAAAAGTATAAATCCTAATTTATATATACTAATAGACGATAATTATGTAGTGATGAAAGTAGAAAATATAGGGGTACAATTAGGCGGGGATATATCCGCCTTTTCATTATTTAAACTATTAGGTCCTGAGGGAATAGGCTGTATAGTAGGGGATAAAGAAACCATAAAGGCTATAGATAAGGACAATTATTCGGGAGGAAGCCAGGTTCAAGGGCATGAGGCTATGGAAGCCTTAAGGTCTTTAGTATATGCTCCAATTATGTTGGCTATTCAAAAAGAAGTAGGGGATGAAGTTGTAGAAAGAATTAATAGGGGAGAAATAATAGGGATAAAATCTGCATTTATAGCCAATGCCCAATCTAGAGTAATACTGGTGGAATTTGAAAGCCCTATAGCCAAGGGAGTTTTAAAACATGCAAATGAATTAGGTGCTGCACCCTATCCCATAGGTTCAGAATCCAAATATGAAATCTCCAGTATGTTCTATAGAGTATCGAGAACCTTTCTAATAGCCAATCCTAAATTAGAAGACTATATGATTAGAATAAATCCTATGCGAGCAGGAGCGGATACTATAATGAGAATTTTAAAAGAAGCAGTAGATGCAGAATTAAAGTGGGGTGAATAAATGTTTTTAGATATAAGCATAAGAAGAAATATTGAATTAATAGAAGTAGCTATGGGTTTGCATCAGGAAGGTAAAATTAGGCCAAATACTTATGTTTTGGATTTAGATAGAATAGAAGAAAATGCGAAAAAATTAAAGGCAGAGGCAGATAAAAACAATATAAAACTATATATGATGACTAAACAAATTGGTAGAAACCCGGAGGTAGCTAAATTAATATCAAGTGTAGGCATTGACAAGGCAGTGGCAGTAGATCCTTGGGAGGCCCTAGTTTTGGCTAGAAATGGAATTAAAATAGGAAATGTGGGGCATTTAGTTCAAATTCCTTCTAATATGATAAAAGAAATAGTAGAACTTAATCCAGAGGTAATTACCGTATTTACTATAGAAAAGGCAAGAGAAATTTCTAAGGAAGCAGAGAAACAGGGAAAGGTCCAGGATATAATATTAAAGATTATAGATGATAAAGATTTAATATATGAAGGGCAGACTGGAGGATTTAGGAAAAGTGAACTAATAGAATCAGCTAAAAAGATAATGGAATACAAGGGAGTGAAAATAGTAGGGGTTACTTCTTTCCCGTGTTTGTTATATAATTCACAGGAAAAAAAGGTAGTAGAAACTCATAATGTAAAAACTTTATTGGATGCTGCCAAAATATTAGAAGAACATTTAGGCTTAAACTTGGAACAAATTAACTTTCCTAGTGCCAATTCAGTATCTACTATTTCCATGATAAGAAAACTAGGTGGAACCCATGGGGAACCAGGCCATGCTTTTACTGGTACAATTCCCATAAATGCTCATATAGACCAGCCTGAAATTCCAGCGATGGTATATATAAGTGAAATATCCCATATTTATGGAAATGAGGCCTATGCCTATGGTGGAGGATATTATAGGCGAGGAAATATAAAAAAAGCTATAGTAGGACCTAATTTGGAAAAGGGATTGGACAATATATTAAAAGCTATAGATATATCCCCAACAAATATTGATTATTATGGGGGATTAGAATTGGAGAATAGAAAAGTAAATATTGGAGACACAGTGGTATATGCCTTTAGAACCCAAATATTTGTAACTAGATCAGAGGTTGCATTGATAAAGGGAATTGACAATGGAAATCCTAGATTAGTTGGGATATATGACAATTTAGGTAATAGATTAAGATAGAGGTGGAAATATGAAACGGGCTATTGTAATTGTAGTAGATAGTTTAGGTGTAGGATGTATGGAAGATGTGCCAGAAACAAGACCTCAGGATATGGGGGCAAATACTTTTAAACATTTATTAGATAATGCAGAAAAAATAGAAATACCTAGTTTTGAAAAACTAGGTATTAATGAAATATTGAAACATCCTAGATTGAGCAATGTAGATAATATAGGAAGCTATGGAATATTAAATCTAGAACACCATGGTGCTGATAGCTTTGTAGGCCATCAGGAGATAATGGGTACAAAGCCAAAGAAACCACTAATGGAACCCTTCTCCTATTTTCGTGAAGATGTTATAAAAAAATTAAGGGAGAGTGGACATAAGGTAGAATTCCCTAAGGAAGATAAGCCCTATATACTTGTAGATGATTTGGTAGTGGTGGCAGATAATATAGAAACGGATTATGGGCAAATATATAATATAACAGCTCCATTAGATTATATTCCTTTTGACAAGGTTTTAGATATAGGAGAAAAAGTAAGATCTGTAGTAAAAGTCAATAGGGTAATAGCCCTTGGTGGAGAAGGTGTAAGTATAGAGAAAATATTAAATAGTATTGAAACTAGGGAAGATGGATTAACTGGAGTTAATTCACCGAAATCTGGAGTATATAATAAGGGTTATATAAGTAGACATTTAGGATATGGAATTGATCCAGAAAAACAAATAAGTACCATTTTATCTAAGAACAATTATGAAGTGAGTTTAATAGGCAAAATGCAGGATGTAATCCAATGTGAAAAGGCCAATAAAATTCCAGCAGTAGATACTGAAAAGGTAATGAAGTCTGTAGTAGAATCCATGGGATATATGAAAAATGGAATAATTGCGGCTACAGTACAGGAAACAGATTTGGCAGGACATGCTCAGGATGTGGAAAAATATGCAGAAAAATTAATGATTGTAGACAAGTATATTGGGTATATTATAAATAAAATGAAAGATGAAGATATATTGTTCATTACTGCAGACCATGGGAATGACCCAACCATAGGATTTAGTCAGCATACTAGAGAAAAAACATTTTTATTAGTATATGGTAAAAAACTAAATAAAGTAGATTTAGGAGAAAGAGCTACCCTTTCAGATGTAGCTGCAACTATTTCAGATTATTTTCAAGTGGAGAATACGGAAAATGGAACTAGTTTTATGAACTTAATAGAAATGAATTAAAAATTATCTGTTAAGCAATATAATACATTGGTGGCTTTTAGAAGTATTCTAAAAGCCACCAATATTTTGTTTACATAATGCTTGTATTCGACAATTTTCTATGTTATACTTCTAGCAATGTGGAAATATATTCTAAATAAGTCCTCAAACCTTGTCTAAAAATAAACTATTATAAAACATTTGCAATCTAGTGAAATATTATGTATATTTATATTTAGGCAATTAAGTATCCATTAATATGGAGGTTATTTTTTTGAACAAAAAAAACGACAAAAATATGTACCGAAATTTAGTTTTAATAACGCAAATAGGGCTATCTATTATAACTCCCATTTTAATTGGAGTATATTTAGGTGGACTAATTGATAGAAAGTTAGAATTAAATGGGGTATTTACCCTAATACTAATTATAATTGGTGCAGGGGCGGGTTTCTTGAATTTATTTAAACTTACTGACAAAAAATAGTACATAGGAAGTCATAAGGAGTGGAAAAATGTTAGGTGATGAGAATATTGTACAAATCATAATTAAAAAAACCTTAATTTTAGCCTTAATAATTATGGGTATAATTCTCATAGCCGCAAAAGAACCAAAGCCATATATTCTTGGTTTAATATTTGGCACCTTAATTGGAATACTCACATTTCTTTTAATGGATAAGTCGGTGAAAAAAGCAGCCTTTATGAATCCAGATGGAGCCTATAATTATACTGTTAGACAATACTTTATTAGAATGAGTATTTATGCTATAATTTTAATTATTGCAGCTACAGCAGATTATTTAAGTTTTCTTGCTACTGCTATAGGATTATTATTAATAAAGACTACAATTATATCCCTAGCTATTTGGGATTATTTATCAAATAAATTTAAATAAACTTAATTAGCCTTAAAAAATTTGTTATACTATTAAATAGGGATTTTGGAAAGGAGGGAGGAAAACTTGGCAATAGAGTTTTTGGTAAAGATAGGAAGCAAATCTTTTACTATTCCAGATACCATTGTAAATGTGTGGATTATAGTAATTGCACTATTGATATTTGCAGCCGTAATAAATAAAAAGGTCAAGAATGCAAATGTAAATGAAAAGCCTTCAAAATTTTTAAATGTAATAGAAATGTATGTGGAGATGATAAATAAAATAGTTGGAGATACTATGGGAAAGAACCATCTAGAATTTGGTTCCTTTATACTTACCCTACTAACTTTTATATTATGTGCCAATCTAATAGGTTTAATAGGGTTTACACCGCCTACATCAGATTATAGTGTAACATTGACACTGGCACTAATCACTTTCACTTTAACTCAATACTATGGCTTAAAAAACAGTGGGCTTCCTGGATATTTAAAGGGATTTACTGAACCTTTACCCCTTTTAACCCCATTGAATATTATAGGAGAATTGGCTAATCCAATATCCCTATCTTTCCGTCTATTTGGAAATGTATTGTCAGGGGTATTGATTATGACTTTATTCTATAATTTTGTGGGCTATTTAGCCCCAATTATAGCACCGCCATTTCATGCTTATTTTGACTTGTTTTCAGGAGTGCTACAAAGTTTTATATTTACCATGCTAACCATGGTATTTATAGGTGGTAATTTAGATTAGTTTTTTTAAAATTTGGGAGGAGGAAAATAAATGTTACAAGGTATAACTAGTGAAGCTTTTATTTTAGGGTGTTCAGCAATAGGTGCAGGTATTGCAATGATAGCAGGTTTAGGGCCTGGTATTGGTCAAGGTCATGCAGCAGGAAAAGGTGCTGAGGCAGTAGGTAGACAACCAGAAGCAGCAGGAGAAATTACTAGAACTATGCTTCTAGGGCAAGCAGTAGCTGAGACAACTGGTATATATAGTTTAATAATTGCTATAATACTACTATTTGTTAGACCATTACTAACAGCATATGTAAATTTAGGATTGTAATTAGGAGCCAATAGGCTCCTACTCATTACCTCACGGAAAAGGAGGCTTTTAGATGGAAATAGATGTAAGAGTCATACCAGAATGGATAAATATGCTCTTAACCTTAGGAGCATTTTTAGTATTATTCCTTGGACTTAGGAAATTACTTTATGAACCAGTTTCAAAAGCTTTAAATGAAAGACAAGAAAATATTCAAAATAATATAGATGGAGCTCATAGGACTAAAGAAGAAGCTATTCAATTAAAATCCCAATATGAAATCCAAATTCAAGAAGCCAAAGGCGAATCTCAAGCCATTATAGAAAGTGGCAAGAGACGAGGCGAAGAAGTAAGAGAAGATATAATATTAGAAGCTAAAGAGGAAGCCAAAAATATATTAGATAAGGCCAAAAGAGAAATAGAAGTAGAAAAAGAAAAGGCCCTAATGGAAGTACAAAATGAAGCAGGAGAAATGGGCATACTTATTGCCTCTAAAATTATAGGGGAAAATTTAAACTTGGCCGCTCAAGAGGATTTAATTGATAAATTTGTAGATGAGGTAGGTAAGTCTAAATGGCAAAATTAATAGCTAATAGATATGCCAATGCCCTATTTGAAGCTGGCACAGAATTAAATAAACTAGAAGAATTTCAAAAGGATTTAAATCTTATAAAAGATGTTTTAGAAAAAGAGCCAAAAATAGAAATTATCCTTGCTCATCCTAAAATTTCAAAGGATGAAAAAAAGGATTTATTAAATAATATTTTTGGTAAAAGTGTAAGTGGAGAAATGTTGAATTTTCTCTATATAATAATAGATAAAAGAAGAGAAAGATATTTAATTGACATAAACAATGAATTTAACGACTTATTTAATGAATATGAAAACATCATAAATATTGTAGCTATAACTGCAATACCTATGAATGAAAAACATCAGGAAAAGTTAAAACTAACCCTGGGAGAAAAGTTAAATAAAAATGTCAATTTGAAAAACGCTATAGACCCTAATATATTAGGGGGAGTAGTTTTAAAAATTGACAACAAAATCTTAGATGGAAGTATAAAAGCACAATTAGAAAATATAGAAAGAAGCATTAAAATATCCGCATTATAGGAAAGCTGGGGTGAAAAAATGGCGTTAAGACCAGAAGAAATTAGTTCTGTTATAAAGGAACAGATTAAAAATTATGAAAATAAATTAGACATGGTAGATATAGGTACTGTAATTCAAGTTGGGGATGGTATTGCAAGAGTTCATGGCTTGGAAGGCTGTATGGCTGGAGAATTAATTGAATTTCCAGGAGAAGTCTTTGGTATGGCACTAAATCTAGAGGAGGACAATGTAGGTTGTGTACTTCTAGGCAGTGATCAAAAGATTAAAGAGGGAGATACAGTTAAAAAGACCAATAGAATAGTAGAAGTCCCTGTAGGAGATGAAATGGTAGGTAGAGTAGTAAATGCACTAGGGCAGCCTATAGATGGAAAAGGGCCTATTAATGCTAATAAATTTAGACCTATTGAGAGAATAGCCCCTGGTGTAATTACTAGAAAACCTGTAGATGAACCATTGCAAACGGGAATAAAAGCTATTGACTCAATGTTCCCCATAGGTAGAGGACAAAGAGAGTTAATTATAGGAGATAGACAGACAGGAAAAACTGCTTTGGCAATAGACACTATTCTTAATCAAAAAGGTCAAGATGTAATATGTATATATGTAGCCATAGGACAGAAAAGATCCACAGTGGCTCGAATTGTAGATGTGTTTGAAAAACACAATGCTATGGACTATACTATTGTAGTTAGTGCTACAGCTAGTGAATTGGCACCACTACAATATATTGCCCCCTATGCAGGAGTTACTATGGGGGAAGAATTTATGGATAATGGCAAAGATGTATTAATTGTATATGACGATTTATCCAAACATGCCATTGCCTACAGGGCAATGGCATTATTATTGAGAAGACCTCCAGGAAGAGAGGCTTTCCCAGGAGATGTATTTTATCTACATTCTAGATTATTAGAAAGATCTGCAAGACTATCAGATGAATATGGTGGAGGAAGTATTACAGCCCTACCAATTATAGAAACTTTAGCTGGGGATATTTCAGCATATATTCCAACTAATGTAATTTCCATTACTGATGGGCAAATATTCTTAGAGACAGACTTATTCTTTGCAGGACAAAGACCAGCCATAAATACTGGACTTTCTGTATCTAGGGTAGGAGGCGCTGCTCAAATTAAGGCTATGAAAAAAGTAGCCGGAAGTTTAAAACTAGAATTAGCCCAATATAGGGATTTAGCAGCTTTTGCACAATTTGGTTCAGACTTAGATAAAGACACTAGGGAGAGACTAGCCCAAGGGGAAAGAATAATGGAAATCTTAAAACAACCACAATATAATCCAATATCCGTAGAACATCAAGTTATAATGCTATATGCAGTAATTAACAAATATCTATCAGATATTCCATTAGATAAAGTTAATGAATTTGAAAAAGATCTTTCAAATTATATAGACAATAACTATCCAGAGATAATAAATTCCATAAAGGAAACCAAGGATTTAACAGAAGAGACAGAAAAGAAAATCGTAGAAGCCATAGGAGAATTCAAAAAAACCATGTAATGGGACAGCGGGGACGGTTCTCCTTGTCCCAAAAGCTAGACCCAAACAATTGTCAATTATCAATTGTCAATTGTCAATTAAATAAAGTGGAGGTGAATAAATGGCAGAATCCACACGGGATATTAAGAGAAGAATAAGGGGAATTTCCAATACCAGACAAATTACAAAAGCCATGGAATTAGTATCTTCATCAAAATTAAGACGGGCACGGGAACAGATGGAAAAATCTAGACCCTACTATAATACAGTGTATGAAAATATACAAAATACCTTGTCTAATGGTAAAGGCATAAAGCATCCTTATTTGGAAATTAGAGATGTAAAAAACTCATTATATATAGTAATTACAGCCGATAGGGGTTTAGCAGGGGGATTTAATTCTAATATTATCCGAAAAGTAGAACATGAAATACGGGATAAAAAAGAAAATTCCCATTTGATAACCGTTGGTTTAAAGGGAAGAGAATATTTTAAAAGAAGAGATTATAATATAGTGGGAGAGTTTGTGGGTATGACAGAGGAGCCTAAATTTTCCCATGCTAGAGATATTGGAAAAATTGTAATGAATATGTATAAAAGTGGGAAAGTGGATGAAGTAAATATATTTTATACAGAATTTATAACCACTATAAATCAAAATATTATAAAATTAAAACTTCTTCCCAATGAGGAAGTCAAAATGGATTCGGAAGGTAAAACTTCAGTTGTAGAGTTTGAGCCATCTCCAGAGGAAGTATTAGATTATCTGATTCCAAAATATATTGAATCCATTATATATGGAGCATTAATAGAATCTTCCAGTAGCCAACAAGGTGCCAGAAGGACTGCCATGGAATCTGCAACTGATAATGCAGATGAAATGATAGATGAATTGCAATTAAGCTATAATAGGGCAAGGCAGGCCGCTATTACAGCAGAAATATCAGAAATTGTTACAGGTGCTGAAGCTCTTAAGTAACAAGGAAAGGAGTGTGGTAATATGGAAAAAAACATAGGCCAAATAGTATCCATTATAGGCCCTGTAGTGGATATTCGATTTAGTGAAGAAAACTTGCCAGAATTATTAAATGCAATTGAAATAGATAATCATGGTGAAAAATTAATAGTAGAAGTAGCTCAGCATATTGGAGATGATACAGTAAGATGTATTTCTATGGGAGTAACTGATGGGCTTATTAGGGGTATGGAAGCTAGAAATACTGGAAAGCCTATAGCTGTACCTGTTGGGAAAGAGACCCTTGGTAGACTCTTTAATGTATTAGGCGAACCTATAGATGGAAAGGGAGAAGTAAATACAAAAATGACTTCTCCAATTCATAGACCAGCACCATCCTTTGAAGAACAAGAAACCTCTACTGAAATATTTGAAACGGGAATTAAAGTAGTAGATTTAATTGCCCCTTATTCCAGGGGTGGTAAAATTGGATTGTTTGGTGGTGCAGGTGTAGGGAAAACTGTTTTAATCATGGAATTAATCAACAATATAGCCATACAACATGGTGGGCTTTCTGTATTTGCAGGGGTTGGAGAAAGAACTAGAGAAGGTAATGATTTATACCATGAAATGATTGAATCAGGAGTAATAGACAAAACTGCCTTAGTATTTGGTCAAATGAATGAGCCACCAGGATCTAGAATGAGGGTAGGATTAACAGGACTTACTATGGCGGAATATTTTAGAGATGAAGAAGGTCAAGACGTATTATTATTTATAGACAATATTTTTAGATTTACCCAAGCAGGTTCAGAAGTATCTGCATTACTTGGTAGGATGCCTTCAGCAGTAGGGTATCAGCCAACACTTGCAACAGAAATGGGTGCTCTTCAGGAGAGAATTACCTCCACAAAGAAAGGTTCCATAACATCTGTGCAAGCTGTATATGTACCAGCAGACGATTTAACTGACCCAGCACCAGCAACTACTTTTGCTCACTTGGATGCTACTACAGTATTGTCTCGTCAAATTTCAGAATTAGGGATATACCCAGCAGTAGACCCACTAGATTCATCATCTAGAATATTAGACCCAGAAATAGTAGGCAAGGAACACTATGAAGTGGCAAGAAGGGTCCAAGAGGTATTACAAAGATATAAGGATTTACAAGATATAATAGCAATCCTTGGAATAGATGAACTTTCAGATGAAGATAGATTAACAGTATCTAGAGCTAGAAAAATCCAAAGATTTTTATCACAACCTTTCACTGTAGCATCACAATTTACAGGTATGGAAGGTAAATATGTGCCAATTCATGAAACTATAAGAGGATTTAAAGAAATATTAGAAGGGAAACACGATGATCTCCCAGAGCAAGCATTCTTTATGGTAGGAACCATAGATGAGGCTATAGAAAAAGCTAAAGGCATGGAGGGATAATATGGGTTTTATGCTTGAAATTGTTACTCCCGAAAGGTCTTTTTACGAAGGAGAAGTAGATAGAGTAATAGTCAAAGGAATAGAAGGGGAAATGGCTATTTTAAAAAACCGTGCCCCTATTATTACACCACTGGCTATTGGGAAGATTAGAATTCTAAAAGATGGAGAAGAAAAGGTAGCAGCAGCAGTAAATGGCTATATTTCAGTAGATAAAGAAAAAACTACCATAATTACAGATTCTTGTGAATGGCCAGAGGAAATAGATATTGAAAGAGCAGAGGAAGCAAAGGAAAAAGCTGAAAAACGTCTAAGGGAAAAACCTGAAGGTTTAGATATAGACAGAGCCGAACGAGCCCTTAAACGAGCCCTAAATAGATTAGATGTAGCAGGCCTTAAAAAATTTGATGGTAAATAAATTTAATAAATAGGTATAAAAAGTACCCTTTCTTGGCAATACTTTTAACATAAGGAAAGGGTATTTTTTTATTGTAAAAATGTTTTGTCCCCCTTTACATTTTCATTAAAAATACCCTTACCTTTGGAATTATAAATTGTGAATTTTAAATTTTGAATGTTCTAAGTCTATCTTTTAAAAATTCAAAATTGGCCGAAGGCCTGAGAGGGGTTTGAGTATGAAAAGGTATAAATATCTACTATTAATTGTTATCATTTTATTATTGGCACCTATATTTGGTTTTGGAGAGAGAAGGACAGAGGATAGAGATTTACTAATGGGGATTTTAGGGGAAGTTGGTGCAGATTTTGTAGAAGGTGATATTGATATAGGCGGAATTATATTAGATGAATTTATTTCTAAAGAGGAAATGCTTTTAATAGGAAGTGAAATTAGAGAGCATTTAGGCATAAAAGGACATTTAAGCTTGGAAGAATATTACTTTGAAGAATTAATAGAGGAAGAGGGATTTATTCAATTAATGGTGCAGGGAATGGATGAGGATAAAAATTTAGCAACCATTACCCTATCCACTTACGAAGACGTAGACGGAAATGGCGAGACCTCCCTATTTATAAATTTTACAAAGAAAGTGCAATTTGTAGAAATAAATGATATAATAGTAAAGGTGGAAAATTTCTTTCACAAATACGATAGTCCTGTAAATATTACAATCTGCGTAGTCGGAGCTTTTGATGAAGATTCAAACCTAGAAGAAATAGACAAAAACATATTAAAAACTATAAAATTGGTAAAAGGAAAACTAATAGAAGAATATAGGGAAGATGGGATATTGTCTTATTCTGTTTTTACCCCATATATAGAGGAATACATTTACACAGGCAGCAGGAAAATGAATTTAAATATAGGGCTTCGTTTTAATGAATATGAAAATAAAAATTATATTTGGATAGGAACACCTATTATCAGCATTGGTTACTAGAAGTGGGAGGGGATTTCTTTGGAAAAAATAATGGTGGAACAAAGTCCTCCATTAAGTGGGAGTGTAAGGGTAAGTGGGGCAAAAAATTCGGCTTTGCCAATTTTAGCTGCATCCCTTTTGGGAACGGAGGATATAATATTAGAGGATGTACCAAGATTAAAAGATGTGGAAGTAATATGCGAAGTATTAATGTCTTTAGGTGCAAAAGTAGAATTTTTAGGCGATGAAATTATAAAAATAAATTCTAGCAATTTAGTAAATTACGAAACCCCATATGAATTAATGAGTAAAATGAGAGCATCATTTTTAGTAATGGGACCATTATTAACTAGAATAGGCAGAACCAAAACCTCATTACCTGGAGGTTGTGCTATAGGCACTAGACCTATAGACTTGCATTTAAAAGGATTTAGAGCATTAGGTGCAAAAATAGATGTAGACCACGGGAATATTGGAGCATATGCAGATAAATTGCTTGGAGATAGAATATATTTAGACTTTCCAAGCGTTGGAGCCACAGAAAATATAATGATGGCGGCCACCATGGCTGAAGGGGAAACCATTATAGATAATGCAGCTATGGAACCAGAAATAGTAGATTTAGCGAACTTTTTAAATAAATTAGGTGCAGATGTAAAAGGTGCAGGTACTAGTAGTATTAGAATTAAAGGCGTGAAAAAACTAGGAGGCACTACTCATTCAATTATTCCAGATAGAATTGAAGCAGGGACCTTTATGGTGGCTGCTGCCATTACTAAAGGAGATATAATAGTTGAAAATGTAATATCCAGCCATATTAAACCAGTAATAGCTAAATTAAGAGAAGTTGGCTGTAAGATTTATGAAAATGGAGATAAAATTCGAGTAATTGCACCAAGTACTCTTCAAGCTACAGATATTAAAACTCTACCTTATCCAGGCTTTCCAACAGATATGCAAGCACAATTTATGGCACTTATGAGTATATGTAATGGGACAAGTGTAGCAATTGAGACTGTATTTGAAAACAGATTTATGCATGTAGACGAATTAAAAAGGATGGGAGCAGATATTAAAATAGACGGAAAATCTGCCATTGTTCAAGGAGTAGATGAATTAATGGGAGCCCCAGTCAAAGCAACAGACCTAAGAGCTGGAGCAGCTCTAGTCCTAGCAGGCTTAGTTGCCAGTGGAGTTACGGAAATAGGAAATACTTATCATATAGATAGGGGATATTTTAATATAGAAGGAAAACTTAGAAATTTAGGAGCAAAAATATATAGGAAATAGCCGTTGGCTATTTCCAATTCTAAATTGTGAATTTTGAATTGTGAATTATGAATTGTGAATTATGAGGCCTTTGGCCTCTTTTTTATTTGTCATCCTAAGCAGAATGCCTTCATAAAATAACTTACATTTAAGGGGACAGTCCCCCAAAATGTAAGTTATTTCTGTCATCCCAAAAGCTAGACCCTAACAATTGTCCATTGTCAATTCTCCATTTTCTCTATCTTCTCTATCTTAACTCCCGTATAATAATGCTTTAGTATAGTCTCATAATCTATGCCCTTCTTCGCCATACCATTGGCACCCCATTGGCTCATGCCTACGCCATGGCCATAGCCTGTGGTTTCTATATCTATTATATTGGTTTTAGGATTATAGCTTATTTTAAAATTTGTGGAGTTTAATTCAAATAATTCTCTTATTTCTCTTCCATTTATAATTGTTCCATTTATAGCTAATTTTTTTATTCTTCCTGAAGGAGTTTTTTCTACTAATTTTATCTTATCTTGTAGATTTTCTTTAGTAATATTTGTACCAGGATATTTGGCATTTAGTTTAGATACAAATTCATCACCAGTTATGGTGGTTAAGGCCTTAAATTTTGGTGCTTCTTCTTCATAGGGACTTTCTACTGCTTTCAAATAGGGTCTATCTACTGCAAATACATTTAAAGCATCTTCGGTCATTCCTCCACTGGTGGAATGATATAGTGGCTCAATTAATTCTTCATTATAATAAAGAACCTGTCCCTTTGTAGAATTTACTGCCTCTTCTATTTTAGGCCAATATTTATCCATCCAATCCTTAGCATGAAGATTTTCTAATTCTTCTATGGTTAAATAGGCCTGACAATGTATACCCGTACATAGTGGTGCCTCTATATGATCTGGATGCCCCTCTGGGAAGTTTACAGACCTACTTAGGGCATATGTACGACTGGCAATAGCTTGTGCCTTTAATGCCTCTATATGAAATTCCCCAGGCATTTCTGCAGCTACCACCCCTTTTACATATTCTTCAAGAGGCATATTATGCACCTGCTGATTTCTTGTGTTATAAACTATTATAGAGCCATCAAAGCTATATTCATCTTCTTGGGCTATGGAGTCCTTTTTTTTATTATCTCTTTTATAGGGCTTGGAAACTTCTATATCTTCTCCCCTAGGGCTAAAATTAAAGCTAGTTACAACTATTGTTGGTATAAGTATGGTAATTATAAGAGTTATGAGAATGTATATACCAATTTTTTTCATTTTATCCCCCTCTTTGCCTTAAGTATATACTATATTATGCAAAATAATTTTACTATATTACTGAAATTTTTTCTTAAGACCATGTATGAAATAACTAATAGTGGAAATAATATCTAATAATATCTAATGGAGGTGGGGGAATGAAGAAAAAAACGGGGTTTTATATTATTGCACTATTAGGAATAGGACTAATAACTACATCCATAATGATTTCTAGGGGGAAAGCTAAAGATTCTAATGAGGCTAAGGTAAATCCAGGGGAAGATTTTATTATATTAAATGAGGAAGAGCCCTATATGGAAATAAGCAGAATGGAAGATGAGGTAAATATGGAGGACTATAGAAGGGATAGGGATATTCAGGAAACCTTTGAAGAAAATTTAGAAGAAGAAATAGAAGAAGAACCAATGGAAGATTTAGAGGATGAGCCTGATGAACCTGATGATTTAAACTACACCCTAGTAGATGGAATTTCCTCTATGGAATTGGAAAATATGCTTAAGCCCATAGATGGAGAATTAGGTTTAAACTTTACTAATGGAAATTTAGTTTATTCAAAAACCTTAGAAGAATGGACAAATCATAATGGAGTAGATATTTTAGCAACAGAAGGAACAGAAGTTAAAGCTGCACTATCAGGTATCGTTACAGAGGTATATAGAGATGAATTATGGGGCATAGTAATAATCATAGATCATGGAAATGGATTTTTAACTAAGTATGTAAATTTATCTGAAGGAACTAATGTTGTGGAAGGCTCAAATGTTCAAAAAGGCGATATTATTGGAAGCATCGGCCAAACAGCCACAATAGAAATGATGGAGGAAGCCCATTTACATTTTGAAATAATAGAAAATGGTATAAATAAAAATCCCTTAGATTATTTACCTGAGTTTTCTATTAGCAAATAGCAGGAGTATTTAAAACTAGATATTTGTTCTATTAGGAAAACAATATGCATAAGTATTTACAAAGAATAAATCCTAAAATTAATTCCAAAGGGGGTTAAATATAAGTGAAGGATTATATAGAGGAAAGGGCTTTAGAAATTGCTAAATACATAATATCTGAAGAAGCTACAGTGAGGCAAGCTGCAGGTGTATTTGGAGTTAGCAAAAGTACTGTTCATAAGGATGTTACAGAAAGGCTTCCCAAGATAAACCCTCTTATAGCTACGATGGTGAAACAGGTGCTTGAAAAAAACAAGGCTGAGAGGCATATCAGGGGCGGAAAGGCCACTCAATTAAAATATAAACAGGAACAAGAGGTGCTCTAGGACTATTTAAGCCCACAAAAGAAATACCTTAGAATATTTTAAATTATTCTAAGGTATTTTTAATTTTTTTGATTTAAGTAAAGGTAATTATAGTTTCAATTTTAATACTAGTATTGGAATTGAGACTATAATACTTATTTTAGGACATATTTAGTCAAAAATAGGGGGAATTAGCCAAAATACCCGATTAAACCTTGGCAGAATATTTGCATATATTAAAGTGTTAGGGAAGCTTTTCCTTTGGAGAATGATTTATTAATGTACAGAATTTAAGGCCTAATATTTACATGGGGGGTTAAACAGATGGAGATTAAAAAAAATAAGAAAAAACTTAAAGCTAAAAAGGAAAATGTTAAAAAATCAAGTGATAAAATGACAAGCAATTCTTTAGGCGGTAAAATATTAATAATTGCTAGCATCCTTTTTATTGTAGCTTTATCAATTAATACATATTCTTCTATTAAAAATACTAGAAAGGCTATATATGGAGAATTAGATGATAGGGCAGAGCAAATAAGTAATATGTTAATTTATAATTTAGAAAGCTTAGACAAAGTTGAAAAGGATGTAGATGAAATAATCGATATATATATATAGAAAATCTAGGCCATTTTTTAGGAAATAAAGGAGAATACACTAATGAGGGCTTAAAAGCATTATCAAAAAAAACTGGAGTTTCCGAACTAAATATTGTGGATAATGAAGCTTATACCCTTTATTCTAATCAAGATGAAAGTGTAGGCTATGTATACTCTGAGGATCATCCAGTTATGGATATTATAAGAGGGGATAAAGATGTAATAATTGAAGATATTAGAAAAAGCACAATTGGGGATATATATTATAAATTTGGGGCAGTTAAAACAGATTTTGGTTTAGTCCAAATAGGCATAAATGCAGATAGCATAATGAAGATGAAGGAAAACCTACAATTAGAAAAGGCTATACAGGAATTAATTAATGATAAGTCTGCAGAATATATATTAGCTCTAGATAAAGATTTAAATACTAGATATGATAGTCGGGGAGAAATAAGCAATCTAGAATTTTCTAATAAGGCTAAGGAAAAATTAAAGCTCCAACAGACCTATACTGAGATTACCTATGATGAGGAATTAAACAAAAAAATATACAATGTGTTTATTCCTTATAATGAAGACTTATCTAGTTTAGATAAATTAGATAAAGATACAAATGAAACCAATAATTATTTTTGTATTGGGCTTTCAATGGACAATGTAGAGAAAGCAATAAAGGCTACTACAAGCCAGGGAATTATTGTAAGCGTACTAATTATGTTTATTAGTCTACTACTATTATATTTATTTATGAAAAAAGAAATATCTATTCCAATTAAAGATCTAAATTTCCTTGTAGATAAAATTTCAAACCTAAATTTAATTTATGACACTACTTATGAAAAGTTACAAAATAACAAATCAGAATTAGGATTAATGGCAGTTAATATAAATAAAATGCGAGAAAACCTTAGTTCCATTATTGGAAATATAAAAGGGAGTTCAGGAGTCTTATTAAATTTCTCGGGAGATATATTTACGAATACTACAGATACTTCCTATTCTATAGAGGAAATGGCAAAAGCCGTAGAAGAATTAGCCATCGGGGCTAGTGAACAAGCAGAAAATTGTACTAGTGGGTATGAAAAGATGAATATATTAGCCGAAAGACTTGGAGAAGCTACCAAAGGCTCTAATATATTAGAAGATTATGCACATCAGGCAGCAGAAATAAATAAAGATAATGCAAAGGTACTTAAAGCCCTTAAGATTACCATAGAGGAGAACAATCATGGGGTACAGCAAATTGCAGAAAGAATACTTGGACTAGATGAAAAATCAAACTCTATTAAAAATATTGTTGAAACAGTAAGAAGTATAGCCGAACAAACAAATCTATTAGCATTAAATGCCGCAATTGAAGCCGCTAGAGCAGGAGAAGCTGGAAGAGGATTTAGTGTAGTGGCAGATGAAATACGAAAGTTAGCAGAGGAAACCCACAATGCAACTTTGATGGTAGAAGGGATTATTGAAGAAATAAGTGAGGACATAGGCTCTACTAAATTGGAAATGGATAATGTAAATATTACATTAGAACAATCTAATTCAGTAGTAGAAGATACCCTTGTTTCCTTTGATGCTATTCAAGTTTCAGTGGAAGAAATTTTAACTCAGGTAAAAAGTTTAACTGAAAGTATAAATAATGTAGAGAATGATAAAGAAGAAGTGACTGGATCTATAGAAGCCATAACATCTATTGCACAAGAGACCTCTGCCTCAACAGAAGAACTATCAGCAACAGCAGAGGAACAGGCAGCAAGTATGGAAGAAATATCAAATATGACAGAAAAACTTAAAGAAATAGCTCTTGACTTAGAAAATATAATAAAAAATTTCAAAATTAAATAGATCTACAATAACTAGGTTTTACTTAATTAAAATAGATAGACAAGTTGCTGCTTTAGGTTTTAAAGTTAGAAGATTTATTGATTTTTAAATAACTATCCCTTTTTCATGCCAGTCATGGAAAAGGGATAGTTATTTTTTATATGAAATTGTAAAAAAAAGAAGGAATTTTTAGATTTATATAGAAATATTTACATGATGTGATATATTATTATATAATAGAGATTAAGGGGGGGAAAAATAGAAATGGGTATTTTTAGAACAGATTTAGGGATAGATTTAGGGACAGCTAGTATACTGGTATTTGCTAAGGGAAAGGGTATTGTGCTAAATGAACCTTCTGTGGTGGCCATAGACCAAAACACAGGAGATTTTCTAGCTGTAGGGGAAGAGGCTAGAAGTATGCTAGGAAGGACTCCGGGAAATATTAGAGCAATTAGACCTATGAGGGATGGTGTAATCTCTAATTATAGTATTACAGAGAAGATGCTAAAGTATTTTTATAATAGAGCTGTGGGAAAAACATTATTGAAACCAAGGGTTATAATATGTGTTCCATCGGGAATAACTGAAGTGGAAAAAAGAGCAGTACTAGAGGCTAGTAATCATGCTGGAGCCAGTAAAACCTTTTTAATAGAAGAGCCTATTGCTGCAGCCATAGGTTCAGGCTTAGATATTACTGCACCAAGTGGGAATATGGTAATAGATATAGGAGGGGGCACCACAGATGTGGCCGTAATATCCCTAGGAGGAATAGTTATTTCTAGATCTATTAGAATTGCAGGAGACGATTGTGATGAGGCTATTACTAGATATATTAGAAAAAAACATAATATGATGATAGGCGAAAGAACTGCAGAAGATTTAAAGATGAATATTGGGACTGCCTACCCAAGGGACAAGGAAGTATTTATGGAAATAAGGGGAAGAAATTTAGTTACAGGATTACCTAGAAATATAGAAATATCTTCTAGTGAAACATTAGAAGCTATGGAAGAAACTTTAGCTCAAGTAATTGAAACTATCCATCAAGTACTAGAAAAAACCCCGCCAGAATTAGCTGCAGATGTAGGCAATGATGGAGTAATATTAACAGGTGGAGGTGCCAAATTATATGGTATGGACAAGCTAATTACAGAAAAAACGGGCATAAAGGTTAATATTGCAGAAGATCCTATAGGTGCAGTAGCCATGGGCACTGGAAAAGCTTTGGAATGGGTAGACTTTTTGGCATCTGAACAAATAGACCCAGATTCTATTAGAATGCAGAAATAATTAAAGTATAAAAATCTTATGACGATAGTAGTATAGACAGTATATTTGTATTAGGGAAGGAGAATTCTTGTGAATAGAGGGCTATATATTGGTGCTACTTCCTTAGTAGCAAATCAAAGGAGAATGGATGTTTTGGCTAATAATTTAGCCAATGTAAATACCACTGGATTTAAAAAGGATATGTCTTTGACAGAAGCATTTCCAGAAAAATTACTTATGAAAATAAATGATAAATCTAGACCTATTCCATCTAGGAGAAATAGTGAATTTGATGTATATCAGGCTCCTGTAGAGGTAGAACCTGGGGTGTATGAAGCTAGGGCTGGTAGGGGTTACTTTGTAGTAGAAACTTCTAATGGAAAAAGCTATGTAAAAGAAATTAGATTTACCATTGACGATGAAGGCTATTTAAAAACTTATTATACAGATAATAAGGGAGATTTAAGGACAGATAATATAGACGAAAAATACCCTAAAAAAACAGATTATGAAAACTATATTACTGATGAGCATGGGAATAGGCTCAATCAAAACAATGGGGATATAGGGGAATTATTGCAGCAAAATGTATATTATGCTAATACCAATGTAATAGGCACTATGAATGCAGGAGTAAAGTTTCAAAAAATCGTTACAGATTTTAGTCCAGGGAATTTAGTAGAAACTGGTGGAAAATTTGATTTAGCCTTAAATGGACCAGGATTTTTCAAAGTCCAAGGGGAAGAAGGCCAAACCTATTATACTAGAGATGGTTCCTTTACTATTAATAGAGAGGGAAATCTTTCTACATTAGATGGTAGGGAAGTACTAGGAACTGGAGGGCCTATTAATGTAAATGGGGAAGAATTTGAAGTATTGTCTGATGGCAGGGTAATAGTGGATGGAGTAGAGGCAGGGGCCTTAGATATAGTAGATATACAAAACAGAGAGTTTCTAAGAAAAATTGGGGACAATTTATATGATATAGTAAGGGATGAAAATGAAGAACCTTATCCTGATATAGACTTGGGGGAAAATCCTTATACTGGAGAAGTACTACAAGGCTATTTAGAGGAGTCTAATGTAAATGCCATTACTGAAATGGTAGAGATGATTACATTACTTAGAGATTTTGAAACAGGGCAAAAGACCATTAGAACTCATGATGAAATGATGGACAAGGCCTCAAATGAAATAGGAAGAGTATAGGAGGAAGATTATGAGAGCATTATGGACAGCTTCAACTGGTATGAAGGCACAACAATTTAATATCGATACTATTGCAAACAATTTATCTAATGTAAATACCACAGCATATAAAACCGGTAGAGCAGAATTTAAGGATTTGTTTTATTCCACTTTAAAAAAAGGCAGAATACAAGATGATGAAGGAAGACCTGTAAATTTAGAAGTAGGCCATGGTACTATGCCTGTGGCTACTAAAAGGGATTTTAGAAATGGAAATCTAATGCCTACAGAAGGTACTTTTGATGTAGCCATTGATGGGGAAGGTTTTTTTGCAGTAGAACTTCCAGATGGAGAGACTGCATATACTAGGGATGGAAGTTTTAAAATAAGTGTGGATAATGATGAAGGATATTTAGTAACTTCAGAAGGTTATTATGTATTATCTGAAGATGATGATTTCATAGTTATTGAATCAGGTTTAAAAGATATTGCCATAGATGAATTTGGCTATATAACTGGAGAAGATGAATTTGGAGAAATTATAGATTTAGGTAGAATAGGCTTAGTTAAATTCACTAATCCAGAAGGACTTCAAAGTGAAGGTAGAAACCTTTATACTATGACCACAGCCTCTGGTGAAGAAATGCCCATAGAGGTGGAAGATATGCAAAGTAGAATAATTCAAGGCTATTTAGAAGCCTCTAATGTTCAAATAGTAGATGAAATGGTAAAAATGATAACTGCTCAAAGAGCTTATGAAATCAATTCTAAAACCATACAAACTTCAGATGAAATGCTACAATTGGTAAATAATCTAAAGAGATAAGGTGATTAGATGAATATAAATAATAATTTTTATATTAATCAGTTAGATACAGAAGCTTTACATAATAAAGCAGAAAATATTAAAAATAAAGATGATGAAGCCTTAATGGAGGCTTGTAAAGAATTCGAGGGCATATTTGTTCAAATGATGTTTAAAGAAATGTACAAGACCATACCAGATGATGGTTTAACCCAAAAAAGCAATGGTAGTAAAATTTTTGAAGAGATGTATATAGAAGAAATCTCCAAAGAAGTTGTCAAAGAGGATAGTGGCTTTGGACTAGCAGATATGATGTATCAGCAGTTTAAAAATGGATATGTAGGATGGTAAAATATGCTGAAAAATAAAAACAAATCATGGGGTTTCCTTATGATTTGTTTTTATTTTGTCGAATATTAGATTATATTTGATTATATTGACATAAAGCTATATACTAGAATTAGCAAGATAAAAAATTAACAAGGTGAGAATTATGAAATTTACTAGTCTAAAATTTCAAATCCCTTTTATTATATTGGTTTTTGCTTTAAGTTCCATAATTATAACAGTAGTACTATTAGATAATGTTACTTCTGAACATTTGAGAGAGGATATATTGAAAAGAAACTTGGGGATATCTGAAATGATTGGAGAACATATATATCTATATCTGCAGAATGCAAAAGACACAGTTGATACTGCTGCTAAATTTGCATCAGAGAGTTATGGAAATATGGAGGGAATTAAGGAAGAAATTTTTAGAATATACGATAATTTCAATTACTTTGATTTAATCTTTTTTATAGATGGAGATGGGTTTATGTTATTTTCTAAACCTGATAATGAAGATGCCTATAGAAAGTATAATTATAAAGATAGGGATTATTTTCAAGGGGTTATGAATGATGGCAAATCCCATATAAGTAATCTTCACATTAGTAGAGTTTTGGGAGAATTACATTTTATTATAGCATCTCCAGTATTTGATGAAAACAATGAAGTTGTAGGCTTAATTGGCGCAGGAATACCTTTGCCTAATATTGAAACTGTAGCGAATAATGGGCAAAAAAATTTTGATGGAAAGATTTACATAACAGACAGCCTAGGGACATTATTAATACATCCTGATATAAAGGATATTAAGGAGGTATATAAATTAGAGGATAATCCTATTGTATTAGATGATAAAATGGGGGAATTTGTAAGCATTATGGAAAGTAATATAAGTTCCACATTAAGCTATCAAAGATATGGAAATGAGTATCATAGTGCTATTTCTTTTATAGAGGAAGTTAATTGGATGATAGTAGCTGAACAGTCAGAAGAAACCATGCTTAAGGAAACTATATGGCTTGGGGAAAAACTAAAATTAATAACTCTAGTCCTTACAGTTGCAGTACTGATGACTGGATTATTATTTGCACACAAAATAACCTATCCCATAGAAAGATTGGTAACGGAAGTAGAAAAGCTAGGGCAAGATTATGCAACTGCAGAATTTATGGATATAGAATCTTACAATGAAATAAACAAATTGGCAAATTCTTTTAATAATATGAGTATTAGGCTAAGGGATAATATTAATCAACTAAATATATCTTATAATAGGGAGAACTATTATAGACAGTATTTAGATAATATTTTAAAAAGCCTAGGAAATGGTATGATTGTAGTAGATGAAAATGGATATATTACAATTTTTAATGATGCTGCAGAGAAGATAACGGGAATTTCAAAGAGCCAATCTATAGGAGAAAATATTGGAGAAATTTTAGACAAAATTTCTTTAAATTTAGATGGATTGATTGAAAAGATTATTAATAGGAAAGAGGAATCAATTTTTATAGAAAGGAATATAATAAATTGTAAAAATGAATCTATACCCATAAGTTTATTTATATCGCCAGTAATCGAGGGTAGTTCCCAAATTATAGGTATAATTTATTCTTTTAATGATATTTCAGATACAAAAAAGTTAGAGAAAGAGATATTTAGATTAGATAGAATGCACATATTGGGAGAACTGTCAGCTTCTCTAATTCATGATGTAGGAAACCCACTAGCTGGGATTAAAAACCTTTTAGAATTAGCTGAGGATAATTGGGAGGATAAAAAACTTAGAAAAGATATATATATTATGCTAAATAGAGAGATAGAAGATTTAAATGACCTAGTTGTAAATTATTTAAGTTTTTCTAAGGATACATCTACAGACAGGGTAAGTACAAACATATTTGATTTGATGGATGAGGTTATTAATCTATTAAAACCAGAGATAATAAGCAAGAATGTAGAGCTTTCAAAAAATTATATGGGTAGGGAGTATTCTGAAATTAGTATTAATCGGAACAATATTAAACAAGCTTTAATAAATATATTGTTAAATTGCATTCAGGCTTCTAAGGAAGATGGCTTTATTAACATTCAGGCTAAAGGATATAGAGATAAGATAGAGATTAATATAAGAGATAATGGAACTGGAATTAAAAAGGAAAACATAGGGAAAGTTTTTGAACCCTTTTATACTACAAAAAAAGGTGGGACAGGTCTAGGATTATCGAGTACATATAAAATTATTAAAGAACATGAGGGAAATATTAATATTGATAGTCAATGGGGCAAGGGCACTGAATTTAATATAATATTAAAAAAGCAAGGGTAAGTTGGGAGGAATTTCATGAGAATATTGATAATTGATGACGAGATGAGTATAAGATTTTCTCTAAAAACTTGCTTATCTAAACAAGGATATCAAGTATATGACGCGGAAACAGGAGAGAAGGGATTAGAACTTTTTAAAAAACATAATCCTCAGGTGGCCATAGTAGATATTAAACTACCTGGAGTTGATGGGATAGAAGTTCTAAGGAGAATTAAAAAAGTTAATCCTAATTGTATTGTCATTATGATTACTTATTTAAGTGAGGTGAGATTAGCAGTAAAATCAATGAAAATTGGGGCCTATGATTATTATACAAAGCCATTTTCTCTAAAGGAAATAAGTGAATCTGTATCTAATGCATATAAATATATCGAGGTAAAGGAAAGATTAGATCAAATGTCTTACAAAAGTGATCTGATAGGGGAAAGTGACGGAATTAGGAGTATAAAGGAAAAGGCGAAAAAGATTTCATCCCTGGATATGGATACAAATGTATTAATTCAGGGAGAAAGTGGTACAGGCAAAGAAATCGTAGCAAAACTAATTCATCAGGGTAAAGGTATAGAAAAACCCTTTGTAGCATTAAATTGTGCTGCAATAGCAAAAAACCTTCAAGAAAGTGAATTATTTGGCTATGAAAAGGGAGCATTTACAGGAGCAAATGAAAAGAAGATTGGTTTAATTGAACAAGCTAATGAGGGCATCCTTTTTCTAGATGAGATAGGGGATATGGATTTAAGCCTTCAGGCTAAAATGTTAAGAGTATTGCAGGAAAATAAGTATAGGCCCATAGGTGGAATGGAAGAATGTAAGTTTAAGTCCACAATAATTTCTGCAACTAATAAAGATTTAAAATCAGAAATTAGAAAGGGAAATTTTAGAGAAGATTTATATTATAGATTAAACATAGTGCCCATATATATCCCACCTCTTAGAAATAGGAAAGAGGATATCCCAATGCTAATAGATTATTTTTTGGAAGAATATAATTTTAAGCTAGGAAAAAATATATTAGGTTTTGATGATAAGACTATGGATATAATGATAAATTATAATTGGGCAGGAAATGTACGAGAGTTAAAAAACATCATTGAAAGAATATGTATCTTTCAAGAGGAGGAGGTTATTAGTGTAAATGATTTGCCTAAGGACTTAATAGAAGAATCTAATATTATAAATAATGATTTTAGTCCTTTAGAGATTTCTGAACAGAAAACTATTTTAAATACATTAGATGAAAACAATTGGAATATTTCTAAATCAGCGGAAATTTTAAAAATATCTAGATCTACATTAAGAAGAAAAATGGAAAAATATGGATTAGAAGAATAAATAGATAAGATAAAGTGGTAAATTATGAGTCAACTATGGCTTATAACTTACCACTTTATTTTTTTGCCTAAAATCACAACTGTGTAAATGACAGGCTTACAACCATTTTAATTATTGGCATGGTATCTGCAAATATATAATTGATGAGAGCTCGGAAAATTGTATGTTAAAAAATTAATTAAGGAGGAATTCAATTATGTTACCACTTAAAGATTTAAAAGTATTGGATTTGACAAGGGTATTGGCAGGACCTTATGCAACCATGATCTTAGCGGATATGGGGGCTGATGTATTAAAAATAGAGATGCCAAAAACTGGAGATGATTCTAGAGCTTTTGGTCCTTTTATAGGCGGAGAAAGTGCTTACTTTATGAGTATTAACAGAAACAAAAGAAGTATGACATTAAATCTTAAATCTGGTGAGGGGAAAAAGATATTTACAAACTTAGTTAAGGATGCTGATATTGTTGTAGAAAACTATAGACCAGGAACCATGGAGAAATTTGGACTAGGGTATGAGGAAATAAGAAAAATAAATGACAAGGTTATATATGCAGCCTGCTCAGGTTTTGGACACACTGGGCCTTATGCTAGAAAGCCTGCTTATGATGCTATAGTACAGGCAATGGGAGGCATAATGAGTATTACGGGTCAAGAAGGTGGGGAGCCTACAAGAGTTGGTGCTTCGGTAGGAGATATAATTGCTGGTATATTTACTGTTACAGGTATACTCACAGCTTTATACAATAGGGAAAAAACTGGGAAGGGGCAAAAAGTAGATGTAGCAATGTTAGATTGTCAAGTTGCAGTATTAGAAAATGCAATAGCTAGGTATTTCATATCTGGTGAAAATCCAAAACCAATTGGAAATAGACATCCATCTATTACTCCATTTGAATCTTTTGCTACTAAAGATGGTCAAATTATGATTGCTATTGGAAACGATAAACTATGGGCACAATTTTGTAAACTTACAAATAAGGAAGATTTAATAGAAGATGAAAGATTTGTAACTAATGGATTGAGAACCGAAAATCATAAAGAAATTAAGGAAATAGTATCAGAAATACTAGCAAAGGAAAGTACAGCTTATTGGATAGACTTATTTGATAAAGAAGATATTCCCGCTACAGAAATAAATAAAATAGATAAGGTTGTATCTAATAAACAAGTGTTGGCTAGAGACATGATCGTAGAAGTAGATCATCCAGTAGCTGGTGCATTTAAGATGGCAGGTATACCAATAAAGCTTTCTGATACACCAGGTAGTATTAGAACTGCAGCTCCTATTTTAGGTGAACATACAAAGGAAATATTAGGGGACAAACTTGGCTATACAGCAGAAGAAATTTCAGTATTAAGAGAAAAGGGAGTTATTTAGAAGGAGGGATAATATGGAAAAGAGAATTGATAAACTCCTAGAAACCAGAAAGAAAATTGAACTAGGTGGTGGAGAAAAGAGAATTGAAAAGCAACATAAAAAGGGGAAACTTACAGCAAGGGAAAGGATCAATTTACTATTAGATAAAGATAGTTTTGTAGAAATCGATGCTTTTGTGAAACACAGATGCACTAATTTTGGAATGGGAAAAGCAGAGGCATCAGGAGATGGGGTAGTTACAGGTTATGGAACAGTGGATGGTAGACTTATATTTGTATATGCCCAAGATTTTACAGTATTAGGTGGCTCTCTAGGCGAAATGCATGCAGCTAAGATAGTCAAGGTTCAAGACATGGCATTGAAAATGGGGGCACCTTTAGTGGGAATAAATGATTCAGGAGGGGCTAGGATTCAAGAAGGAGTGGACTCCTTATCAGGTTATGGAAAGATATTTTATAGAAACACTATGGCTTCGGGAGTGATTCCACAAATTACAGCCATAATGGGGCCATCAGCAGGAGGAGCAGTTTATTCCCCAGCTATTACGGATTTTATATTTATGGTAGAAGGAACTAGTCAAATGTTTATAACGGGTCCTCAGGTAATAAAAACAGTAACAGGGGAAGATGTAACTCAGGAGGAACTAGGGGGAGCTAGTACTCATAATAGTATATCTGGGGTAGCTCATTTTATGGATAGTACTGAAGAGGAATCCATAGAAAGGATAAGAACCTTATTATCTTATTTGCCTTCAAATAATTTGGAATCTCCACCGGTATATGAAGTAACAGATGAAATAAACAGAGTGGAAGAGGCCTTAAATGAAATAGTACCAGTTAATCCAAATAAACCCTATGATATGAAAGAAATAATAAGGTTATTGGCAGATGGGGGGGAATTCTTTGAAACTCAAGAGTTTTTTGCCCAAAATATAATAACAGGATTTATAAGATTAAATGGAAAGACCGCTGGAGTAGTGGCAAATCAACCAAAAGTATTAGCAGGATGTTTGGATATAAATGCTTCAGATAAAGCAGGTAGATTTATTAGAACCTGTGATGCCTTTAATATACCCTTATTAAATTTAGTAGATGTACCAGGATTTTTACCAGGAACAGACCAAGAATATGGGGGAATAATTCGTCATGGGGCAAAAATGTTATTTGCCTTTAGTGAGGCCACTGTACCTAAAGTTACGGTAATAATTAGAAAAGCCTATGGTGGTGCCTATATAGCCATGTGTAATAAAGAATTAGGTGCAGATCAAGTATTTGCTTGGCCAAATGCAGAAATTGCTGTAATGGGACCAGATGGGGCAGCCAATATAATATTTAAACATGATATAGCTGATTCAGACAATCCTGTAGAAACACGAGGGAAAAAGATTGAAGAATATAAAGATACGGTAGCTAATCCTTATATAGCGGCAGAAAGAGGATATGTAGATGATGTAATAGTACCAAGTATTACTAGACCAAGGATTATTTCTGCTTTTGATATGTTAGAAAGCAAGAGAAAATCTAATCCAGCCAAAAAACATGGTAATTTACCAGTATAGAAGAGGTGATAAATTTGGGTGAATATATTACCATTGGACAAAGTTTACTTATAACAGTATTTAGTATGGTTGTAGTGTTTGTTGTGCTACTAGCTATATCCTATTTAATAGATTTATTAAGGATTGTCACAAGTGACAATAGGAATGAAAAAGTTGAAAATATAGTCATGGAAAAACCTAAAGTTATAAAGGGGACAAAAGTTGAAGGGAAAAGTAATAATGAAGAACTAGTGGCAGTGATAGCTGCAGCTATTACTGCAAATATGGGGGTAGAAATTTCAGATATAAATATAAAAAGTATTAAGAAAACCTATCCAACATCACCTATATGGGCAGAAGCTGGTAGGATTGATCAGGCTCTTGGAAGATTATAAAATACAGAAAATAATAGGAGGTAAAGATATGAAGAAATATTTGATAAATGTAGATGGAGGTCAACATGAGGTGGAGGTAGAGGAAGTACTAGATAATTCTACTACTACAAAAGCGCCAGTATCACGGTCAAAACCTAAAAGCACACGCCAATCTAAGATTCCATCAGCACCACAAAAGGAAAAGAAAGAAGTGGTAGTAAATGAAGACAGCGAAGTAGTATCTGCACCAATGCCAGGAACTATACTTAGTGTGAATGTAGCTGAGGGCGATGAAGTTAAGGCAGGGGATATTTTACTTATATTAGAGGCTATGAAAATGGAAAATGAAATATTAGCCCCAAGAGATGGGAAAGTATCAAGCATTGGAACTGCAAAAGGTGTATCTGTAAACACTGGAGATAAATTAATAGTAATAGATTAAGTAGGAAAGGAAGGTAGATTAAATGATTATAGAAATATTAAAGGATTTTTTGCAAAGTACAGGATTTGCAGCAATTACTCCTGGACAAATTATAATGCTTTTAATATCCTTTGTCCTTCTTTACCTAGCTATTAAAAAGGAATTTGAACCCCTTTTATTACTTCCCATAGCATTTGGTATGCTTTTAGCAAATTTACCTCTAGCAGGACTTATGGCAGAACCTATTGTAGAAATAGTAGCAGATCCAAACACGGGAGAGCTGGTACAGGAAACTAAGGAATTAGGAGGATTACTATATTATTTATATCAAGGTGTAAAACTTGGGATATATCCACCTTTAATCTTTTTAGGGGTAGGAGCCATGACGGATTTTGGTCCATTAATAGCTAATCCAAGATCTATATTATTAGGAGCAGCAGCTCAGTTTGGGATATTTCTTACTTTTATTGGAGCCATAGCATTAGGCTTTTCAGGACCACAGGCAGCAAGTATTGGTATTATAGGTGGGGCAGATGGGCCTACGGCTCTTTATTTAACATCTAAACTAGCACCAGAACTATTAGGGCCAATAGCAGTAGCAGCCTATTCTTATATGGCATTAGTGCCAATAATACAACCACCAATAATGAAGGCTCTAACTACAGAAGAAGAGAGAAAAATAGTAATGGAACAATTGAGACCAGTATCTAAAAAGGAAAAGATTATATTCCCAATAGTAATTACAGTCCTTGTAACCCTGTTATTACCATCAGCAGGGCCATTAATAGGAATGTTAATGCTAGGTAATCTAATGAGAGAATCTGGTGTAGTTGGAAGACTAAGTGAGACAGCACAAAATGAACTTATGAATATAGTAACTATATTTTTAGG
Organism: Tissierellia bacterium; assembly: GCA_036720245.1. Taxonomy (GTDB): domain Bacteria; phylum Bacillota; class Clostridia; order Tissierellales; family Tepidimicrobiaceae; genus JAAZMA01. Next base: position 4,708 of record DAIMNI010000002.1, on the reverse strand, counting down.
TATAACAGTAGGAGCTACAGCTAATGCAGAAACTTTCCTATCTCCAGATACTATAAAGATAATAGTACTAGGATTAATAGCCTTCTGCATAGGAACAGCTGCAGGAGTATTGTTTGGAAAAATCATGTGCAAAGCTACAGGAGGCAAAGTAAATCCACTAATAGGTTCAGCAGGAGTATCTGCAGTACCAATGGCAGCTAGAGTATCTCAGAAGGTAGGACAAGAGGCTAATCCAGCTAATTTCCTATTAATGCATGCCATGGGACCAAATGTGGCAGGAGTTATAGGTTCTGCAGTAGCAGCAGGATTGTTATTGATGTTTTTTGGATAATAAAACTTTTGGGGGTGTGTGAGTGTGGAAATTATAACACTGATTGCATTAGTTATAGCTATATTTATAGGATTTAAAAAGGATATAAATACGGGAATAGTTAGTATATTTTTTGCATTTGTAGTAGGGACATTTATGCTAGGATTAAAGGGGAAAGAGATTATTGCAGGTTGGCCTACAAGTTTGTTTTTTATCTTATTAGGAATGACATTTCTATTTAGCATTGCCGATGTAAATGGAACCCTAGAACTAATATCTAGAAAAGTTGCAGGCTTAGCAAAAGGCAATACAAAATTGTTGCCAATAATATTCTTTATAATGAGTGCTATAATAGCTGCACCAGGGCCAGGGCCAGTAGTAACAACAGCATTAATGGCTCCAATAGCTATGGCTTTGGCAAAAGATGAGGATATACCGGAAATACTAATGGCAACTACGGTTGTTTCTGGTTCCATTGCAGGTGGTTTATCTCCTTTGGCAGCTACAGGAATTATAGCCAATTCCTTAGCATTAGGGCAGGGATTAGATACATCTAGAACTGTTTTCCTTACTACCTTGTTAGTTGCCATAATTATGGGGGGTTTATTCTATTTTATATTCGGAGGATATAAACTTGAAAGAAAAAATGGTTTCAATGGAAATACGGAAAAACTTAATAGTGATCAGAAAAAGACATTAATAGTAATATTAGCAGTAATAATAGGTATTCTATTCTTTAAATGGGATATAGGTTTGACAGCCTTTTCTGGTGCAGCTGTTTTACTGCTTTTAAATGTTGCAGACGAAAAAAAGGCTATATCAGCAGTACCTTGGTCTACTCTATTATTAGTATCTGGAGTAGCCATGCTAGTCAATGTTATAACAATTGCTGGTGGAATAGATGCTCTCTCAAATTTTCTTGCAGGTATTATGACTGAAAAAACTGCAGCGGCTATAATGGCAGTAATTGCTGGATTGCTGTCCTCAGTTTCTAGTGCATCTGGAGTAGTTCTACCAACCTTAATTCCTACAGTTCCCAAAATTGTTGAACAAGTAGGAGGGGCAAATCCTTATGCATTAATAGCAGCTATTGTGGTAGGAGCTCATATGGTTACCTTTAGTCCTTTATCTACATTAGGGGCTTTAACTTTAGCCTCATCTAATAGCGAAAAGGACAAACAAAAATTATTTGGTCAGCTTCTAGCAGTTGGACTTTCATCAGTTGCATTTGGAGGGATTTTAGGATTATTAGGGATTTACAATATTTTTTAAATTAAAACCTGGACAATTTGTCCAGGTTTTTTCATTAGTTAAACACAGGGTTTATTTGATAATTAATATCTTTGCCATTTACTATAAATTCTATGGCTTGTATATTTTTTACTTCATCAGGATTACTTACATTTCTATTGTCGTATTCTATATATCTGACGCCTTCTTTTACTTCAGTTTTATTGCTGCTTCCGCCATGAATTACCCATACTGTTTTACCAGCTTCTGCCTCATCTGCTAATAGATTATGAAGTAAATCTCTTTCTAATGGATCCTTAAAGCCACCATTTCCAAATACGGGGCTTGGAAGCATCATAACTATATGATCCTCTTTAGAATTTTCTAGGCCTCCTTTTAGCCATTTCCATTGTTCTGGATTAGTTGCCCTTATTCCACCTTTAGAATTATTAGCATCTATAAACATTACATTTCCATAGGTTTTTCTAACATAATTTATTCCTGTGTTCATTTTTAGTTGAGGATTTAGCTCCTTCATAAATTCAGTATCAGTATCTCCCATAAATAAGGCTACATTATGAGAATTAACCTTATTAGCTATAGTAGTTTTTGCATCAAAATCTGCAATTTCATTTAAATTATTTGGTGCCTTAGTTACTATAAAGGAAAATCCATTTTCTTTTTTTTCAGTTTTTACATTTTTAATATCCTTAGAACTACTGGAATCAGGTACATTTGTATTATCATATTTTCTAGGCTGTATAGCTGTCAATCCATCTATTAGTACTTCGCCAGAGTGCTTTTTATTAACATCTGTTTCTACTACATAAATCTTTTCTAATGTAATAGGATATGCTACATTTTCTGGAATACTTGCTTCTACATATTCCCATTCTGTAGAATTTAAATTCTTCACGAAGTCTATACTATAGGCCTTTTTGTTTTTATCTACAATATGTCCTCTTAGCCAACTGCCTTGTCCATCACCTTTGACCCAAAGACCTAATCTAGAAGGATTGTTTTCAAGTTTTAATCCCAATTCGTCATTTGGATGTAATTCCATATAAACTGCCCTATTTACATCACCTTTGGAAAAATCATATACTATTTTTCCACTATTGTTTCCTACTTTAGCATCTTGGCTTAAAGCTATACTACCTTGTACATAATCAGGATAAGTAGAGGATTTTAAAGTATCTAGATTTTCAAAACTCTCAATAGCTTTTTCTTCTCCACCTATGGATACTAAAATATTATTTACAGCATTTCCTACGGAAAGACTTATGGCACCAGAGCCTTCCTTGCCATTACTATAAAATACATTATTCTCCACATGGCCTAAATCGTTGATTACTGTAAAATTAATATCCTCTGGATAAATTTTAGCCTTAAAGCCATTATTATCAACACCTGTATAAGAGCCTAAGTTTTTATTGCCCCCAGATTTAATATTAAAATTATTTATTGGTAAAATAATATTTTTAACAGGGCCTAAAACTTTTATTTCTGTATTAGCAGTAATCCCATTATAATTAGCAGTGATTTTAGCTTTTCCTTGGGATTTAGCTTTTAGAGTATTTCCAATAAATTCTCCGTCCACTCCAGCCACACTATATTCTACAGCGTTTTGATTTACTTCTATAGGATGGTGATATTGATCATAGCCTTTAATGCTGAATTTTCTAGAAGTATCGGTAAAAACATTCTTATCATCTGCAGAAACCTTAATATAAGATAATTCACCTTGAGGTGCATTGGAAAATACTCCTACGCCATTGGGCACTTTCCTTTGGCTTCCATCAGAAGGCTTGTTTACTACCTCAGCAACTTGTTTATCAACTGGTTTTACTGCCATAGTAGTTGAGCCTCCACCATCTAGATTTATTGCATTATATGCACCTAAATCCTTTAAAATTAATCCAAAAAGCTCTTGACTTACCCCTACAAAGGAATTATTTCTACCATCTATGGTAGCTATTATAAGTTCCTTTTCATCTTGGGATATTCCTATTCCTGTTCTAGGCTGGTTTCCCTTAATATTAATATTAGAATTAGTAGGAACACCATTTTTAAGTATTATGCTACCGCCACCAATGGCAAATTTAATACTTTCTAAATTGGGAGTGGTATTTGTAATTAATTCTACTTCATGTCCCACTTCAAAATTATTAAGTATTGTTTCTCCTCTTTCTCCACTAACGGTAATTACGTATCCGTTATCGGGAATATCTATTGGAGGCTGTCCTACTCTTATTTCTTCCACAATATTATCTACTACTACCATTTCTATAGTATCCTCATTAAATCTATTGCCAAAGGATTTTTGTCCCCAGTTTTTATTTAATAGAGTAACCATATTAAAATCAGCAGATTTATTAATTAAACTAATATCAAGTGTTTCTCCAGAATCTAAAGATTTAAGTTTAAAACTTCTATCAAAAAATTCAATACCTGGTTTATTATCCTCAGTTATATAAAAAGTTGGAAGTGCATAGGCCCTCTCTATAGGAGAAGAAATAACTTTTCCATCTTCAATATAGGTACCCATAGGATGAGGAAGGGGTTTAAATTCGAAATAATCTCCATTGACTCCTGCTACAGCCCTATTGGTATTAACTAAATTACTGACAGTTGAAGTACTGGAAAGACCTTTACTATTCATAAGCCCCTTTACTTCTGCATATTCATCATCTAAATCTACCCTTACTAGATTAATATTCCACCAGCCACTGGCTGTTAGTTTTCTAATATGTTCATATTTTATTCCAGATCCTAAGTACTGGGATTCTACCATTTCTTCATGTATTATATAAGGCATACTAATTGATTTGGCAAAGCTTGGCCCTGCCCAGCTAATAATAGTTGATAAAACTAATAGATAGACTAAAAACTTATTTAATTTTTTGTTCACAAATTTCACCTCTCCTTAATCAAACCATAGATTGAACTCTTCTTCATTTTTTATTGCTGTTAGGATCTTATCTCTTGCCCTTGGTATTTTCTCGTAGATGTCCTCTAAAATTAGGCCTACCTCCTCTCGCTTTGTTTTTTTGTCCTGACTACAAGGATTTTTAATTATAGGTATATTGTATTTAATAATTGTTTTCCTAATGATTTCTTCTGGAAGATATAAAAAAGGTCTAATTACATATATTTCTTTTCTTGTTA
>DAIMNI010000115.1:0-3766 GCA_036720245.1 Tissierellia bacterium | reverse complement strand
AATGAAGAAAAACGATTTATTAGAATTTATATTGCAGAAAAAATGGACCAATTTTATATTTACGTTTCCAATTCTTTTGAGGGTAAACTTATGAAAAAAGACAATAGATATTTTACCACTAAAGGTGAGAGACAAAGGGGCTATGGGCTTATTCGAATAGATGGAATTGTAAAGAAAAATCATGGTATGATTAATAGACAAAGTGAGAGGGATATTTTTGCTACTGAGATTATACTCCCAGTGACAGAGGATGATTTATCATCCTAAGCCTATATGTCATTCTGAGCCGTAGGCGAAGAATCCAAATGGGACAAAGTGGGACAGAGAGAACCGTCCCCGCTGTCCCACGTCCCCACTGTCCCATTTGCATTTCACGACAAAAATCCTACATTCTGCGATAAATCTAAATAAAAATATAAACTTCCATTATAGTTGTAGTTGGAGGAGATGATTATATGGGAAAAAGTGAAACTAAAAAATATTCCACTTTAGAAAATAGTATTTATATGCTAAAAGCCATAAAAAAGGTAATACCCCTTGGCTTTTGGTTAATGTTTTTAATTGTTCCCTTTGGAGTATTAGGGCATTATTTTTCAATTTATTTACCTAAAGTATTGATTTCAGGAATAGAAATGGGACTTGAACCTATACAAATTTTTAAAAACATATCTATAGTAGTTCTACTTTTAATTATTATGAAAACCACTGAAATAATTATAGAATTTACCCAGTATGCTCTAGGAATAAATATGAGGTCCTATTTTAGTATGGATTTATATCAAGAGAAATTAATGGATATAGACTATTCCTATTTAGTAGCAGGAGGAGGTATGGAAGAACAGTCAAAGGTAATGGAAATTGTTTTTACGGGAGATGGTTCTTTTGTTCATAGATTTCATCAGCACACAGGAGTATTTTTAACTAGTATAGTAGGTGTAATATTTTATGGTAGTTTAATTTCCAGTATAAACCATTGGCTAATAATCGTGATTTTTATAGGCGCTATTATTAATTTAATCTATGGAAAATACAATGCAAATTATAGACAAAAAAGCATTGAAAAAAGAAGTATGGATGCTAAAAGGCTTAATTATATCCAGTCTAAAACAGGAGATTTTAGATCTGCAAAGGATATGAGATTGTTTGAAATGAAGGATTGGTTTATGGATAATTTCCAATATTATTTATCCAGATGGTCTAAGGAATACAAAAAACAAAAACAAATGAATGCTGTAGGAGGAATAATAGATGCTTTAATAATCTTTATTCGAGATGGGCTAGCTTATTTATTTTTAATAGGATTATATTTTTCAGGGGAAATTACTATTTCAGATTTTGTATTGCTATTTGGTGCCATTGTAGGCTTTTCAGAATGGTTATCCAATATTGTAGAACAAATTAATGATTATGTATATTATTCTTCTCAAATTAATATAATGAGAAATTTTTTTGAAAAAGAAGATGATTTAAATAGAGGGGAAAGACAATATAAAGCTAATTTAAATAAGGCACCTAGCATTGAATTTAAAAATGTCTCCTTTAAATACGGAGAAGATGAAGAGTATGTATTAAAGGATTTTAATTTAAAAATACCTTCTGGTGAAAAGATTGCTTTAGTAGGGGTAAATGGGGCAGGGAAAACCACTATTGTATCTTTGCTTATGCGATTATTAAAACCAACAGATGGGGAAATATTAGTAAATGGAGTATCTCAAGATGAATACAATATATATGATTATTATTCTTTATTTTCCACAGTATTTCAAGATATTTATATTATGCCAGATACCATATTAAATAATATTACTTCTGGAGAAGAGCCTGATATGGAAAAAGCCTATAAAGCTTTAAAGGATGTAGGACTATTAGACTTTATAAATGGTTTGCCAGAAAAACAAAACACTTATTTAGTTAGAACCAGCAGAGAAAATGCCATAGACCTATCAGGAGGGCAAGCCCAAAGATTATTATTGGCAAGGGCACTATACAAAAATGGGCCAATAAGTATATTAGACGAGCCAACAGCTGCCCTAGACCCTATAGCCGAATCTGAAATATATGAAGAATATAATGACATGACAGAAAATAAAACCGCCATATTTATTTCCCATCGTCTAGCTTCTACTAAATTTTGCAATAGAATATTATTTCTAGAAAATGGCGAAATAGTAGAAGAAGGTACCCATAAAGAATTAATGGCGAAAAATGGGAAATATAGTGAAATGTTTGAAATTCAAAGCCATTATTATAGAGAAGATATGGAGGCGACTATAGTTGGATAAAGATAAAAATGTAATCATTAAAGCATATAAATTTGTAATCTCCTATGAAATAATGTATCTTAGTACAAGCATACTAGGTGGAATAATTACAGGGGCTCGTCCTTTTGTTACAATTTATTATTCTAGAAAAATTATCAATTCCTTAATTTTAGGGAATGAAAGAGAATTAGTATTGAAATTTGTATTGTTGACAATTGGACTTAATCTAGTTTTAAGCATATTAAAAAGCATTTTGGACAATAGAAATGATTTCTATAAAGATAAACTTTACAGAAAATTAGAAATGGCTAAAAATCAAAAGATAATTGATTTAGACTATGAATTTATTGAAAAAGAAGATACTCAAAATACTGTACAAAATATAAAAATGCTTGAACAAAATGGGAATCATAGTTTCCGTAGTCTTATGAATGCTACTTATGAATTTACTCAGGGTCTAATTATTATAATATTATCTATACTTTTATCCAAAGGAGTATTTATGGCGGAGGCCTCAATAGCTGGTATTAGTGGAAGAACTATTAATATTATATTTATGCTATTTTTAATAATTATAAATACTATTTCTTTTATTGCATTAGCTAGATCCAATACCAAGCTTTCTGAATATGTGGTAGGATATTCTAATGATGCTTTTAGACTATATGCTGCTTATGAATTTTTATCTGTAGACTATAAATCAGGCAAGGATATTAGGGTCTATGGCAAAAAATTACCTCAAAAACACAATAAAGAAATGTCTAAAGGATTATCTGAAATGTATAAAGTAGTAGGTAAAATATTTGGAATTGGATATGCCATTCCAAGTTTAATTAGCAATATCACCATAGGGGCCATATATCTATATGTGGGTTGGAAGGCCATAATAGGTGCCATTACCATAGGAGAAATAGTGCAATATACAGCGGCAATCGCCGTATTGTTTGAAGGAGTAAATCATATTATAACTGCCATATCTAGTACAGTGGCTAATAAAGTATATTTTAATGAATTATTTGGTTTTTTAGAATTAGATGGGGGCAAATATATGGGTAGCATCCCTATGGAAAAGCGATTAGATAATAAATATGGTATTGAATTTAAAAATGTTAGTTTTAAATATCCCGGTACTGAAAATTATGTACTAAAAAACATAAATTTAAAACTAAATATAGGCGAAAGACTTGCGATAGTGGGTATGAATGGTTCGGGTAAGACTACATTTATAAAACTACTTATTAGATTATATGACCCAACAGAAGGGCAAATTTTACTAAATGGAATAGATATTAAAAACTATGATTATGATGAGTATTTAAGGATTTTTTCAGTAGTATTTCAAGATTTCAAATTATTTTCTTTTGGATTAGGGCAAAATGTGGGAGCTACTGTAGAATATGATAGGGATAGAGTTCTTCGATGTTTAAACGAAGTAGGATTTGACAAGAGAATAGATACATTAGAAAAGGGATTAGATACTTCGCTATATAGGGATTTTGATGGAA
>DAIMNI010000026.1:0-27723 GCA_036720245.1 Tissierellia bacterium | reverse complement strand
AATTTTCAGGATTCTTATTTTCCTAAATCTCATGATTCTATTTTACCACTTACATGCTTTCATTAAGGGTAAGATTTGATAATCAGTATCAGAAAATATCTACAGTAATAGATAAATTTGTATTACAATGTTTTGATTATCTAGATTCAGATATAGAAAATAAAAGGGAAGTTTCAAATGTGGAAATCAATACAATTGAGGGGATAAAGAAATGAGGTATGTAGCTGTGAGAGTTATATGTATATTTGATTTACCTGTTACTACTGATAACGAAAGAAGAGCTTATAGGAGGTTTCGGAAATTTTTAATAGAAAATGGTTTCGAAATGCTCCAATATTCAGTTTATATAAGGACTTGCCCAAATAGGAGTTTTGCTAACAAATTCTATTATAGAATTAAACAGAATGCTCCACGAAAAGGGGATATACAATTATTGACTATTACAGAAAAGCAGTTTGAAGATATGATACACATAGTGTGTGATGACAAAGAAAAACAAAAGATTTTGGGGTCTGAAAACCTGGTGATAATATAATGAAAGAGATTTATTTTAAAGGCCATAAAATATTTGAATTTAATGATGATAATGCAATTCAGATAATAGGAAACAACAATTATCTAATTAGAACCATATCAGATATATATTACAAAATATTTAGTGGGTATAGGTTTTCTGACTTAGATATTGAAGCCATGAATGGATATTATCCAGAAGTTAGAGAGAATGATAGTGTATTAAAAAAGAATGACATTATAGTAGTAAGATTATCTGATATAGATGATATTTTAGATCAACTTACAATAAAGAAGAATTCCATATTAGTAAAATATATCTTATCATTAAATGATAGGATATTAATAAACAAGTCTATTGAACAAATTGATAAGGCATTAGTAGAACTTTCTATATGTATAGATAATCTTGTAGAAGAAAGGCTATCAATTACAGATATGTTTATTAGAACTGAAATTAATGATATAAATTTAGATAACATTGTGAAAAATTTTATAGATATTAACTTTGTAAATTTAGATGATGAGAGAATTCCATTATGGCTATTAACAGATTCCCAAGCTGTAAATTTGTTTTTAAATATAATAGGGTTAATATTAGGGGAAGGTAAAAAAACCAGGGTAGTTCTTGATAGGTTGGATTCTAAAATGGAGCTAAAGGAATATAAAAAAATGGTTGAGGCATTATTTGTTCTGACAGAACGATATTCCAATTTTGGAATATGGATAATTCCAAGTTGTGAAAAAGGTGTATTTGTGGATTATAGGATTTTTAATAATACTTATATTTGTAAAGAGGATATAATAAAGTTTGGTGATTTTGAGATTACCTATGAATCTATTTGCAGAAATTATCCAGATAATAATTTCCCAGAAAAACAAGAAGTATTAAGTTCTTTGCTTCAATTACTCCCTTTCCATACACCAGCAAAAGAATATCTATCGACAAAAGAAACTATAATAATGTCTATCTTCCTTGAATTAACTGGAGAAGAGGGGAAAGTAGGGGTTAAGAAGGATTGCTTATCAAAGTTAGAATATAATTTTTTAACTAGATATGATTAAATATTTGTATTATAATGTATTTGAGGTTTTAGTACTCTAAGGATTAAAGCTATTGTAAAAGAACAGTTAGAAAGTTATGGGAAAATGGTTTGTTTTAGTACTCTAAGGATTAAAGCTATTGTAAAAGGAAATTCGGGAGGTGAGTTAATGAGAGGATGTTTTAGTACTCTAAGGATTAAAGCTATTGTAAAAGAAAATATGGAATAAGATATGAAATTGCAGCAGTTTTAGTACTCTAAGGATTAAAGCTATTGTAAAAGCTTATTTTGCTGAAATGGGTTTAAATCATAGTTTTAGTACTCTAAGGATTAAAGCTATTGTAAAAGTAGAATGATGGGTGAAGCAACTAGAGCATTGTTTTAGTACTCTAAGGATTAAAGCTATTGTAAAAGAATGTCTACAAAATACTATCTACAGCAGTAGTTTTAGTACTCTAAGGATTAAAGCTATTGTAAAAGTGCCATCTAGCTTGAGGTTTCTTCTTTTGTGTTTTAGTACTCTAAGGATTAAAGGCTAATATGGCAAGGGGATGGCAAACAAAACGTCCCCTTGCCATTCCTTTTTCTAAAAAATCTATATTATATTCTCATATCAAGTATATCAGCCAATGAGATATTCTTAGGATTCCAGTATCTATGTTTAAGATCTAATACATTATAGGGTCTATCAAATCTATCTATAAGTTCAAAAAAATTGTGATCTAGCCATGGTGGTGTCCAAGCTCCAGAACGGGCTATGTGAATAAGAGAGATATTAGGTAAATCGCATATTTCATTCGCAACTATATATTTTATATCAAATTTATCATTAATAGCATTAAATAGTCTGCTATTTTCAAAGGAAAAAGGACTTAAAATAATATATGCAGTTTCTATAATAGAATCATTCATAAGCTTTCCTAGCCAATTGGCACAGTTTATTTCAAATTGAAGGGATGGTAATCCCCCATAACCGAGATCCGTATGGGCATCGAAGGAGTAGATGCTTTTGCATTTATATTCTTTTGCTATATAATAAGCCATTTTGTGAGAATCTGATACATATAGTTTTGCATCCTTTTCTATATTAAATTTGAGCCTAAGAGTTTCTATAAAGTTTTCCATAAGTTTGTTATCCACTGTTATACTTGATTCTAAATCTTCTCCATATTCCTTTGCCTCGAAATATCTTTGATACCAAATAGCATATCTGTTCCTTTTATTTTCAATATAGGATCCAGACCATCCTTTTTTTAAGGGTATAAAATAATCCCAGTCAATACTTAAAATATTAGCCATATAATATCTCCTTTCTAGTCCTAGAACACTATCCCTAGGACACTAATTATATCATAGAAATAGCTTAATTCAAAGGATGGGATGAGTTACAATAGGCCATTTTAATGCGTTATGTTTTCTGTAGAATATTGACTACTTATTTAACATGCTATAAACTTATATTAGAATACTAAATAAATTCTGCTATATCAAAATATTTTTAACATATAAGAACCAGATTCTATTCATAATATGAAATTCCATTTTTATATTAGTATATGTCAAAAGGTTAGAATAAGAAGTTTTCATATATAATGCTAGAGGAGGGAAGTGTTATGTTTAAAAGAAATCTTAAGATTAACGGCACTATGCATACGATTATTACAGACCCTGAGGAAAAGTTGGCAAATGTCCTTAGAAAACAACTTTTACTTACAGGAACAAAGGTAGGTTGTGGTATAGGGGAATGTGGTGCCTGTAATGTTATAATGAATGGGAAAGTTGTAAGATCTTGTATTATGAAAATGAAAAGGGTACCAGATGAAGCTGAAATAATCACAATAGAGGGAATTGGAAATCCGGAAAATCTTCATCCATTACAATTGGCCTGGATGGTTCACGGTGCAGCACAGTGTGGATTCTGTACTCCTGGCTTTATAGTTTCTGCAAAGGCATTATTAGATGAGAACCCAAATCCTACAAGAGAAGAGGTAAGGGATTGGTTCCAAAAGACTAGAAATCTTTGTAGATGTACAGGGTATATACCTTTAGTAGATGCAGTAATGACTGCCTCAAAACTTATGAGAGGTGAAATTAAGGAAGAGGATATTTGGAAAGAAGTACCTGTTGGGGCCAGTATAGTGGGAACAGAGTATATTAGGCCATCAGCTAAGGCAAAGGTTACAGGAACATGGGATTTTGGAGCAGACTTGGGGCTTAAACTCCCTGATGATACTCTCCATATTAAATTAGTTCAAGCAAAGGTTTCTCATGCTAATATACTTTCCATAGATACATCTGAGGCTGAAAAAATGCCTGGAGTATACAAGGTTCTCACATACAAAGATGTAAAGGGTTCCAATAGAATAAATGGTTTGGCATTTCCATCTAATAAAGGAGATGGATTGGATAGACCAATACTTTGTGATGAGAAGATATTCCAATATGGGGATGCTATAGCCATGGTATTAGCTGATACCCCTGGTCGTGCAGAGGCAGCTTGTGAAAAGGTTAAAGTAGAAATAGAAGAGTTGCCAGCATATATGAGTGCACCCGCTGCTATGGCAGAGGATGCTTTAGAAATACATCCAGGAACTCCTAATGTATATTTTGTTACTAATGTGGTAAAAGGCGAGGAAGTAGATCCAATATTTGAAGAAGCTGAATATGTGGTTGAAGACAATTTCTATATTGGAAGACAGCCTCATTTACCTATTGAACCAGATGTAGGATTTGCATATTTTGGTGAAGATGGAAAACTAAATATCCATTCAAAAAGTGTTGCATTACACGCTCATGCAGCTATGATTGCAGATGGTATTGGGCTTCCATTAGAGGAAATAGCCATAATTCAAAACCCTGCTGGTGGTACATTTGGATATAAATTTAGTCCTACAATAGAGGCCCTTTTAGGTGTAGCAGCTATGGCAACAGGGAAACCAGTATTTCTTGAATTTGATATGTATCAGCAAATTACCTATACTGGCAAGAGATCGCCTTTCTTTATTAATTTAAAAATGGGTGCTGATAAAGAAGGTAATTTATTAGCTATGGAATCCGATTGGACTGTAGACCACGGACCCTATTCAGAATTTGGAGATTTATTGACTATAAGAGGATCCCAATTTATAGGAGCAGGCTATAATATACCCAATATAAGGGGAGAAGGTAGAACTGTAGCTACTAATCATGCTTGGGGTTCAGCCTTTAGAGGATATGGTTCGCCACAATCCTTGTTTTCATCAGAAGTATTAGTAGATGAATTGGCAGAAAAAATGGGAATGGATCCATTAGAGTTTAGATATAAAAATGTATATAGAGAAGGCAGCACTACTCCTACAGGATGTGAGCCAGATGTAATATGTCTGCCTACTATGATTGATACTATGAGACCCCATTATGAAAAGGCTAAAGAAAATGCTAAACTTAAAAACGAAAAAAGTGAAGATAAAAAATATGGTGTTGGAATTTCATTATTACTATATGGTTCTGGTTTGGACGGCGCTGATTCCTCAGAAGCTTGGGTAGAATTAACAGAAAGTGGAGCTACAGTGGGAGCTTCTTGGGAAGATCATGGGCAAGGAGCAGATATGGGAATGTTGGTTCATTCTCATGAAAAATTGAGAGTATTAGGCATAGGGCCAAAGGATATAAAATTGGTAATGAATGATATGAACTATACCCCAAATACTGGTGCTGCTGGGGGAAGTCGTTCAACAGTAATGGCTGGTAATGCCATAGGAGATGCTTGCGATAATCTTCTAAAAGCTATGAAAAAGGAAGATGGAAGCTATAGGACTTATGAAGAAATGATTGAAGAGGGATTACCATTAAAATATGATGGAAAATGGACAGCACCAAAGGTAGCTTGCGATGTGGAGACTGGCCAAGGGGATCCTTTCCCAGCCTATATGTATGGGCTTTTAATGAGTGAAGTAGAGGTAGATTTAAAGACAGGTAAGGCTATAGTTGAAAAATTCACTATTGTTTCTGATGTGGGAACTGTAATGAATAAATTAGTAGTAGATGGTCAAATTTATGGTGGTTTGACTCAAGGAATAGGATTAGCATTAAGTGAGGATTTTGAGGATTTAAAGAAACACACTACCTTGACAAAATGTGGTATACCACAGATTAAAGATGTACCAGACAATATGGAATTAATGTTCCAAGAAACTAAGAGACCTCTTAGTGCTTATGGCGCCTCTGGAACAGGGGAGATGCCTTTATCAGCATCACATGCCTCTATTATTAATGCAATATACGATGCCTGTGGGGTTAGAATAACGCAATTACCTGCATTGCCTGAAAAAATTAAAGCTGGATTAGAAGAGCTTGGAATCAAATAATTAAAGTTAGAAGCCTAAGATGGACTTTTCTACTATTCATTTTAGGCTTCTTTTCACAATAAATTTGAGGGAATGATTACATGGATTTAGAAAAATTATTGGCTAAAAGAGAGCTTTGTATAAATGATAATCCACCTTCATGTGTGGCCACCTGCCCTATTCACCTAGATGTGAAAGGTTTTATGAGGGAAGTTCAAAATGGAAATTTTGAAAAGGCCTATGATATATTAGAAAAAAGGATGCCTATGGCGAAAATTATAGCTAGAGTTTGCGATCACCCTTGTGAAGGGGCCTGTATTAGAAAGGACAATGGAGGTTCTATTTCCATTAGTGAAATGGAAAAGGCAATAGTAGAATATGGCTTTCATAAAAAGAAAAAGGACTTTCCAATACCTCCTAATAATAAAAAGGTTGCCATTATAGGGGGAGGGATTAGTGGCCTAAGCTGTGTCCTAGATTTAGAAAAAAAGGGCTATTCTGTAAGCATATATGAAAAAGAAAATAGATTAGGAGGAAGGCTAAATAAATTAGTTGGAGATAAACTCCCTGAAAAAGTTCTAATGGAAGAAATAGAAAATATTAAAAAGGCTAAAATTAAAATGAAAATGGAAGTAGAAATATTAGAAGATGATATAGAAAAGCTACAAGATGAATACGAGGCTATATATATTGGTACTGGACAATGGGGAAAAGAACTAAATATAGATAAATTGACATTAGCTACAGAATTAAATGGAGTTTTTGCTGGAGGCAGAATTGCAAATAAAAATGATTCCATTATTTATTCTGTATCTACTGGTAAGATTGCTGCTAATTCCATAGATAGATATGTACAAAAAACTTCCCTTACAGCTTATAGGGAAAAGGAATCTTCCTATGAAACAGAATTAAAAATAGATACTTCAGATCTTACTGAGGAATCTAGAATAATTCCAGCCTCTAATGTTTATTCAAAAGAAGAAGCTATAGAGGAGGCTAAACGTTGTCTACTATGTGAATGTGCCAAATGTTATAAGGCATGCCCCCATCTTCGATATGAAAATTTAATGCCTAAGGAATATATTAGAAAAATCCACCATAATGAGAGAGTTATATTGGGAGATAGATATGCCAATACCACTATAAATTCCTGTATGTTATGTGGTCTATGTAAAAGTGTATGCCCTACAGATTTAGATATGGCAGAAATAATTAGGGATACTAGGAAAAGCATGGTAGAAAGGGAGAAGATGCCTCCTTCTGCCCACGATTTTGCATTGAAAGATATGGAGTTTAATAGAAGTGAATATTTCCATTTATTAAAAGCTCAACCAGGAATGAAACAATCTAAATTTTTGCTTTTTCCAGGGTGTCAGCTTTGTAGTTCTTACCCTGAGTATGTAGATAAATCCTATGCTTATTTAATGAAGGTTTTAGAAGGGGGAGTAGGCTTATATCTAAATTGTTGTGGTGCCCCTGGTGAATGGGCAGGTAGGGGTGATTTATTTCAAGCTTCTGTGGATAAAATACATTCTGATTGGCAGTCCATGGGGAATCCCGTCATAATATTGGCTTGTTCTACATGTTATTATATGTTTGAAAACTATATTCCAGATATAGAAATAATAAGTCTATGGGAAATATTTAATGAAAAGGGCCTTCCATTAAATGCATCTAATGGTAAGGGTAAAAGCCTTGTGGTCCACGATTCCTGTACAGCTAGGGATTATTCCCATATTTATGATAATATAAGAAATATAGCAACAAATTTAGGATATGAATTAATAGAACCTAAGTATACGAAAAAAGAAACCCAATGTTGTGGCTATGGGGGTCTATCCTATTTTGCCAATAGGGAATTTAGTTCATTTGCTACAGATGAGAGGGTGCAGGAAAAAAATGAGGATTATTTGGCTTATTGTGCCATGTGTAGAGATTTATTTGTATCTCGAGGGAAAAATACTATTCATATTTTAGATCTTATCTTTGGTGGAGATATGGAAGAGCAAGGGACGAAAAAAGGACCTACTTTATCAGAAAGGCGAAATAATAGACTAAAATTTAAAATATCTATATTAGATAAATATTGGGGTGAAAAATTGAATTTAAAAGAAGAATATGCTGATGTGGATTTAATAATAGATGAACATATTAAAAAATTAATGGAAGATAGACTTATATTGGAGGCAGATATTAAGAAGGTAATAGGATATGGTGAGGAAAATCAAAATATATTTTACAATACAGAAAATAATCACTATCTAGCTTTTAGAAGAATATTAAATGTAACTTATTGGGTGGAATATATAAAAGTAGGAGATTCCTATAAGATTATTACTATATATAGTCATAGAATGGATGTACAGGGGGAATAGCTATGGATGGTAAAAGGAAAGTAGAAAAGGGAGGATGGGTATGTAGGAAATGTTCCTGCCCTGTAGAAGAAGGGCCTATTAAGGCTATGTATCTTTCAGGGGTTTTTGATGTTGAACTTTTAAAATGCCCTAAATGTAAAAATGTTTTAGTACCAGAGGATTTAGCCCTAGGGCAGATGCTTGAGGTGGAAAAGGGGTTGGAAGACAAATGATTAAAAAGGCCGTTTATGAGGATGATAGCATAAAATGTGTAACTGGAGATACTTTACGGCCAGGGGGCTTCTTCCTAACAGAAAGGGCTATTTCCCTTTGTAATATGGAAAAGGAAAGTATAAGGGCTTTAGATATTGGATGTGGCATGGGAGCTACCGTAAATTATCTCCAATTTGAATTTGGTATTGAGGCCTATGGAATAGATCCATCAGAAAAGCTAATTAAACAGGGAAAGGACAAATATAAACTACCTTTAATAATAGGAAGGGGAGAGTTATTGCCCTATGAAGAGAATTTTTTCGATTTAGTATTTACAGAATGTACCTTATCTCTTATGGAAGACCCTGAAAAGACTATGGAGGAAGTATATAGGGTTTTAAAGCCTAGTGGATATTTTATTATATCTGATGTATTTGCCAAAAGGCCAGAATATATAGAAGAACTTAAAAAAACTGAGGTAGTATCTTGTTTAAGAAATCTCTTTGATTTAGGCATTCTTTCGGCGAAAATTGAGAATGCAGGATTTAAAATTATGTTATTGGAAGATTGGTCTTCCCTTTTAAAACAGCTAATGGTAGATATTATATTTAAATACGGTTCTATGAAGGAATTTTGGAATATTACCACCTGTGGAAATTGTAATGATTTTAGAGAAAAACTAGGTCTATGTAAGCCAGGATATTTTCTTATGATTGGGCAGAAGGAGGAATAAAATGTCTGAAAATGCATTTCTTATGTATAAACTAGCTTCCCAAGGCTATTGTTGTAGCCAGATACTAGTTCTTATGGATCTTAAGAAAAGGGGAATAGAAAATGTTGATTATGTAAAGGCCATGGCAGGTCTTTGTATTGGCACAGGAGGTAGTGGCAGAACCTGTGGGATTGTTACTGGCGGGGCTTGTCTCATAGGATCTTATGCAGGTAAGGAAAATCTAGAAGACCAAAATGATCCTAATTTAAGTAAGATGATTTTAGAATATATGGAATGGTTTGAAGAGGAAAATGGTAGTATGGATTGCTGTGATATTGTGGGGGTCGATGCATTAGAGGATATAAGGACTAATATGGTATATCCTGTAAGATGTGGAAATCTAATGTCTGGATCCTATAGAAAGCTTAGGGAGATTCTCAAAAAATATGGATATATAGGAGAAGGTGAATAATATGGGGGAGATATTGGAAACTACTGAGTCCCTATGTCCTATTTGTTTAGATAAAATAAAGGCATTTAAAATTAAGGAAGATAATGAGGTTTATATGGTAAAAAAATGTCCAGAACATGGAGAATTCAAAACCATTATATGGAGGGGACTTCCTAAATATGAAAGATGGAAAAGGCCTAAAACCCCAGCCTATCCTCCTAAAATTTATACGGAAATATCCAAAGGCTGTCCCTACGACTGTGGTCTTTGTGAAGAACATAGGCAGCATACCTGAACGGCTTTAATTGATTACTAATAGATGTAATCTGGGATGTAAGTTTTGTTTTGCAGATGCAGGAGGGAATAATGATCCAGATTTAGATACTATAAAATATTATTATAAGAGGATTTTTGATGCAGCTGGACCTTGTAATATTCAATTATCAGGAGGAGAACCAACCCTAAGGGAAGATCTACCTGAAATCATTAGATTAGGCCATGAAATAGGATTTAAATTTATTCAAATTAATACCAATGGATTAAAACTTACAGATTTAGATTTTGTAAAAAGTCTTAAGGATGCAGGTCTTAATTCAGTTTTTTTACAATTTGATGGATTAGATGGCGATATATATTCGAATTTAAGAGGGAAAGATATTTTAGAGGACAAGCTTAAGACAATTGAAAATTTAAAAAAAGTGGGGATAGGGACAATATTAGTATGTATTATAGTTCCAAATGTAAATGACTCCTATTTATATGATATTGTAAAATTTGGGTCTGAAAATATACCTACTATAAGGGGAGTACATTTTCAGCCTGTAAGCTATTTCGGAAGAATACCAAGGACACCAACGAATGAAGATAGGATAACTCTTCCTGAAGTTATGAACAAATTATCTAAACAAAGTAATGGAATAATAAGTTTAAGGGATTTTAGACCTTCAGGGTGCGAAAATGCCTATTGTTCTTTCCATGCCAATTATATTTTGTTAGATGGCAAGCTAGTCTGTTTGGGAACTAGTGGCAAAAAGACAAATAAAGAAATAGAGGATGGAAAGGAAGGCTCTATAAAAACCAAAGCATTTGTAGAGAGAAATTGGGCTATAAAACAGCAAAGGCTTAATAAGGATAAATATAGTTCTTTTACAGAATTACTTGAAAAAATTGAAACAAATCGTTTCTCCATATCTGCCATGGGTTTTCAGGATGTGTGGAATCTAGATATGGAAAGGCTTAAGGATTGTTGTATTCACGTAATATCTAAAGAGGGAGATCTAATTCCATTTTGTGCTTACAATTTAACAAGTCAAGATGGCAAAAATCTCTATAGATAATAGTAAAATCATAATGGAGTGAATATATTGGAAAAATGGATAGCAAATTGTATTTATCAGGATTCTACTAAGACTAGATTGACACTTAAAGATATAAGAAAATACCAGCTGGAAAAAATACGTGAAACCCTAGACTATGTAAAGGAAAATAGCATTTTTTATAGAGAAAAATTAAAGGGCATAAATTCCTATGATATAAATGACTTAAATGATTTTGCTAATAAAATCCCCTTTACCTCTTCTAAAGAATTATCCCATAGACCAGGGGATTTTTTATGTGTGCCTCAAAATATGATTTCTAGAATTGTTACATTAAAAACTTCAGGAACACTAGGGAATGGTAAAAGAGTCTTTTTTACAGAAAATGATCTCAATAGAACCATAGACTTTTTTCACCATGGTATGGAATATTTAGTTTCAAAAGGGGACAAGGTTCTAATACTTATGCCTGGAGACTATTATGGAAGCATTGGGGATTTGCTAAAAAAGGGTCTTGAAAGATTAGACTGTAATGCCATTGTATTGGGACCTGTAGAGAATAGTTTTAAGGTATTAGATATATTAAAATATGAAAATATTGATTGTATAGTTGGAATACCTGTACAAATTTATCAACTTGCTAGATTTAAAACATCTAGGGAAGAATACAGGGAAATTAATATTAAAAATGTACTTATGAGTGCTGATTATGTGCCAAGAACTATTGTTAAGGTGGTAGAGAAGGCTTTTAATTGCAATGCCTTTACTCATTATGGCATGACGGAAATGGGTTTTGGTGGTGGAGTAGAATGTAAATGTTTATCTGGCTATCATCTAAGAGAAGGGGATCTTTATTTTGAAATTATTGATCCCATTTCTGGTGAGGTACTTCCTTGGGGAAGAGAAGGAGAAGTTGTATTTACAACTCTTACTAGGGAGGGGATGCCTCTTATAAGATATAGAACAGGAGATAGGGGAAAGTTTAAAAATACCCCTTGTAAATGCAGTATTCTACCTAGAATGGATTATGTAAAGGGAAGAATAGAAGAAGAAATAAGGATTGGAGACACGGATATAAATATAGGCAAATTAGATGAATCTCTATTCACCATAGAAAAGCTATTGGAATACAGAGTTAGATTTAAAGGGGACAATATACTTCAAATATGGGCAAAATCTATGGATCCTAAGACTCCTATATCTTCCTATGAAATAAAAAAAGCTCTAAAAGAATCCACTATAGGAAATTTAATGGATGAGGGAAAAATTATAATAGAGTATTTAGGAGAAATGGAGGATATGGAAATTAGTACTGGTATGCTTAAGAGAAGACTTTTATCAGTTTAGGTCAATTGTAAAACTAAATTAGACTACAATGCAAAAAGGGGTCTATTTTAGTTTTGCAATTAAGTTTTATTTAAAATATGCACCCAAATCTCTTTGAAAAATCAATACCTATAGTCTTACCTAAATCCTCAACTATCTCATTGCAATGATCAAACATATAATAATTTTTATCTACATAAGTTCCTGTGATATTCTTCATTTCATTAACTAAAGTCTTAGTAGAATATTTTTCATTTGTATTAATCTGAATTAACCTAAGCAAAAGTAATGACACAAAACATGTTAAGAAGTGAGCTTCAATATGTTCCTTCTTAGATAAATTAGTAACAATTCTTGATTTTATCTTAAATCCATCCGAAGATTCTTCATAATCTTTATTTGATAGAACATATTCTTTTAAATCCGCATTAGCCCCATGAACAGTTTGAGAATAAATATATCCATTTTTATGTAAGATATTGTAAGTAATATTTTCACCTGTATTCATACCTTTATTAGCAACAACAATAATAATAATACGACCTAAACCATAATTATTTTTCAAATCATTAAGAACAGGCATTAAGATAGAACAATCATTAGTATTACCTTTAAATAATTTGTAAGTGATAGGTAAACCTAAATTATCCATTAATAGCTTCATTTGGATAATAGGATCAGGCCTATGTTCTTTTGAAACACCTTAACTCTCCACAATAGACAAATAGATATGATCATTTTATTACCCACTACAATTATAACATAGAGCTACATAGAATTATAAGTAAAAGATTAAAACTTGGCAAAAAATATTCCTTGTATTAATTATAATTACAAGGTTTTATAGTTTATTATTTAGGTTTTAGGTGAGAAACTAAGGAGTTAAATGCTTACATTTCACTAACATAAGTGAAAAGAATTGTATTGAACTTAGAAGTGCATATTATATAATAAGAATAAATGAAGATGAGGGGGGGTTATATGGAACAAGTAGGGATATTGATGATTAGTCATGGTAATTTTGCTAAATCAGCGTTGGAGAGTGCAGAATTAATAATAGGAAAACAAGAAAATTGTTCTTCTATGGGAGTTTTTGAAGCCAGTAATATAGGGGAATTACACGAGGTAATGAAAGAGAAGGTGAAAGAACTAAAGACTGATGCAGGTTTGGTAGTTTTTACAGATTTATTAGGGGGATCTCCTAATAATATTGCACTAACTTTACTTGAAGATAGTGATGTTTTAGTCTGTGCAGGATTTAATATGCCGGTTTTGATTGAAACATTAATGAACCGTCATCTAAGTCTAAATGAGCTTAAGGAAAAGATTAAAGAAGTATATAAGGACGGTTTGCATATTAAAACTAAGGAAGACTTATTAGGGGAGGATGGTGATGACGATGATATGCTTTAGCCGAATTGATGATCGTTTAATTCATGGACAGGTTGTTACAACTTGGGTAAATGTGCATAAGATTGAACAGATTATAGTTTTGAATGACGAAGTAGCTAATGATAAGATTCAAAAAAACATTTTGAATATGGCTGCGCCTCAAGGTATTAAAGTTAGGGTGTTTAGTATCGAACAGTTTGGCAAAATTATTAAAAATACCGAAATCAAAAGAAGAACAATGTTGTTGTTTACGAATAGTATTGATGTTCTGAGGGCTGTTGATAATGGTGTACCGATTGAATCTCTAAATATAGGTGGGATGAGGTATCAAGAAGGTAGAGAAAGATTAACAAAGGCTCTTTCAGTTACACCAGAGGAAAAAGAAGCATTTGTAAGTTTATTAGATAAAGGAATGGATATTACGGTACAAATGGTGCCTAATGATGGAAAAGTTAAATTAGAGGAGGTGTTATAATATGATGCAAGCACTTTTGATTGCATTATGGGCAGGTATAGCTGCTATTGATGATATAGGGCCCCAAACACTACGTAGACCGTTGTTGATTGCTCCGATTGTAGGAATTATTATGGGTGATGTTGAAACAAGTTTAATAATTGGAGCTACTTTAGAAGTAATGTGGATGGGAGTTGGAAATGTCGGTGCATATTCTGCACCAGATATGATTTCAGGAACTGCGATTGGGACTGCGCTAGGAATCGCTTCAGGTGGAACTGCAACAGCAATTGCATTGGCTGTACCTACATCATTGCTTTCACAACAATTAATTGTTTTATACAAGTCAGGTATTGCTGCGTTGAATCCGATTGCTAATAAAATTGCAGAAACAGGAGATTTTTCAAAGGTATATAGAATTCAATATATTCCAATGTTAATTGCATTTTTAATACGAGCGGTTCCAACGTTTTTAGCAGTATATTTTGGTGCGGGAGCAGTAGAGGATGTTGTTGCTGCCTTACCTCAAACAATTATTGATGGATTAGGAATAGCAGGTAAGATAATTCCAGCTGTAGGGATTGGCATGCTAATGCAAATGATATTAAAAGACAAAGCAATGTGGGCATTTTTAATTGCTGGATTTGTGCTCTCAGTGTATTTAGGTTTGGATGTATTGCCGGTAACATTAATTTCATTGCCAATTGCATATATTTATGATCTTGCAAGTAATGGAAATGGCAATGGTAATGGTAATGGGACTGGTGAATCAGGTGAAGATGAGGAGGGTTATGATTTATAATGGAAAAAAACATGGAAATTACACCTCAAATTAAGAAAAAAGACCTAGATCGAATATTTTGGAGAATGCAGTTAATGAATGTTACCAATAATTTTGAATCTATGCAAGCGATTGGTTTCTTAGCGAGTTTTACTCCGGTACTAGAAAGATTATACGCCGATGCGCCAAAAGAGGCACGTGTGAAAGCAATGAAACGCCATCTCCAATTTTATAACAGTCACGTTAACTCAAATGCATTAATAATGGGGATAACAGCTGCTGTTGAAGAAACTACAGATGAAGATGAAAAAGATACAGTGGTTTCAGTAAAAACTGGATTAATGGGTCCTTTAGCGGGTATTGGAGACAGTCTTCTTAAATTTACATGGTTACCAATCTGTGGGAGTGTGGGTGTGTCACTGGCACTTTCCGGAAGTATTATGGGACCAATAGTGATGTTCTTTATGTACAATATTGTTAACTGGACAAGTAAGTACTATGGTATCCACAAAGGATATGAAAAAGGATTAGCGCTTATTACTGAGTCTGGAAATAACATACTACAAAGATTGTCAAATATGGCAAATGTCGTAGGATTAATGGTTGTGGGTTCTTTAATCGCATCAGTAGTGCGTGTAAATATTGCTGCTGAAATAACTGCGGGTGAGAATGTGATAGCTATTCAAGAAATGTTAGATAAGATCATGCCTGGGTTGCTAAGTTTGCTAGTTACAGTAGCAATTTATAATTTATTAAAGAGAAAAGATGGAAAAAACTCATCACGACTAATTGTTGCGATAATGGTTATTTCAGTTCTATTAACTTATTTAGGAGTATTATAATAAAATGAATATTAGTACGATTAAACAAATAAAAAAAAATGTTTTTGAGTTCGATTTAAGTTCAGATTTAAAAGGACCTTATGAAGTTTATCTTCTAAATGATGGAAAAAAAGTTAATGAATTTCAAAAAAATCAATTTGATTTAGAAATTAATTTAGATGAATTTGAACGTCCATACTTTGAGATACGAACTTCTGATCATAAATTTGTTCTTGCTGAAAGAACATTACCTATTGATGGAATGAATAATTTTAGAGATATGGGAGGTTATTCAACTAAAGATGGGCATACTGTAAAGTGGGGTAAGCTGTATCGATCAGATCATCTTTGGAATGCTACAAAGAAAGGTATTAAGTATTTAAAAGGATTGAAACTGAGTACTATAATTGATTATCGAAGTGATGATGAAATCGATAAATATCCTAATGCTTATCTATCTGATGATGTAAAAACATATATCTTAGATCCAAATGCACATGCGGCAGAATTATCTGCACAATTTAGTTCATCGAAGCAAGACGAAGATAAAAATTTAATTAAAAAGATAACTGAACAGAAGAACAAAGGTGTATTACAAAGCCAATATGATATTATTTTAAAACAATATAAGAATTTTGTTTATCATGAAGAGTCAAAAGAAATATTTTCTAAGATGTTAGAAATCGCAGCTTCAGAAGACGCAAGTCCATTGCTTCAGCACTGTAGAGGTGGAAAAGATCGGACAGGATTTGGAGTGTTATTGATTCTTGGGGTATTAGGCGTACCTAGAGATCAGCTGATATATGATTATATGTTGACAGAAGAGAATAGGATCGAGAGAAATAAAGTAAAAATGGATGGATATCGAAAACTAACAAACGATCAGGGAGTTTTAGATTACCTATACTCACTAATAGATACTAAAGAAGATTTTATAGTAACTTCTATTGATGAAATCGAACGAAACTATGGTTCTATCGAACATTATGTTCTTACTGAGCTTAATGTTTCAAAAGAAACTATAGAACAAATAAAAAGAAATTATTTAGATAAATAAAAGGAGTTGATAGCTTTGTATACGCAAGTGATAGATGCATTAAATGGCATGTCAAAAAATATGCGATATAAAGCTATCTTTCTTTTGATGTTAAGGACAGATGGTTATTTAACGAGCAAGCAAATGGGAGAATTACTGAATGTAACAGATCGTACTGTTAAAAACGATATAAAGAATTTGCGAGAAGAACTTCAGATATTTTCCAATTATTTGAAAATAGAATCTAAGCCATCATTGGGATATGCATTGATTATAGACGATATTGAGATAAAGAATGAATTAAAGAAATATTATAGAATTTATCAACCACAAATTGTTGATACTGAACTGGACAGACGAGTAAATTTTATAATAAGACATCTTCTCAGTTTAAATGAGGATGAATATTTAAAGCTTGAAATGATTTACGATGAATTGTATTTGAGTGTACATAGTAACTTGAAAAAAGGACTAACAAAGGTTAAAGAATACTTGAGTTTGTATGGGCTTAATTTAACAATGAAACCCTATTATGGTATGAAAATTGAGGGTTCAGAGATTGCGAAGTCAATGATGACCATTAGGATGTATAAGTACTTTGATAAACAAGCTAAAATTGATTTTCATATTCCTTCATACAATAAACTTTTCCATATATCAAGTGATGAATACACAAAAATAAAACATGTTTTATATCAAAATATTAGAGAATCCAACGTAGTATTTAGCGATATCTACGCGGAAAGATTATTGATTTATGTAATCTATTTTAGTAATCTGAAGTGTAAAGCTAGAAAAGAAAATCTAAAAAATGAAATAAATAATCTAAACGTTTCTTTATTTGTTGAGAAAACTGAAGAATATAAGTTTGTTACCAAGTTCAATGAAAATTTAAAGATAACCTATCCAAAATATGTGATGGATGAATACTTTGAAAAATTTTTGACGATGGTGGCTATCATGAGTATAGACCTATACAGATATATAGATTGTAATGTTTCAAGATATGGTAAATTAATTTCTATTACTGATGAAATAATAGTAACTATTGACAATTATTTTAAGGAAAAGTTACATTTAAGTGTATACAATGATCCAACTTGCTATAAGGATCTTACTAAACTTATGATTCCTATCAGTTTGAAAGTATTTTTAAACATTTCGGATGATGTTGACTTGGGATTTTATAATATGGATGTACAAAGTAACAAGCCTCTTCTATATTACTATATCGAAGATATGGCAGATGTTTTCTTTGATATACATAGTTACCGATTTTCTACAAGGGAAAAATACTTAATATATAATGTAATAAAAGGAATGTTTGATAGAATGGAGATGCCTACCAGACCATTAAAAATAGCACTTATCGCTATTAATGGAAGACTTAGCACTCAAAATATCAAATTTAATTTAAAGCATCATTTTTCACATCTGATCGATAGGATTGATACACGGATGTTATATGATTTAGAAATGGAAGATCCCGAAAATCTAGATTACGATTACTATCTGTGTATGGATTATGGTAAAAATATGAGCATACCATTTCGTCCCATTTATTATGCTGACGAGGAAATGTCGGAAAGCGAATACTATGAAAACCTATCCACAATTTTTCACGCTTCCTATGATTATGACGTACATCTTCCTGAAATAAAAATCAAAAACATTTCATCTAAAAGTAGATTTCAGCCGATAATTGCTGAATCTATAAAAAAAGATATGCATTATAAAGATCATTTTGTTTTAGATAAAGATAACAAAATACACCTTTATATAAGCGTTTCTCATGAAGACTATTTTGATATCTATACTTTTGAAAATCCTGATAACTTTAGTCTTGAAGGGGTTCAATATATTATTGATATCGGCGTCAACCTTTCTAATAATCAGTTTAAAATAAAAATGATCTTTAGTATAATCGATGCCATAATAATGGGAAAAGCAAACTTAAGAGAGATTGTGGAAAAACAGAGGGTATGTTATAGAGACTTTGTTGGAATATAAAAAAATAACAACACAATAGAATTTAATGCCATAAAGTTATATAATATGGAAAATAGTAAATTATACTGTTTTTTACAAGAAGAAAACATGGATAAACTATCCTAACATATAGGAGAACAGGGTACGAACAACATGCAATGCAAATGAAATTGCACAATTTGAATTTGGTGCATCTTTAGCATCTGATAGTATGCTTGATGCTTTAAACCTAGTTGAAAAGGGGAATATGTACCCAAGCGATAATAAAGTGAAAATTGGAATGACAGGTAATGATTTGTATCAAAAAATTGAGACTATTCTTCCAAAAGATAAATATGGTTGGACATTATGTCCAGGCCATTTAACAAGCTATGAGGAGTGGATGTCAACTCCGGTATATGAAGGGTCTACTGAATAACTTGTATTTAAGACCAGGGTAAACTTTTATCAGTTTATCCTGGTCTTTTAAAATAAGGCATTGTTTATATGGCATTAATATACTATAATAACTTTAGCAATATATAAAGGGAGAAATGTCTATGACAAAAGATAAAGAAAATGCAATAATTAGAAAAAAGATATTGTCCATGATCTTACCAATAACTATAGAAAACTTGCTTCAAATGATGGCAGGATTTGTATCCATGGCTATGATAGGGAGAATTAGCACCATCGCAATAGGTTCTCTTGGCCTTAGTAATAGAATTACCCAAATAGTATGGGCACTTTTTAAGGGAATTGCTACAGGGGCTTCTGTTTTTGTGGCTCAGGCCTATGGGGCAGAAAATCGAGAGAAAATGAGAAAAGTAACCATGCAAACAATTATATCTTCTCTTATTTTGGTTATTATTCTTCAACAACTGTTATTTTGGAAGGCAGAATTTTTCTTAAAGGTTTTTAATCCAAGGACTGAGCTTTTAGAAAATGCAACTATTCATTTAAAAACAGTTTCTTGGGGATTGCCATTTTTAACTATAGTTCTTATAGTGTCAGGTGTACTGCAAGGTACTGGAAATGCTAAAACCCCTATGAAAATTGCTTTGATAATGAATATTTTAAATGTAGGATTTAGCTATACACTAATATTTGGACATTTCGGTTTTAAACCAATGGGACTTAGGGGAGCAGCTATTTCTACAGTATTATCTCAGGTTATTGCGGCTTTACTAGGACTTTGGGTATTGTTTAGTCAGGGTGGAATATTATCTTCTATTACTGGCACAAATTCATTAAAATTAGATAAAAATGAAGTAGTTTCTATATACAAAGTGGGACTACCCACTGCTTTTGAATCTATATTTTGGCAAATGGCAGCTATAATCATTACTAAGGTAATTCTTAGCTATGGAGAAGTGGCCTTTGCAGCCTATCAATTAGGACTTCAGGCAGAGTCTATTTCTTATATGCCAGCAGCAGGTTTTGGTGTGGCAGCTACCACATTTGTAGGCCAGATGTTAGGCTCTGGAGAGAAAAAATTGGCTAAGGAATATTTAAGACAATTGGTGATTGGAACTATAATTATAACTATATTTACTGCGGGAATACTAATATTTTTCCCAGAAAGTATTATGAGAATATTAACTGATGAGGCCGAAGTTATAAAAATAGGAATTGGATACTTATTTGTAATGGGTTTTGCCCAATTACCCCTTAATATAGCAGGGGTAATTAACGGTGCTTTAAGAGGTGCTGGCTATACCAATGTTCCCATGATTGTAGCAGGCATAGGCCTTTGGGGCATTAGGGTACCATTTTCACTATTAATGACCTATTATTTCAAAAAACCTATTACAGCATTATGGATAATTATTGGAATAGATATGTCTACAAGGCTAATAACATCTTATTTAATATATAGATCTAAGGATATATATAGTGGGGAATTATTAGTGGAGAAAGAATAATGGGACGGGGAGAACCGTCCCCAATGTCCCATTATAAACTATTCTTTACAAATTCTCCTTCTTTTATAATCACTTTCATTTTCTCTACAGATATATTGTGAATATCTAAAAGAGGATTGTCTTCTAAAACTATTAAATCGGCAAATTTGCCTTCCTCTAATGTACCAGTAATATTATCTACTTTTAGCATTTCTGCACCATTTTTAGTTGCAGCCATTATTACTTCCATTTCTGATAAACCAGCTTTATTTAAGGCATACATTTCTGTTATGGCATATTTTCCATAGGGTGTTAGACTGCTACAGAAAGAATCCGAACCTACTGTAATTCGAATACCTTTTTTATTTGCATTTTGAAGATTGTGGGTTATACGATTTAATTCCTTTTCTGCAGTGGTATTTCCAGGGTATTTATCGTGTATAGGCCTATATGGAGGCTCATAAACTGTAAACCATTCATAGAAAAATTGCAAAGTAGGACAGAAAGTAATGTCTTTTTCTTTCATAATTTCTAAACATTCTTCATTTAATTCTTGCCCATGAATAATTGCAGATACTCCTGCTTTACAGGAATTCAAGGCTCCTTCATAGCCTTCTGCATGGGACCATACAGGTAAATTTACCATATTACATTCATCTACTACAGCTTGAATTTCTTCCATGGAATAATGGGGGTCTGCTTTGGCATCATGTCGCCATATTCCTCCACCTGTAGACCAGATTTTAATTGCATCGGGATTTTCTCTAAGTCTTCTTCTAATGGCACGTCTAAGTTCCCAAGGACCATCTACTCTTTCAGCCCAAGGATGAGACATATCATTATATTCTAAAGGTAGTTTATGGGAATCTCCATGGCCTGCAGTTCTACAAAATCCTAATCCAGCAGATATAACTCTAGGTCCTGGAATAACACCTTCTTCAATCATATTCCTAATATGTATACCTGAACGGGAAATCTCCCCAACTGTTGTCAATCCGTGCTCTAAAGATTCCCTTGCTTGGGCTACTGCTACTATGGTTTTTTGAATAACTGGTTCTAATACCCATTCTGTATCATCATCGCTTAGATTGCCACTAAAATGAAGATGAGTATCAATTAAGCCAGGCATTATAGTTTTGCCAGTGATGTCAATTACTTCACCATCAAGTTCCATATCCTTATTGGGACCTGCATATTTAATTTTTTTATCTTCTACAATCACCATAGAATTCTCAATGGCATTTCCATTCCCATCAATTAATAATCCACCTGTAAATATTGTTTTCACCACATATTCCCCCTTCTATATTTCAATATTTCATTTACATTTTAACTCTTTATCTAAAACTTATCAAACTAATTTTAAAAATAGTGCAGAAAAATGTAAAATATGATAGAATATTGTGGGGATAGTTAAAATAATAACAATTAGGAGGGAAATTATGGCGAGGTATTCATTTCCTTTAAAACAGCATATAGGAAAACCTTGTACTCCTGTAGTAAATGTAGGAGATAAGGTGCTAAGAGGGCAATGCATTGGAGAAACAAATGGCCTTGGGGCTAAAATTTATTCCAGTGTAACGGGAGAAGTAATAAATATAAATGAAGATGTAATTGAAATTGAGGGAGAACTTACAAATAGTGAGGATTATATAAAAATAAAGAAATGTGATTCCATAGCGGAGACTGCTTATGAGGCGGGAATAGTAGGTGCTGGTGGAGCAGGATTTCCCACCTATATAAAACTTAAATCAGAAATTCCAGATGGCTATGTAATTGCAAATTGTGTAGAATGTGAACCGATTTTGAATCACAATATAAAGTTTATAGAAGAAAATCCTAATATAGTCATAAAGGGTCTAAGATATGCAATGGAGGCTACTAAGGCTCCAAAGGGATACATAGCTATAAAATCTAAAAACCAAAAGGCCATTATTGCATTAAAAAGTGTGATTAACGGGGCTAAGGATATTGAAATAAAAGAATTAAGGGATATCTACCCAATGGGAGAAGAAAGGGCACTAATACATGAGATTTTTGGCAAATGGCTGGGCCCCGATGAACTACCTATTGAAGCTAATTCTGTAGTTATAAATTGTGAAACTTTGGCAAATTTAACGAGGGCTGTAGAAGATTTAAAGCCTGTAATAGATAAGGATATTACAGTAGCTGGTAAATTGAAAAATGGGAAAGAGTCCAATGTGTTTTTTCAAATTCCCATAGGAACTTCAATAGCTAATCTTATAAATAGATGTGGAGGCATTTCTGGGGAATTTGGGGAGATAGTAATTGGTGGGCCATATACAGGGAAGGCTTGTGATATTGGTAATTCAGTAGTTACAAAGACTTCTGGTGGCATAATAGTTACTATTTCTTTGCCAGAATTTAATGGGCCAATAGGATTATTAGTATGTGCCTGTGGTGCCGATGAAATAAGGCTTAGGGATATAGCTAGCAAAATGGGTTCAAAGGTTGTAGGAGTAAGCAATTGTAAAAATCTTGTAAATATAAAAGGGACAAACAAATGCTTAACACCAGGGAATTGTCCTGGACAAGTTCAGGCAGTAATGGCACTTAAGAAAAGTGGAGCTGAAAGAATTTTAATATCTAATTGTAATGATTGTACAAACACAGTAATGTGTTGTGCACCTAATATGGGAATGCCCGTATATCATCATACGGATCATATATTTAGAACTGTAGATCATGAATTAAGTAGAAGACTTCCAATGGAAGAATAATTTTGCTAAGGAGGCTTGAAATATGTCAATAAGCAGTGAGCAAGCACAAAAACTTAAAGATGAATTTGCTATTGTATGTTGTAGAACAAAACAAGGGACTATAATAGAGGCAGAACACCTTGAAGATCCAAGCATATTTCCTGATTTAGAGGATTCTGGATTGGTTTCAATACCAAAAAATTGTGCAAAAATTGGTCAGGCTATTGGGGCTAAGATTCTAAAAACTGTAGATTCATTAACTCCTTTAACACCTGATATATTAGAGGGACTTTCCCAAGCTAATGAAAAGGCAGTTTTCAAAAATAATATGAAGGCTGGAGATATAATAGA
The DNA here is from genome assembly GCA_036720245.1 of Tissierellia bacterium. Classification (GTDB taxonomy): domain Bacteria; phylum Bacillota; class Clostridia; order Tissierellales; family Tepidimicrobiaceae; genus JAAZMA01. The sequence goes on along the minus strand of DAIMNI010000026.1, from coordinate 4,043 downwards.
AGTAGATGATTTAGAAAATCCAATGAATTTTGAAAAACTTGAGGATTCACTTCTTATTAAACTTGATGAGAAAGTATTAAGCCGAAATGATGTTATTGGTAAAAAACTTAATCAAGATGTACCAGCCCTTACACCAATTAAAGGGGACATGTTAGAAGGATTTGAAATGAAAGAAGATTTAGCACCTAATCTAAGTGGAGGAAATAATCCTGGTGTATTAAAAATAAAAATTGGAGAAGGCAAGGATATAGATATAGAGATTCCATTAGGAGGGTACTCTGCACTTCAGATGCCAAAAGTCATTCAAGAGACTAGCACCCCTACAGCTACAAAGGAAGTTCAACCTAAAGAAATTAGAAAACTTACTAAAAAGTATTTTAAAATAGATGAAGTTAAATTTGGAGAAGAAACCAAGATTGAGGGTACCACCCTTTATATTAGGAAAAATATTACAGAAAATGCTATAAAGGTAGATGAATTAGTTAAGAAAATAGATATAGAAATCATTACTCCAGATAAATATAATACTTATTCAGAAACTATAATGGATGTACAAGCTATAGCTACAAAAGAAGAAGATAGTAAATTAGGTAGTGGAAATACCAGAGTATTAGATGGAGTAATTATGATGGTTACAGGGACTGACGAAAATGGAGTTCAAATTGGTGAATTTGGTTCTTCAGAAGGTATATTGGAAGAAAATATAATGTGGGGAAGACCAGGTGCTCCTGAAAAAGGTGAGATATTTATTAAAACGGAAGTTACAATTAAGGCACATACAAATATGGAAAGGCCAGGACCTTTGGCGGCTCACAAGGCTACAGATTTTATTACACAGGAAATTAGAGAGGCTTTGAAGAAATTAGATGATTCTTTAGTAGTTTCAGAAGAGGAATTTATTCATTATAGAAGGCCTAATAAGAAAAAAGTTGTAATTGTTAAAGAAATCATGGGTCAAGGTGCTATGCATGATAATTTAATACTGCCAATGGAACCAATTGGAGTATTAGGGGCAAAGCCTAATGTAGACCTTGGAAATGTGCCAGTAGTTTGTTCGCCTCTTGAAATACTAGATGGGGCTATACATGCACTTACTTGTATTGGACCTGCTAGCAAGGAATGTTCAAGACATTATTTTAGAGAACCTCTTATAATAGAAGCTTTAAAGGATGAAGATATAGATTTATGTGGAATTATATTAGTAGGTAGTCCACAGATTAATTCGGAAAAATTCTATGTATCTAAAAGAGTTGGTATGACAGTTGAGGCTATGGATGTAGATGGGGCAGTTGTTACTACTGAAGGTTTTGGAAATAATCATATTGATTTTGCAAGTCATATTGAACAAATAGGTATGAGGGGAGTATCAGTAGTAGGTGCGTCTTTCTGTGCAGTACAAGGTGCATTGGTAGTTGGCAATGAGTATATGACCCACATGGTAGATTTAAATAAAACTGAGGGCGGAATTGAAAACGAAGTACTTGGATGTAATACATTAACTAAGGATGATGGAATTAGAATATTAGCTATGTTAAAGGCTGCAATGGCTGGGGAGGAAGTATTAGCACCAGAGAGAAAATGGGATCCGAAGATAAAGGAAAACAATTTGCAATTAATAGAAGATGCAATGAAAAAATATAGTTAAGAATTAGGTGTGAATATGAAATATATTGATGAAGCGAGATATATGGAGGGCATCATTGTAGAAATATCTGATGGTGCTGTAGGTATAGATTTTAAAGGTAGAATGGGATTTTTAAAAATTCCAATGCGAATGCTAATTACGGATTATCCATTGAAATTAGGGCAAGAAGTTTGCCTTAATATGAGTTATGTGGAAGTTTTAAGTTCAGTACCAAATAATAAATACTTAAATAATCTAGACAGAAAAGACAAGGAGGTATAGAAATGGTAGTAAAAGGATTACAGTCTGAAATATTTGTACCAATTACACCTCAGCCAGTATTTACTCCTGTAACTAAAGAATTAAAGGATATGACTATTGCATTGGTTACGGCAGCTGGCGTTCATAAAAAGACAGATAAAAGATTTAATCTTTCTGGAGATTTTACATTTAGGAAAATAGAGGATACTACTCCATCTAGTGAATTAATGGTATCCCACGGTGGATATGATAATGGAGATGTAAATAAAGATATAAATTGTATGTTTCCCATAGATAGAATACATGAACTTGCAAGGGATGGTTTTATAAAGGCAATAGCTCCTATCCATATTGGGTTTATGGGGGGAGGTGGAAATCAGGAAAAGTTTAAAAATGAAACTGGACCTGAAATTGCGAAGGTTTTGAAGGATGAAAATGTAGATGCAGTAATTATGACAGCAGGGTGAGGGACTTGTCACCGCTCTGCCGTGATTGTGCAGAGAGCGATTGAGGGAGCAGGTATACCTACAATAATAATAGCTGCTCTTCCTCCAGTAGTAAGACAAAGTGGTACCCCTAGGGCAGTTGCCCCTCTAGTACCCATGGGTGCAAATGCGGGAGCACCTAATGATGTGGAAATGCAATACAATATTTGTAGAGATACATTACTTAAATTAGTGGAAATTGATACAGCAGGGAAAATAGTTCAACTTCCATATGAATATATAGCAAGAGTATAAAGGAGAGGTTAGCTATGCAGAATTTACACGCAATTGATTCTCATACAATGGGGGAACCTAATAGAACTATAGTAGGAGGCATGCCACCTATACTTGGAAAAACTATGGTGGATAAGAAAAGATATTTGGAAACTAATTTGGACTATATTAGAACGGCTGTAATGTATGAGCCAAGGGGACATAATGATATGTTTGGCTCTATAATCACTACTCCCACTGTGCCAGATGCAGATTTAGGCGTAATATTTATGGATAGTGGTGGATATTTAAATATGTGTGGCCATGGCAGTATTGGTGCAGCAACTATTGCAGTAGAAACTGGCATGGTTAAAGTAACGGAGCCAGTTACCAATATAGTATTAGAAACCCCTGCTGGTTTAGTGAAGGCTAATGCAAAAGTAGAAAATGGAAAAGCCAAGGAGGTTTCCATAGTCAATGTACCTTCATTTTTGTATAAAAAAGATGCACAGGTAGAATTCCCGGGCATTGGAATGGTTACCTTTGACATTTCATTTGGTGGTTCTTTCTTTGCTATAATAAAAGATAGTGAATTAAAGCTTAGTATTAAGCCTGAAAACACCAATATAATAATTGAAAAAGCCATGAAATTAAGGGAAATTATCAATAGGGAGATTAAAGTTCAGCATCCAACCAAGCCTTATATTAGAACTGTAGATTTAATAGAAATTTACGGAAAGCCGAAAAGCAAAGATGCAGATTATCAAAATGTGGTAGTATTTGGTTCAGGACAAGCAGACAGATCTCCTTGTGGGACTGGTACTAGTGCAAAAATGGCTACATTATATTCCAGAGGAGAATTAGGTATTAACGAAACTTTTGTATATGAAAGTATTATTGGAACTAAATTTAGAGGAAGGGTTTTGGAAGAAACTAAAGTTGGTGATTTTAAGGCCGTAATACCTGAAATGACAGGTTCAGCATATATTACAGGCTTTAATAATTTGGTAATAGGAGAAGAAGATCCAGTAAAGTATGGATTCTTGTTGAAATAAAACAAGGGGTGGGACAGCAGGGACGGTTCTCAATGTCCCAAATGTTCGTGCCCAGCACCAATTTTAATACAGATTTTTGAAAGGACTTAGCAATTAACTCCTGAGATTTTCCATAAATTATGATATAATATACAAAAACATAATAAAGGGAAATATTTAATCAATATCATTTTGTCTATATTTTTTATTCTTGTGGTATTTAATTTTTCAAAAGTTACTGTTATTCTATAGTATGATTTTTTTATTGGGAAATACAAGGAAAAGAAGCTCTAAACTAAAATAGTTTAAGGCTTCTTTTTTTAACTTCTAGAAGTATAAAAAGAATCTATAATAAACATAATTATATAAGATTTTTTAATTGTACTTATTTGCTTAACCTTGATAATATTGATTTTGTTAAAATAG
>DAIMNI010000025.1:18258-27784 GCA_036720245.1 Tissierellia bacterium | reverse complement strand
AACACTACCAAAAGCAATAGCCCAATCTACTACAGCTTCTTCAGAGGTAAAGAATTTTAGGAATTCGTAAGAGGCACGGGCTTGCTCTTCAGTTTGACTTAAGCAAACAAAGTTATTCGCCCATTGAGAGATATACTTAACCGGACCTTCTTGTGGAATTGGTATACAACCAACCTCAAAAGCATCCCCTACAGCAGCTTCAACATAAGAGACACCTGCACTAGAACCAATGTAGGAAGCTATAGCCTGGCTTCCAAATACGCCTGAAAAAAATTCATCTTCACCAACTAAGCGGAAGTAGCCATCCTTAACTCCATCTGCAATCCAATTAAGTTTTTCTTTTCCGATAGTTTCATCAATGTCAATATCTTTGTTTTCTGCGTCAATATAACCGCTGCCAGCTTGTTTAATTAGGCATAGGTAAGTGTCGGTAATTGAGTCGGTTCCAAAGCCTGGAATCCCCTCCTTTTCTAGGATTATCTTGCTATACTCCTCAACATCTGTCCATGTTTTTGGAGCCTCTAATCCATACTTGTCAAACATAGTTTTGTTGTAGAAAAGCACTTCACCAACATTTGTGCATGGAAACAGATAAATTCTGTCTTCACCCCATTGGGTTATTTCTTCGTATTGCCCTTCGGCCATTTGCTCTTTAAAATCAGGAATGCCAATTTCAGGGTCATTTATATATACTGAAAGATCAACAATTAGGTCATTTGCTATATAGTCAACTGCATCGGAAGGGAATAGGTTTACAATATCTGGTCCTGTATTATTACGAACTGCTTGCATTAGCTTACTGTCAATCTCACTGTATGGCTGTTGCTCTGGTACAACCTCATACTTATCTTGAGAGGAGTTAAAACTGTTAATTAATTTTAATAAAGCGTCCTCATGTTGGTCGGTATAAGTATGCCAGTAAACAATTTCAATCTTTTCATTAGATGCATTACTGTTTTCTGCACCTGCGCCAGTGTCTGTATCTGTTACAGCAGGGGTATTTTTTTTACCACAAGCAGTAAACAGAGCCATAATTAGTGCTGCACACAATAGAAATGCAATCCATTTTTGTTTTTTCATCGCGTTCGCCTCCATAATTTGCACTTATTTATATTTTTATAACGTATCTAAAAATATCGCTAAATCATCTAATGTTACTAGCTCAACATCACATACAGGATGTGTAATGTTTACAAAAGGATTAAGCCATACAGTGTAGCCACCTTTTTGCTGTATAGGCATCAAATCGTTGTAGGCATTGTCGCCAATAGCAATAATGTTTTCTGGTGCTTTTAATATTTCTGGGTCTATTTTGTTAAGATTTTCTATAATTTCAAAAGGCTTATTTGCACTACTACAAATACACTGAAAAATGTTGTCAAAGTCTAATTGGTGTAGAAACTCTATTATTGTATTTTTATAAGAGTTGCTCATAAGTATTATATTATGCCTCTGAGACAAGTTAACAATAGCTTTTTTTAATCTAGGGTTGCCTTTCATGCCATCCTGCTCCATTTTATTTCGAGTACGCCGATAGATAATCTCACCTCGGTCATTTTCCAAAAGGCCTAGAGTTTTACCTATAATAGTTACTACCGCCCAGGCATCTCCAAGAAACATAACATCGCTTTTTTCAATTGCCTTCTGATAGGTCATTTTTGGACAGATGCGTTTTTTTAGAGCTAGAGACAATTCTTCTGGGGTGCTTGGAGATATTAAATCAACTTCGTAAAACTGATTCATAGATAGTTTTTTACCTGAAAAAATATCTTCAGCAAATTTTATTAGTGGTTTTTCCCAGCTTTCATATTTAGTACCCTTCACCAGAAACTTTAAATAATCATGGTGAAAGGTGGTGTTTTGATAAACTGTACCGTCTAGATCAAACAGAATTGTCTTTACATTCTGCTTCATATTTTCCTCCTCTGAATAGCTAATTTTTTTATGAGACCTTATTTATCTTCAGTATAACATAGAAAAACTGTACAAAATTTTCTATTTAGGTACAATTATTTTTAAACAGATATACTATAATAGCTTTTTTAGGGAAATAAAGATATTTTATATAAAAGGATATTTAGTCTGTTATCTATCCTAAACATGCTGCTATTAGCTCCTCAAAAACAAGGATAACCTTACCAAAAAAAGGGTTGGGTAATTCTCCAATAAGTGTTTGTTTTGAGGCATCAATTACAAAGTTAATATCTGACAGCTTGGATAAAGAGGTTTCATCACGACGGGAAAATGTCACAGCTTTAAAGCCGTATTTCTTTGCTTCGCTAACATTTTCGAGGACGGTTTCCGTTTCCCCACTTTGTGATATTGCGATAATAACTGAGGGCTCAATATTAGTTACCATTCGCTTATCAACACTAGAGTTAAACATCATCAAGTCATAAAAATGCACACGGTTAAAGACCATAAAGCCACATACTGCAAGACGTTCCACCATATACTCTGCCACAGTTCCTGCAAAGCCTGCACCGACAACAAAGATTTTACGCTCTTTACAGTCCTTTAGAATATCGCAAAACCTTTCTACCTGTTCCTCATCATAATTATCAACAAGGTTTTTTATGGTTTCAAAACGGTCAGACTTTTCGTTGATCATTGTCTCCACATTTTTTATTAAAGTATAATAAAGCTCACTGTATCCGCTAAAACCAAGTCGCTTACATAGCTTCATAACAAAAGATGTGGAAACATAGTTTTCGTTTGCAATTTGTTGGATACCAACTTTGGTAGGGTCTTTTTCAATATGTTTAACAATGCTCATAATAACGCTTTGTTCTTTCTCTGATAACAAATTTGTCAAAAGATAATAATTATTATTCATTTCTTCACCACCTCACTAAATAATACAACAATACACCCAAAATATCAATTTCTAAGAGAGTAGCCTTCTAAAATTTAGAGTTTGGAGATTTTTGACTTCTACAAAATATGCTGTTATACTTTCTATAAAATTATGGAAAAGGATAATTAAAATAAAAAAACTTCTGAGAAGGGATGAGGAAAAGGAAATGAAAACGACGTTTAATGATAGGTTTGCAGAAAATGATTATGTGGAATTAAGAAATGATCTTAAAAGAATACGCTTTATACTTCACCAAAACCCAGAGCTAAGCTCACAGGAATATAATACTACGAAAATGCTAATAAAAGAGCTAAAGGCACTTGGGCTAAAGATTTTAGATTTAAATCTAAAAACAGGGGTATGTGCCCTACTAGAAGGGGGGAAACCAGGTGTAACGGTGGCACTAAGAGCTGATATTGACGCTTTGCCTGTTCAGGAGGAAACTGGAAGAAAAGATGCCTCCATAGTTAAAAATGTGATGCATGCCTGTGGACACGATGTACATATGTCAGCACTTTTAGGGGCAGCAATGATACTAGCGCCACAGAAGGAACACATCCCAGGTAACGTAATTTTTATCTTTCAACCAGCTGAGGAAACAATATACGGGGCAGAGCAGATTGTAGACTCTGGTCTTTTTGAACAGATGGATATAAAGGCGGTCTTTGGGTTTCATGTTTGGCCAAATCTAAAATTAGGTGAAATTGGTCTTAGAGCTGGAGCTATTATGGCATCTAAGGACAGCTTTGAAATTGTAGTAAAGGGAAAAGGTGGGCATGGCTCAGAACCTCACAATGCTAAAAATCCTATTATAGCAGGCTCTGCTCTGGTAATGGCAATACAAAGTATCGTTAGCCAAAGGCTACCAGTGCATAACCAGGGAGTGGTTTCAATTTGTGCAGTTAACTCAGGATTTTCTGATAATGTTATTCCTGAGGATTACACTTTATTAGGTAGTATTCGCACTTTTTCTGAAGAGACTAGGAAAACTATTTTGGCATCTATAGAGGAAATCAGTATTTCTACTGCAAAAGCTTATGATTGTCAGGCTAAGGTTTCCTTTTTACCCAGTGCAGCAGCTGTTGTTAACCACCAAGAGCTTTATCAAATCATGCATGAAAGTGCAGAGGTTTTATTTGGTGATGATTGCTGTGTAGCCTTAGACCCGGTCTCAATATCAGAGGACTTTTCTTTATACAGTAGTAAAGCTCCGATTTGTTTTGCTCTCTTCGGTGTTTCCTCTTCTGATGAAAAGGTTTTTCCATTGCATAATTCTCGGTTTTATCCAAGTAACGATACTCTAGTACCTGCCGCAGCTTTCTTTGCAAACACTGCTGTTAATTTTCTAGAAAAAAATAAAAAGTAAATCTGTAGTTTTTCTCAGCACTATAAAGCTATATTTAAATTACTCGCAGTTCCTATAAGGGATTTAGGCTATCATATGGTGCTAAAGGTTGTCCTTATGATAATGCTTGTATAGAAAGTTTTCATGCAATACTTAAAAGAGAAGGCCAATTGAAAAACTAAATTAGACTGCAATACAAAAAGGGGTCTATTTTAGTTTTGTAGTTAAGTAAATTTAGAAAAATAGAAATTATTAATTGCACAATATTTATTTTCCTTAATATTGTGGTATAATAATATTGAAGGTAATCGGATTCGCACAAATGCGATTGCCAACTGGAGATTAAATACGTTTAACCACCCTGGTGTCAGCAGGGTGGTTATTTTTTATCCCTAGTTTATCATTTAATTTATTTAATCGCCCTAACCATCCTATCTAACCCTTCTTCCAATAAATTTCTAGGACAGGCAAAGTTTATTCTTACAAAGCCTTCTCCACCTTCACCAAACCAAGTACCGCCATCAAAAGCTACCTTTCCCTTTTCTATAATAGTTTTTTCTAATTTTTCTCCATTAGTTTCATATGCTCTTAAATCCACCCAAGCTAAATAAGTGGCCTCTGGTTTTATAAGTTTTGCCTTTGGTAAATGTTTTTTTAGATAAGTTTCCATAAAATCTATATTTCCCTCTAAATAGGTCAATAATTCTTCTAACCACTCTTCCCCATAATTATATGCAGCTTCTATAGCTACAATACTTAATGGATTTTGCCCGCCAATATTATGCCTTTCTAAAACTTTTCTATATTCCTCCATTAATTTTGGATTTGGTATTATTATATTAGAGGATTGCATACCTGCCAAGTTGAAAGTTTTACTAGTGGCTGTGCAAGTTATGGAATTCATAGCAAATTCTTCACTAATTGATGCAAACATTGTATGAGTATTCCCCGAATACACCAAATCATTATGAATTTCATCGGAAATTACTAATACATCATTTTCTAAACACAAATTCCCTATTCTTATTAAATCCTCCTTGTCCCATACCCTTCCAACGGGATTATGAGGATTACATAGTATAAAAGCTTTAAGCTCTGGGTCTTTTATCTTTTCTTCAAAATCCTGAAAATCCATTTCATATTTTTCTCCATTGCATTTCAATGGACTATTTACTACCTGAAGATTATTATTAATTATGGAATTTTTAAAAGGATAATAAACGGGTTCTTGAATTAGTACCTTATCTCCTGGTTGAGTAAAAGCCTGTAGTATATAATTAATTGCTGGAACTACCCCTGGGGTGTATTCTATCCATTCTTTTTCTATATTCCAGCCAAATCTTTTGCTTGTCCAATTTATTATTGCATCAAAATAGGAATCCGTTCTAATGCCATAACCATATATTCCATGTTTTGCTCGTTCTACAACTGCATCTATAATTGGCTGTGCTATTCTAAAGTCCATATCAGCTACCCAAAAAGGTAGTACATCTGATGCCCCAAACATTTCTTTCAAAGCTTCTGGCTCCCATTTAGCTGAATTAGTACCCTTTCTATCTATTATTTCGTCAAAATTGTATTTCATAATTTGCCTCCCTTTGTATTTATCGTGTAGATATATTATACCATATATTAATACGAGGACTATAGACTTCTAGGCATTCAAAAAACAGCAGATGACATTTTCAATAAATCAGTAAGCCCGTCCTACCGGACACTCCTAATTAATGCCTCCACTTTGTTACGGAGAAATTAAGGTTGGTACCGGGTACAAACATTTTAAAAATTTTATTTGACATTTCGGGTCTTTTTGAGTATAATGTTATTCTGTAGTAAGCCTTTTTGTACTAAGTCTTCTGGAGAGATGGCTGAGTTGGCTGAAGGCGCTCGCCTGGAAAGCGGGTAAACGTGATAAGCGTTTCGAGGGTTCGAATCCCTCTCTCTCCGCCATTATAAATTTTGCCGTGCTAGATGGGGAGGTAGCGGTGCCCTATAACCTGCAATCCGCTATAGCAGGATTGAATTCCTAGCCTAGACGTTTTATATTTTAGGGCCTGCCCTAAATAAGTGATGTTGACAAATGGGTCCTATGCAACGGAAACCTACGAACCCCGTCAGATCCGGGAGGAAGCAGCGGTAAGTAGACCCTTTCGTGTGCCATGGGGGTGCCTGTTTCGAGTTAACTGTTTAGGTAACGCTTAGAGTATAGCGGCAAAACTAGGTGCACGGTTACATATAAGATAAAAAGACTGTGGAAATTCCACAGTCTTTTTATTATCCTTCAAAGGTCTTATTATTTTGAAAAGAATATTCATCTAAAGTATTTTTCCCATAAGTAAGTCCTGCCACAGTTTTAGGATCTGATTTAATTTCTAATTCTTTAAAAGCTTCTAATATTGGAGTGGCTATTTTTATACAATTCTTATAAATAAATGGGTTTTTTTCATATTCTCCTTCTGTAATTAATCTATTTAAATATAAACTTATTTCTGTAATATATTTAGAAACTTGGTCTTTTCCACCAAATTGTACCATTAATTCTGTAAGTATATCCCTAGAGTGATTGGTAATTTCATTTAGCTTTTCAAATTCTTTTTCTTCAATTACTTTTATAGATTTATTAAAATTATCTATTAAAGCTTCATACAATATAGCTATAAGCCCTGCATCATTAGTAGATAAAATTCTCTTTTCCAATTCCATATATTACACCACCCTATTGTTGTAATAACTGTAATACCGTTTGAGGCAATTGATTAGCCTGAGATAACATTGAGGTACCTGCTTGTTGTAATATGGATAATTTAACAAATTCACTCATCTCTATAGCCATATCTGTATCCTCTATTCTAGATTTAGCTGCTGTTAAATTTTCTGCTGTATTATCTAAATTTTTAATAGTATGTTCTAATCTATTTTGGTATGCGCCTAATGTGGAACGGTGGGAGGCTACGGTTTTGACTGCATCATCATATACTTTTATGGCAGAATTAAAATCTTCTGATTTTAGTTCGTCATCTTTGACTTTGAATTTGCCATCTATGGTATTTCCACTTTGATCTTTATCGTTTTCAATTATACCATTTAGAATATCCAATCCCTTGGGATCATCGTTAGGATCAGCACTTTTTTTAACAACAGTAATATTTATCTTTTCCATATCTATTTCTATAAATTCATCTTCATTAGCCCCTATATGAAGCCTTAGCATCTCCTTTTCTAGATCCACTGTCCCTCCTGATCCTTCTTTTTCGTCTTCCAATTTCCCCCTCAACAAATATATCCCATTAAAGGTAGTCTCTTTTCCTATTTTATCTATTTGCTCTGTCAACTCTTTCATTTCATTGGCTATGGCGTTTAAATCTCCGCCCTCTCCATCGCCCCCATCTGCATATATACCATTGGCCCCTTGTACTGATAATTCCCTCATTCTCTGTAGCATAGCATGGACTTCATTTAAAGCTCCTTCTGCTGTTTGAATTAGGGATATGCCATCTAATCCATTTCTAGAGGCTTGACGAAGGCCTCTAATTTGGGCATCCATTTTTTGAGATATAGCCAGTCCTGCTGCATCATCTGCAGCTCGATTGATCCTCTTTCCAGAGGATAATTTTTCTAAAGTCTTTTGCAAACTATTAGTATTCATGCTTAACATTCTATGGGTATTTAATGCTGGTATATTATTATTTATTCTCATTTTTGTCCCCCTCGATTCTATTCACTTTATCTATAAATAATAGGGTTTCCCCTAAAATTGAAAATACTTCATCAGGTAATGTATCTACAGTGTCTATACAGAGTTCTTCTTTTAAAATTTCCTCTTTTAAAGGTGTTTTATTTAGAACCTTACCTTTAGTATAGGCCTTTTTAGCTTGCTTTTCTGATACTAGACGAATTTTTTTCATTTTTTTCACCTATCCGCCATTAATTCTTTTAAATTATAGCCTATTTTATTTAAACCTGCTTCTAATAAATCTTTATTATTCAAAATAATTTCATCTTTTTCTATTACGAACTCCATATATATATCCTTTTCGATCACCTCTAAATTAACTTTTATATCTCCTAAATTTTCTGTATTTAAATTAAAATAAAACAGCATATTGGTTTTATCAATTCCCCTATTTCCACCTGGAATTATTAAATTTACATTTTTATATATTCCATTTTCCTCTATGGGCAATTGTAATACTAAATCCTTTTCTAATTTATTTTGTAGCTTTAAGTATTTTTGAATATTATCCATGTTTTCATTGGGATTTTCATTTAAATCAAAGGAATTATTTAAATCCTCTAAAGTGTTTATTATTTCTTTATAATTTTCTCTAATATCCTCCCCTCCACCCTTTAAGGAACCAGAAAATTCCTTTACCCTATTTTCTAAATTTTGAATACCACTTTTCATTTCTGGATTATCTCCTTTGAACAAATTATTTAATTCATCTCCAAAGCCCTTTTCCGAACTTAAAAACTTATCTAAATCTTTAATATCTCCCAATGTCATATTTAGTCCATTTTTGATAACCTTTGGTATTAAATAATCTTCTTTTCCTTTAATATGTTTTATTTCCTGTATTGTTTTGTCTATTTCTCTATATCTATTTGTTTTTTTGTCTATATAATTATTTAATTCCCCCAAAGGCATATATTCCAATGCCACTCCTTCGCTAATACTCATTTTTATTAAATTCAGGGAAGTATTAACCTTAGCATTTAAATATTCCTGTCGAATTATAGATTCTTCTATTGAATTTACAGTTTCTACTAAGACTTCATCTATTTCCTTTAAGTGAACCTTAGCTTCATATAAATTGTTAAGGCATATATTATTAGATCTTTTAACTGCAAAAGATATGGTCTTAGAGTCTAATTCACCTAAAGTATTAAATATATTATTAAGGGTAACAGCTTTTTCCACTGTTTTAATATCTAAATCTTGCTCTAAGTTTAAATTAGTATCCTTTATTTCAACTAGATTTTCTATTTTAAAATCTTCTCCAGATTTAATTAATTGAAGTAGTTCTTTATCTGTTATGGTTTTTAATTCTTCTATATTCTTTAATATTTCAGGGCTTTCTTTGATTTCAATATTTTTATTATCTAAAGTTTCATTTTTAATTATATCTATTAATTCCTTAATATCTGTATTTAGTATATCAATCTCTTTATCCATTAATTTGGCTATAGAGTTTTCATCCAAAATATCTAAAAGTTCCCTTAAATTCTTCCTCATATCAATTATTTCTTCATAGTTTTTTAAATCTATATCTAAATCATAGTGGACAAAAGCTCTCATTAAATTTATATTTTCTACATTTTTTTCA
>DAIMNI010000025.1:0-18248 GCA_036720245.1 Tissierellia bacterium | reverse complement strand
TATTGCTCATTTACTCCATGAAAACAGAGATGAATTCATTAGTGAAAATAAAAATTTTATATATAATATATCTTCTATATTTCTATCTTTTTCTACTAAGAATTCTTCATATAGGGGCGTGGCTATATTTTCTCCTAAATCCCCAATCTTATAGGAGTGTTTTAATTTATATAGATTTTCCATATTTATATCTAAATCTTCCTTAAAAGCTATAATTAGCCTCTCATCTTCATAATCTCGCAAATCATAGGCCTTGTCCATGATTTCCATTATCTTTTCTATGTTTTCTCGATTGATTTCTACACCTTCATTATGTAATGCTATTATACTATCATAGACATCCTTCCCCATTTTTCTGCCATATACTTCTTTGGCTATAGCCTCTGCTTCTTTATAATTTAGTTTTCTATCTAAACCTAGTATTTCTAATAATGATAGCTCTTTGCTTTCATTTTTAATTTCACCCAATGCCTCTACGATTTTTTGTAATGGATCTTCCTCTATGTCTATGCCTCTATCTAATAGTTTAATGGAAGTTTCTAAGTCTAAATTATCTACAATTTCTGATAAATATCTTTTAGACATTAAAAAAGAATTTATATTTTCCTCTGTTATAGGAATTTCATTTTCTATTAGATATTCTATGGTCTCCTCTGTTTCTTCATTGTCCTCTAGCCCTAATTTTTTAATAGTTTCCTTCTTATTAATAGATAGGGGAGTTTTGTCTTTTGCTTTTTCTTCTACTTTTACTGACAATATATTTTCTTTATCTATTAGGACTTTATTCCCTAATTCCCCTATTATCCCCTTTTTTAACCTTAAAGAATAAACTATCTCCTTATTATCTACAGTTTTTTCTATCTTTATATCCTTTCCATTATTTTCAATTAAATTCCCCTCAATATCGTAAAAAAGTTGAGGTTTTAGGCCATAATTTTCTATTAAATTTTCCTTATTATTTAATTTTATAGCTTCCATATTATCATCCTCTATTTTACTTTCCACCTATTATATCGACTTGTTTCAGCTTTTCCTTAAATAAAATATTATAATTTCATATTTCTTGCCGATAGTATATAATAGAAATATAAGGGAGTGAGAATAGATGTCTAGAATTGAAAGGGTAGGTATAAATAATATTATTCAGGTTAAAGATACTAGAATAGACAATAAAAATGGTGCCCAAAAAGCTTTCAAAAATAAATTGATGGAAATAGAACAAGAACATATTAGAGAAGAACTTAAAATTTTATATAATAAAATAGAAACACAAACTAATAAATTACAAGATAGCTTGTTTATTGAAGATTTAGTTGAGTATAAGGGATTAGTAAGGGATTTTCTAGATATCTCTGTCAATAACTCCCATGTGTTTTACAAAGAAAATTCTCTTGATAGAAGAGGTCGTCATAGGGTATATTCTTTAGTAAAGAAGGTAGATAAGGAATTAGATGAATTGACTAAGGACTTTTTAGATATTGAAGGCAATAGAATAAAAATACTTCAAAAATTAGATGATATTAAGGGAATGTTATTAGATGTACTTACTTAAATCTAAGGAGGGATAAAGATGGAAGATTTATTAAAAAACATATTTTTTGCAGGTATAGGAAGCTTAGCCTTAACCTACGAAAAGTCTAATGAATTAGTTAGAGATTTAGTAGAAAAGGGTAAGATAACTGTAGAACAAGGTAAACAGTTAAATGAAGAATTAAAAAGGGTAGTTGAAGATAATAAAGATAATGTTCAAATAAACAGCCTAAATCTGGCTACAAAAGAAGATATAGATAATCTAAGCAAGAGAATTGATGAATTAGAGAAAAAATAATTAGGAGGTCAAAACACCCTGTTTCTAGGGTGTTTTATTTGCTATGGATAATAATTATACTAAAAAAAGATTAAGAGAAATTATATCTGTTTCTGTAAAGCATGGTTTTAAAAATGGCATAGGAAATCCTCGGGAATTAAAATTGGCCTTGGAAGAATTAGGTCCAACCTTTGTAAAAATTGGGCAGATTTTGTCTACTAGGCCTGATATATTACCTATGGAATATATATTAGAATTGCAAAAACTTCAGGATGATGTAAGCCCCGGAAAATTTAATATTATGAAAGGGTTTATTGAAACTGAATTAGGGGATTCTATTGAAAATATTTTTATGGAATTTAATACAATTCCTATTGCTTCTGCATCCTTAGCAGAGGTATATCTTGCTAAACTATATAATGGAGAAAAAGTTGTAGTTAAAGTTCAAAGGCCTAATGTAAAAGAAAAAATGCTAGCAGATATTCAAATACTTAAGAAATTGGCTCCATTTATTAATTTCACTGCCACTGGTGAAGTAGTAGATATGCTACAGGTTGTAGAAGAATTAAAGATGGCTACGGAAAAAGAATTAAATTTTACAGAGGAAATGCACAATATAATTAAATTTTCCGAGAACAATAAAAATATAAAATTCATTAAATGCCCTAAAGTCTATAAAAAATATTGTACTGATAAAATTTTAGTTATGGAATATATTTCTGGCATTAAAATTGATAATACTGAAGAGTTAAAGGCTCAAGGCTACGATATTCATGATATGGCTACCAAACTTACCTATAATTATTTTAAGCAAGTATTTGAAGATGGTTTTTTCCATGCAGACCCCCATCCAGGTAATATTTTAATTCATGAGAATAGTATTGCCTATATCGATTTTGGCCTAATGGGAACTTTAGATTTAAACTTAAGGAAAAAGTTTAACGAGGTTTTAGAAGGTGCAGCTACAGGAGATATTAATCTTATGACTAAATCCATAGTTAAAATAGGAATTAAAAAAGGGCCTATAGATATAAATAAATTATATGAGGATATTGAAATTATGTATACCTCCTATATTGATGAATCCATTTATGATTATGATATACCCCAAATATTGGAGCAAATAATAATTATATGTAAAAATAACAATATTCATATGCCAAAGGATATAGTACTTTTAGTAAAGGGAATGATGATATTCCAAGGTGTATTAGCTAAAATTGATAAGGATTTAACCTTAATGGATATAGCCCTACCTTATTTTGAAGAACAAATGCTTAAAAGCAATTTAAAGGATATGAATTTTTCCCAAGCCCTTATTAAATTATATCTTTCTGTTAAATCTAGCTTAGAACTATCCTCTAAATCCTTAGAATTAATAAATAGTTTTTTAGATGGAAGAGCTAAATTAAATTTAGAAATAAAAAATATGGATGAAAATTTTAACGAAATAAACAAAATGGTCAATAGACTGATTTTCGCCATAATTGTAGCAGGATTATTAGTTAGCTCCTCTCTAGTAATCAATGCAAATGTGGGATTAAAAATTTATGGCATTTCAGCCATAGGAATTGTAGGATATTTAGGAGCAGGAGTAGCTGGACTATTGCTTCTCATATCCATTTTAAAATCTGGGAAACTATAAGGTGGCAAGGGGACGTTTTGTTTGCCACCTTTTCTACTTAAGATTCTTCATCCTTCCCATGGTGGTATTCTACTATAAGTTCATCTAATTCTTGGCTCATTTTTAAAAGTTTCCTGTAGTCTATTTTGTCTGATTCTAGTTCCTTATGTATTAGTTCCCTAAAACAATTAATTTCTTCCTTCAAAATTATACCTCCTATAAATTGTCATTATCCTCATATAATAGCATAACCTTATATAAGCTGTTTGGCAATAGGCTTTTTATGCCATGGGCTTATTTAATTTTATTGGTTATAATAATAAAGTTGATATAGGGAGTGTAGTGTATGGAAAAAAGTAAAAATCAATTAGATTTAAAAGGCATTGGGCAGAAAATAAGATTAGAGAGGGAAATGTTAAATCTAAGTAGGGAAAACTTGGCAGAGATTGTCGAATTATCTCCTTTTTATATAGGCCAGATTGAAAGAGGGGAAAGAAAGATGAGTTTAGATACCTTGGCAAAACTTGTAGATACATTTAATGTATCTGTAGATTATTTATTATTTGGTTCCAATTTACATAATGAAGATTTGGATTTGAAAAATTTTTACCCTATATTAGAAATCGTAGATAATAATTATAATAAAAATTTAAAAGAATTATTAATTATTTTATCTCGTTTAAACCATAGGGAAATAGCCCTAATAAAAGATATAGTAGTGTTGCTATTTCCCTATATTAAATAAAGGTGGCAAAGGGACGTTTTGTTTGCCACCTTTATGGAATTTCAAATTATCAATCGTCAATTGCCTTAAGTTCCTTATAAAGTTTTATCTGTTCCTTACTTAAATTAGGTGGATTTACTATATTGGTTTCAATATATAAATCCCCCTTGCTGCCCTTCATATCTCTATATCCTTTTCTTGGTATTCGTATTTTTTTACTAGTTTCTATATTGGCTGGGATTTTTACTTTTACTTTTTTACCTGATAATGTATCTATTACTAATTCTGTACCTAATGCTGCATCCCAGGGATATATATCTATTTTTTTATACAAATCTAAGCCTTCTAATCTGAGTTTTTCATTTTCAGCAAAATTTATTTTTATATAAATATCTCCATTAATGCCTGCCTTTTCGCCTTTTATCTTTATTTTTTTCCCGGGCAATATTCCTTTTGGTACATTAACCGACAAGGATTTATTTTTGTTGCCAATTCTAAAAGATAAAGGTTTCATAGTGCCATTAAATCCTTCTTCTATGGTAATGTTAATTTCAGATTCGTATCTAGCTCTTTCTGGTTCACGATAGGCAGATCTTGATCTACCACCAAATAAGTCTGAAATTCCAAAATCCTCCCCACCAAAAAACATATTGAAGAAATCACTAAAACCCTCTCCGGATGTAGTATAAGTGTAGTTACCACCCCTGCCAAAGTTTTCAAAACCAAAATGAGATGGATCAAAATTTTGACCATTAGTAAAATCATAACCACTACCAAAGGTATCGTATTTCTTCCTCTTTTCCTCATCCCCCAATACTTCATAGGCCTCATTTATATTCTTAAATTTTTCTTGGGCACTATTGTCATTGGGATTTAAATCAGGATGATATTTTTTAGCTAATTTTCTATAGGTAGATTTAATTTCATCCTGACTAGCACCCTTATCTACCCCTAAAATTTTATAATAATCTTTATATTCCATGAAATTTCCTCCAAACTAAAAATTTGACCTTCTTTGACCTTTATATCTATTATAGTATTTTAAAGCCTAAAAATCAATAGGTTCTTCATTTTTATGATAATACTCCACTATTAATTTATCTAATTCTCGACTCATTGCCAAAACTTTATCATAGTCTAAATCATCTGTTTCTAATTCTTTATGTAATAATTCCCTAAAATTGTTAATATCATTTTTCAAATCTACCCCTCCTATAGTACCTATTACCTATATAATAGAATAACCTTTTGTGCATAATTTATCAATGTAATTCTTAGGACAAAATAAGACAAGTTTCCCTGTCTTATTTTATATATTTATCTATTATATTAACTATCTCCTCAATTTTTTCTTCTCCCTCTTCTTCTCCTTCTAGTATGGCATCTTTGACACAGGAGCGAATATGGGAATTCAATACATCTATATTGGCCTTTTTAAGTAGACCTATAGCTGATAGTATTTGCGTAGATATATCTACACAATATCTATCTTCCTCTATCATTTTGATTATGCCATCTATCTGCCCTCTAACAGTCTTAAGTTTTTGAGCTGCTTTTTCTTTGCCTGAATTCATATTCTCACCTAAGCCTAATTGATTTCAATTACATCATAGCCTGCTTCTTCTACTGCTTCTTTTAGAGTATTATCTAATAAATTTTTCCCTTCTACAATAGCTTTATTATTGTCTAATTCTACCTCTACATTAGATACTCCTTCTATTTCTGATAATGCATTTTTTACTGCCATTACACAGTGATTACAAGACATACCCTCGATTATTATAGTTTTTTTCATTTTTATTCCTCCAATTTTATTTAAACTTTTTAAGTCTCAATGAATTGCTAACTACTGATACGGAGCTAAAGGCCATGGCTGCTCCTGCTATCATTGGGTTTAGAAAACCAAATGCTGCAAAGGGAATTCCTATGGAATTATAGAAAAATGCCCAGAATAAATTTTGTTTTATGGTTCTCATGGTTCTATGGCTAAGTCTAATGGCTGTAACTACTCCTTCTAAATCTCCCCTCATTAAGGTTATATCTGCTGCCTCCATAGCCACATCTGTGCCTGTACCTATGGCAAATCCCACATCTGCTGCGACCAAGGCTGGTGCATCATTAATCCCATCTCCTACCATGCCTACATTTTTCCCTTCCGACTTTATCTTTTCCACTACTTCTGCCTTATTTTCAGGCAATACTTCTGCTAATACATTTTCTATTCCTGCTTCATTGGCAATAGCCTTGGCTGTCCTTTCATTATCTCCTGTTATCATATAGATTTCTAAGCCCATATTTTTTAATTCCTCTATGGCAAGTTTGGAATTATCTTTAATTTTATCTGCTACTGCTATTATGCCAGATAATTTATTATCTATAGAAACTAATATAGCAGTTTTCCCTTCTTCTTCTAGTTTTAATAAATCTACTTCTCCTATTTCAATTGAAACCTTAGTATCCTCCATTAATTTTCTATTCCCAATATACACCTCTTTCCCATCTAATTGAGCCTTTAGGCCTTTACCAGGTATGGCTAAAAAGGATTCTGGTTCTTTTAACATTAATAATTCTTCTTCGGCCTTTCTAACTATAGATTGGCCTAGGGGGTGTTCTGAAACCTTCTCTACTGAAGCAGCTATTTGAAGTAATTCGTCCCTTTCTATAGAATTAAATACTACAATATCTGTAAGCTCTGGCTCTCCTTTTGTAATTGTACCAGTTTTGTCAAAGACTATGGTATCCATTTTATGAGCCCTTTCTAAATGTTCTCCAGATTTTATTAAAATTCCATTTTCAGCCCCTTTACCTGTACCTACCATAATAGCTGTAGGTGTGGCTAAACCTAATGCACAGGGACAAGCAATTACCAATACTGCTACTGCATTTAATAAAGCTGTATCAAATTCACCTTTTCCTAAATAAAATCCTAAAAATGTGATTAAGGCTATGGCTATAACCACTGGTACAAATATGCCAGAGATTTTATCTGCCAATCTTTGAACTGGAGCCTTTGAGCCTTGAGCATCTTCTACTAGTTTTATTATTTGGGATAATACTGTATCCTTCCCTATTTTTTTGGCTTCAAATTTAAAGGAACCAAATTTGTTAATAGTAGCACCTATAACCTCATCCCCTATAGTTTTATCTATGGGAATACTTTCCCCTGTAATCATAGATTCATCTATGGAAGAATCCCCCTCTACTATAATGCCATCTACGGGAATTCTTTCTCCAGGTCTAACCACTATTATATCTCCTATTTTTACTTTCTCTATAGGAATATCCATTTCTTCCCCATTTTGAACTACTCTGGCAGTTTTAGGCCTTAAGCCCATTAATGCTTTAATAGCCTCCGAAGTTTTACCCTTGGCTATGGCCTCAAAGGTTTTACCTAATAATATTAAGGTAATAATTACTGCTGAGGCTTCAAAATAATATTCATGTACTCCCCCAAATAAATTATATACACTATAAAAATAAGCTGCAGAGGTACCCATGGATACTAATACATCCATATTTGCCCCTCCACCTCTTAAAGAATTAAAGGCTCCTTTATAAAATCTATAGCCAATAATAAATTGTACTGGAGTTGCCAACAATAATTGAAAATACCCATTGGTGAGTATATTGTCTACTCCTGCCATATGAAAAAACATGGCTGAAAATAGTGGGATACTCAATAGGGCTGAAATTATAAAGGAAGTTTTTAGAGATTTTATTTCCTTTTCCCTTAATTCTTTTTCCCTATCTGTATCTCTTTCTAATTCTATTTCTGCCTTATAGCCTGCCTTTTCTATAATTTTTATAATTTCATCTATATTAATCTTTTCTGGATTAAATTCTATAGTGGCTTTTTGCTGTAATAAATTTACTACAGGATTTATTATGCCTTCATTTTTACTTAAAGCCTTTTCTACTCTAGCAGAGCAGGCTGCACAAGTCATTCCTATTACATCTATTGTTATGGTTTTTGTCATAAAATTTCTCCTTTCTATATAATACCCCCCATGGGGGGTGTGGTATAATTATACCCTATTTGATTAGTATTGTAAACATTAATTTTGAAAAATATAATTAAGATGATTTGCTTAGGATGATAGTTGTACTATAGCTTAGTAATGCGCCAAGGATAGTTCGGGACTGCTGAAAAAGCCTAAAATGTCACTGAACACAGTAAACTGTCATCCTGAACACAGTGAAGGATCTCGGGTTTCTGCCACTTAGAGATCCTTCAGCTTCGCTTCAGGATGACAAATGAAAGGAACTGTCCCTTTTATTTGCGGGCAGTCCCCCTTGCATCAAGTCTCATAATTCCCTATTGATTTTTTGCTAAAAATATATTATGATAATGATAATGATAGTGATTATCAGTTCCAATTGCTAGTCTTTTTGCATATTTTATTTAGGAGGAGGATTTAATATGTCTATTGTTTTATCTAATTTACATCCTGGTCAGAAAGCCATTATAAAGGAAATTTCAGCAGGTTCTTATGCTAATAAAAGATTATATGAAATGGGTTTTAATACTGGTGCTAATTTAAAAGTATTAAAAAACGATAGAGGACCAATTATAGTTTCTCTATCTGGAAATAAAATTGCCCTAGGTCGTGGTTTGGCTGAAAAAGTCATAGTTGGCCAATAATATAAATTAGGGGGAGATAATTTTGAATACTATTGCTTTAGTAGGTAATCCCAATAGTGGAAAAACCACTTTGTTTAATGCCCTAACAGGAGCTAATCAGCATGTGGGAAATTGGCCAGGGGTTACTGTGGAGAAAAAAGAAGGAAAATTTAAATTTAATGAAAAAACATATAATATAATAGATTTGCCAGGGACTTATAGTTTAGGTGCTCTTTCAGAGGATGAAATTGTAGCTAGGGATTTTATATTAAAGGAAAACCCAGATGTGGTTATAAATGTGGTAGATGCCACAAATATAGAGAGAAATCTATATTTAACTACTCAATTATTAGAAATGAATGTCAAAATAATTATAGCCTTAAATATGATAGATGAGGCAGAAGAAAGAAATATTAAATTCGATATCAAAGCCCTATCCAAAAAATTAGGTACGCCTATAGTACCTACTATTGCAGCTAAAAATAAGGGTATAGATGATTTAATAAAAACTTCCATTTCTCTAATGGAAAAAGATATAAACTTTAATACCCCTATATCCTATGGAGAAAATATAGATAATGAGGTACAGAGAATAAAGAAATTTTTAGTAAATAAGGATTTAGAATACCCTAATGATTGGATTGCAGTTAAATTATTAGAAGGAGACGAATATATAAATCAGCTAGTTTCTAGTAATGAAGAATTAAATGCTTCTTATGAATTTAGACATATTTTAGAGGAAATAAAAAATGGGAATAATTATGAATTGGAAATTGTAGATAAAAGATATGAATTTATAAATAATATTGCGGGGAAGACCATATTTAGACCTAGTGAAGCAATAGAAACTAAAACTGATAAAATTGATAGGATTCTCATTAATAAATATTTAGGGCTGCCTATTTTTGTATTAATAATGTTAATAGTGTTTCAATTGACCTTTTCCATTGGAGGGGATATTTTAGGGGAAGCAGTAGCCAGTGGTATAGAATCTTTAGGTGGAATTATAGAAAATTATCTTATTAGTATAAATTCCCCTGATTGGCTTATTTCTTTTATAGCTGATGGGCTTATTGGCGGTGTTGGAGCAGTAGTAGGGTTTTTGCCTTTAATCGTAGTTTTATATATGTTAATGGGACTATTAGAAGATACTGGATATATGGCAAGAGCCGCCTATGTAATGGACAATATAATGAGAACTTTGGGACTTCAAGGCAAGACCTTTGTTTCTATGATAGTTGGCTTTGGTTGTAATGTGCCAGGAGTTATGTCTACTAGAACTTTGGATAATAAAAAAGATAGAATGATTGCCACTTTAATTATTCCCTTTATGTCTTGTGGAGCAAAATTACCTGTTTATTTAGTATTTATTGCAGCATTTTTCCCAGAACATGGTGGTTTAGTACTATTTTTAATATATTTTTTAGGAATTATTTTAGCCTTAATTATGGGTAAAATCTTTAACAAAACCCTATTTAAAGGGGAGTCTTCTTATTTTATTATGGAACTTCCCCCCTATAGAAGACCCACTCTTAAAAATATTCTCAGGAATATGTGGGATAATGTATCTGGATTTTTAAAAAGAGCGGGAACTACTATATTTTTAGTAGTAACCATGCTTTGGATATTGGCAAGATTGCCCCTAAGTGCTAAACCCTATAGTCAAGAAAGCATATTAGGAATAATTGGTTCATTTATAGCACCTATATTTAATCCAGCAGGTTTTGGTACTTGGCAAGCAGCAGTAGGATTATTTTCTGGAATTGCAGCTAAGGAGGCAATAGTAGCCACACTAGGCATGGTATATGCAGGTGTAGAGAAGGGCACGGAGCTTGTTTATACAATACAAAATATGTTTACCCCATTATCTGCAGCCTCTTTTATGGTAATGACACTATTATATACTCCCTGTGCAGCAACATTAGCTACAATTAAAAAGGAAACCAATTCCAGTAAGTGGACAATATTTGCAGCAGTTTATACTTTTCTAATAGCTTGGATAATGGCAGTATTGCTGTATCAAATAGGTAGCTTATTGGGATTTAGCTAAATCCTAAAGGAGATGAGATTTTGCTAAAAGAACTATTAGTGGAGATTAAAAATTCTAATTATATTTCTAAAGCTAATATAGCCATTAAACTAAATAAACCCGTGGAATTAATTGAAGATGGTTTTAGCCAATTAATTAGAATGGGCTATATTAGTGAAGAAAATGATTTAAATACTTGTAATTCCAATTGTGGAAACTGCCCTTATGGTAAACATTGCAACAAAATGCCTGTAAAAACTATAAATATTACAGATAAGGGAGAAGAATATTTGACAAAATAATAGGATATCCTATTATTTTGTTATTTTTTTATCATTGTTGAATTTTTCCTATCTAAGGAATATAATTAAATATAGTAAGAGATGAATAGTTAATAAAGGAGAATAAAGATGACCAATATTGATTGGAAGCAAAAGAAAAACCTTACTATGTTAGCCGATTTCTATGAATTTACCATGGCCAATGGGTATTTTGAAAATGGAATGGAGGACAAAATAGCCTATTTTGATATGTTCTTTAGGACCATTCCCGATGATGGAGGATTTGCCATAATGGCTGGTGTAGAACAGCTTATTGGGTATTTAAAACATTTATGTTTTTCCAATGAGGATATTGAATTTTTTAGATCTAAAGATATGTTTAGTGAAGAGTTTTTAGAACACTTACAGAATTTTGAATTCCAATGTGATGTATGGACTATTCCGGAAGGGACACCAATATTTCCTGGAGAGCCAATTGTTATAGTTAGGGGACCATTAATTCAGTCTCAAATAATTGAAACCATGGTGCTTTTAACTGTTAATCATCAATCTTTAATTGCAACTAAATCCAATAGAATTGTTAGAGCAGCCCAGGGCAGACCTGTAATGGAATTTGGTTCTAGACGTGCCCAAGGATATGAAGGAGCTATATTAGGTGCTAGAGCGGCATATATAGGTGGAGCCATAGGTACTGCATGCACCATAGTAGATAGAGATTTTAGTATTCCAGCTTTAGGGACAATGGCACATAGTTGGATACAAATATTCCCTACAGAATTAGAGGCCTTCAGGGCTTATGCTAGACTTTACCCAGATAATTGTGTACTATTGGTAGATACCTATAATGTTTTAAAATCAGGATTGCCAAATGCCATTAAGATTTTTGGGGAAGAAGTAGTGCCTAGGGGATTTAGACCTAAGGGAATTAGAATAGATAGTGGAGATATTGCCTATCTTTCTAAAGAAGCTAGAAAAATGTTAGATAATGCAGGTTTTCCTGATTGCCAAATTGTAGCTTCTAGTAGCTTAGATGAATATGTTATTAGGGATTTATTAAATCAAGGAGCTAAAATAGATTCCTTTGGCGTAGGAGAAAGATTAATTACTGCCAGATCTGAACCAGTTTTTGGGGGAGTTTATAAATTAACTGCCATAGAAGAAAATGGAGAAATTATACCTAAAATTAAAGTAAGTGAAAACGTAGGTAAAATCACTACTCCCGGATTTAAACAATTATATAGACTATATGATAAAGATACAAATAAGGCCATAGCCGATGTGGTAACTCTACATGATGAAGAAATAGACAATACTAAACCATATGAAATATTCCATCCCCTATATACTTGGAAAAGGAAGACCTTAAATAATTTTTATGCTAGAAAATTATTGGTAAAGATATTTGATAAAGGGGAATGTATATACGAAAATCCAGATATAAATGACATCAGGGACTATTGCAAGGGAGAAATAGACACTTTATGGGATGAAGTAAAGAGATTTGAAAGCCCCCATGAATATTTTGTAGATTTGTCCAAGCCTTTATGGGACGTTAAAGATAAATTATTAAAAGAATATAAATAGAAAGACGGGATTAATCCCGTCTTTCTATCCCTATAAACTTAATCCTCGTTCAAAAGCCCTTATATTTACATCATGTACCCTTTCAGGAAGATTTTCTTTTATTAAATCCTTCCACTCTATATCTTCTAAATCTAAAGCCTTTACTAGGGCACCTAATATGATTATATTTTGAGATTTAGGTTCTCCTAATTCTTCTGCTATTTCTCTAGCATTTACTACAGTAATATTTTCTACATTTTTTTCTAATTCTTCTATCACTTCATCTGGATATTCTGCAAATCCTGATAGTACAGGTAGTGGATATTTTTCTTCATTATTTACTATTAGTCTACCATCTTTCTTTAGAAATTTTATATATCTAGCTGCTTCTAATTTTTCAAATGATACTATTAAATCTGCCTCACCTTTATCTATAGATGGAGAATATACCTTTTCCCCAAATCTAATTTGGGTGGTTACAGAACCGCCTCTTTGACTCATTCCATGAATTTCAGACATTTTTACATCATAACCTGCATTTACAAAGCCTTGAGAAAGGATTCTAGACACTAAAATAGTTCCTTGGCCACCTACTCCTACTAATAATAGAGATTTAACCATTTATCTTCCCTCCCCCACAAATTCTATAGCCTTAAATGGACAAACTTGAAGACATACAGTACAGCCATTACATTCATTTTTATCTATAGTCATAGCATTATCTTTAAAGGATATGGCTGGACAGCCTATTCTTAAACAAGTTTTACATTTAGTACATTTATCCTGATCTACTTCACAAGAAAGCTCTTTTCTTTCCCTTTGGACTTCCTTAATTAAAGCACAAGGTTGTTTAGTAATAATTACAAAGGGTTCTTCTGCCTCATAAGCTTCCTTTACTGCAGCATTAGTTTCTTTTAAATCATAGGGATCTATTACCCTAATATTCTCTTCTTTAATGCCTACTGCCTTAACTATAGCTTCAATATCTACTATAGGTGCATCCTCACCCATTAAGGTTTTACCTGTACCTGGATTTTGTTGGTGCCCTGTCATAGCGGTAATTCTATTATCCAATATAACCATGGCCATATTAGTGCCATTATAAACTGCATCAATTAAGCCTGTTATTCCTGAATGGAAAAATGTAGAGTCTCCAATAAATCCAAATACCTTTTTATCTCTATTTGCAATTTGATTTACTCTATCAAATCCAATTCCAGCTGAAATACTTGCCCCCATACAAATTACTGTATCCCCTATTCCAAGTGGTGGTGCCATACCTAGTGAATAACAGCCAATATCAGAAGTAGATATTATTTTATCCTTATATTTGCTTACTGCATAGAATATTCCTCTATGAGGACATCCTGCACAAAGGGCGGGAGGCCTATTTGGAATATCTAAGTCTAAGGAATAACTTTCCTCTACCTCTTCATTTAATAAGGCTTTTCTAATAATTCCAGGGCTTAATTCTCCACATACTGGTAAAAGTTCTTTCCCTATACAATTTATGCCCATGGCCTTTACATGGTTTTCCATATATGGTTCATTTTCTTCAATTACATATAGGGTTTCTATTTCCTTTGCAAATTCTTCTATTAATTTATCTGGCATAGGATAACTAAAGCCAATTTTTAAATAGGAAGCATTGTCTCCAAATACTTCTTTAGCGTGTAAATAGGATATACCATTGGTAATAATGCCAATTTTCTTGTCATTCCATTCAATTCTATTTAGAGGTGTAGTATTGGAATATTCTTTTAATCTAGGTAATCTTTCTTCCATCATTTCCACATGCTTTACTTTAGAATTAGCTGGAACCATAATATATTTTTTAGGATCCTTGTGGTATTCTTTAACTCCCTTTTCTTCTCGTTCGCCTAATTCTACAATTCCCTTACTATGGCAAACTCTGGTACTTACTCTAAATAATACGGGAGTATCATAGATTTCACTGATTTCAAAGGCTTCTTTTACAAAATCCTTACACTCTTGACTATCAGATGGTTCTACCATGGCTACTTTAGCATGAGGCGCAAATAATCTATTGTCCTGCTCATTTTGAGAACTATGCATACCTGGTTCATCTGCAGTTACAATAACTAGTCCACCATTTACTCCTTCATAAGCCATAGTAAACATTGGATCTGCTGCCACATTTAATCCTACATGTTTCATAGTTACTAGGGATCTAGCGCCTGCAATAGCTGCACCACTGGCCACCTCTAAGGCTACTTTTTCATTAGTAGACCATTCTGAATGTATTTCCTTATATTTAGAAACGTTTTCAAGAATTTCAGTACTTGGCGTCCCTGGATAAGCACAGGCTATTAAACAACCTGATTCATAGGTTCCTCTAGCAATGGCTTCATTGCCTGTTAATAGCTTTTTCATTTTAATCCCCCTTCTTAGACTTTTTTATCTTATTTATATTATACCAAAGATTTTGGGATTTTTATAACAAAATAAAAAAAATTTATAGAATATACTATATCCTTTTATTTTTTTGAAGATTTTATTGATTTTGTTAAGTGGCACTTTAAATAGGTATAGTGATTTAATTGTATTTAAAAATAAAAAATGCTTAGAAAATTGCCTCTAAAAGAGGTAATTTCCTAAGCAAATTTACCTTATGGAATTTATTCTATAGAAATTCTATTTTGTTTTGGAGAAATGAGTTCTTTTTTAGGTAATTTTATTTTTAGTACTCCATTTTTAAATTTAGCTTTAATATTTTCTTCATCTACATTATCTACATAGAAAGCTCTCTTAAAAGAACCGTATCTTCTCTCTTTTCTAATATAATTTTCTCTTTCATCATTAACTTCTTCTTTTCTTTCTACTGATATAGTTAGTATATCATCTTTATATTCTAGATTTATGTCCTCTTTATCTACTCCAGGAATTTCTGCTTCTAACAAATATTCTTTGTCTTTTTCCTTTACATCTACTTTTAGTGGTTCATAGGATTCTATTGATGCCATATCTCCAAACATAGTTTTAAACATTTTATCAAAATTCCATATGGATTCTTCTGGGACATTTCCCTCCCAGTCTCTAATTGGTCTAATTCCAAACATATAATCAGCTCCTTTAAACTTTGACTTTCTTTGACCTTAGATATATTATAGCAATTTATATTATAATATTCAAAACTCAATAAGGATGTTAATCAGTCAAAAAACCCATATATCTCTACCATCTTCTATATTTCTATAATTATCTAATATTTAATCCCTAAATTAAAAGAATGGCTATATTCTTCTGCCACTCTTTACCTTATGATCCCCTATCTCCCAATGGAATACTAGACCAATGACATTTATAAATCTTTCAAAAATTAATCCCACACTTTCCCTCTATAATGTATAATTTACCTTCTTTATAGATTTAAAACCTTCTTTGTCTATACTAATTATATTGACACTGCCATTTTCTATATAGAATTTAAAAAAGTATTCTAAATTATTAAATACCCAAGATAATGCAATTCTAACAACCCCTGCATGACAAACTAATAATGTATCTTCATCCTTTTCTACCAATTCTTCTAAAAAAGAAACTACCCTAGCATAGGCTAATTCAACACTTTCTCCATTGGGAGTTATATATTTCATATAATCCTTGTCCCATAATTCGATCTTCTTTGGATAAAGCTCTTTAAGTTCATTATAAGTTTTTCCCTCGAAATCTCCAAAATCTACTTCCTGGATTTTCTTTTCAATTTTTCCTTCTACACCAAGGATTTTAGCACTGTCTCTGGTTCTATCTAATGGGGATATGTATACTTTATCAAAAGATAGACTTTCCACAAAAGGTCTAATCCTTGCAATTTGGTCTTTCCCTTCCTTTGTCAATTGTGCTGATTTTGTACTAAAAGTGCTTAATAAATTTTCATCTGTTTCCCCATGGCGAATTAAAATTATATCCATTATACTCCTCCTAAAAATTACTTTTAAATGACCACATATTTCCTATTATATCAAAAAGGGTCTAATAAACAAATGCTAGGATAAACTGGCATTTGTTTATTAGGCCCTCTATATTATTAAAGGGACAATAATTTCTATTGTCTCTAATATTGTGAACTAATATATTATAATTTAATTATTCCTATACCAGTTAAAAATACTATAATTATGGCTATTGGTGCTATAAATTTTAATATAAACGATAATAGCCTTATATATCTAATTTGAAGTCTGCCATCATTTGTAAGTTGTTTTTCTATTATTTTCTTATCTAATCGCCAACCTATAAATATTGAGGATATTAATGCAGACATGGTTAAGAAGTAATTAGCTGTTAAATAATCCAGAAAATTAAATAGATTCATCCCTCTAATTAATCTATGGGATAATGGTCCATTGGATAAGGATGCTATAATTCCTAACAAAGTGATTAATATTGCAGTTCGGATAGCAGCTTTTTTCCTTTCCATATTAAACTTTTCAATTACATAAGCCGTTACTGCTTCTAATATGGATATGGTAGAAGTAAGAGTTGCTAAGAACAATAAAGCAAAGAACAATATGGAAAATATATATCCTCCTGGCATTTGCAAAAATACATTAGGCAATGTAACAAATACTAAACCTGCCCCCTCATCTGGAGATATACCAAAGGCAAATACTGCAGGAAATATGGCAATACCCGCTAATAATGCTACTACTGTATCTGCTATTCCTACTTTTAAGGCAGTAGCTCCTAAATTTTCCTTTTCCTTCATATATGAACCATAGGTAACCATTATACCCATACCTAGACTTAGGGAGAAAAATGAATGGCCTAGGGCATCTAAAATACCTTGGGCCTTTAATTTTGAAAAGTCTGGTTTAAACAAAAACTCTAAGCCAGCTCCTCCTCCTGTCAATGTAACAGCCCTAATATCTAAAATAACCACTATTATTAATAATAAAGGCATTAGTACTTTAGAATATTTTTCAATTCCATCTTCTACCCCATTTGCTACTATATAGGTGGTAATTAGCATAATTACTAATTGCCAAAATACAGGCCTTATAGGATCTGAAATAAATGCTGAGAAACCTTCTCCTATTTGTGCTACTGATTGACCTTGAAATTTATTTAGTATGGCAGAAAATAAATATTCTAAAGTCCAGCCCCCTACTACACTATAAAAAGCCAATATTAAAAATGCTGCCAAAACTCCAAGTATACCTGAAATATACCACTTTTCCTTAGGCGCTAAGGTTTTATAGGAACCAACAGCATCTTTTTTAGCTTCTCTACCTATGATAAATTCTCCTAACATTATAGGGATACCAATTATTACAACAAAAAATAAATAAACAATTAAAAATGCCGCCCCTCCATTGACACCAACCATATAGGGGAATCTCCAAATATTACCTAATCCTACAGCAGAGCCTATAGCTGCAGCTATTAGTCCAAAGCTAGATTGAAAACTTTCTCTTTTTACTACTCGATTATCTTTATTCATAAGCTCCTCCTTTTTGTTTCTTAAAAATATATATCTTATGGGACTGATTGTCAAGGTTTTTCTGAATTACCTCGATATTAACAATATTAGTATATCACCATACTGTGTTAAAGCAAAATCTATAAAAAAAATAGT
>DAIMNI010000024.1:13109-27864 GCA_036720245.1 Tissierellia bacterium | reverse complement strand
AAGAACCTAATTCACTGGATTCTGAGAATATAAAATTGAACTTGGAGATGAATGAATCTAAAGTGTTAGATAATGTTAAATACAAATTGCAATACGATGAAGATAAATTAAATGTTTATTTAGTAGGTGCAGATAATGATATGGAGTATAGTATTGATTCTACTAATGGAATTAATGGTAAATGGGAAGAAGCTAGTTCAGATGCATTCCTAATTGGTGAGGCCAGTCCTATGAAGATATGGGTTAGGGAAAAAGCACAGCCAAAGGTATTCTATCAAGTTGCAGATTTAAAATATGGAGATACACCTGTAGATGTCAAAATTAATTCCTATAATTATGATAGTTCTGAATTAGAAATAATATTAAAGGGCTATGATACAAGTAGTATGCAATATAGTATAAACGGCGGTGGCAATTGGCTAAACCTTGATAGTCCTACTATCCCAGTTAAATTGGATTCAAGTTCAGATTTAAGGATTAGATATAAGGCAATAACTGGAACAGATCAGAGCGCAAATTTAAGGCTTCCTTCCCTACCAACAAAAAAACTAAATGGCATATATTTAGGAAATGTAGAATTAAATGTAGCCGAGGGTATAATTGAAAATACTACTACCAATATGGAATATAGTACTGATGGCAATAGATATACCTCTGCTAGAAATGGAAATACCCCTGTGAACTTTGTCAAAGATACTGAAATTTGGATCAGAGAAAGAGGCAAAGGCAATGAGATTAATTTCAGAAACTTGGGTCAAGTTAAGCAAATGGAATTTATCCAAACTGAATTAGATAGTATTAGCTATGATATTAATAAGGGTACAATAATTGGCGGTACAGGATATGAGTACAAAATAGCCAATGACCCTTGGAAAGATGTCGATGATGGCAAAAATATAGCCTTTAAACCTGGCAGTCTCCAATTCAGGAAAAAAGGTAATAAGGAAAACCTGCCTTCTGAAACTAGAGAAAAAGCTATAATAGCACCACAAGCACCTGCACCAAATCTAAGTTATGATGATATTAATCGTACTGTAGAAAAAATAGGAACTAGTGAAGGTGCAAATTATGAATATAGTTTAGATGGCGGTATAAATTGGACTTCTGGAGAAAAAGATACTCAATTTGAGGCAGGAAATGAAATTAAAATTAGAATAAAAGCTACCGAAGACAAACTACCAAGCCAAACCCAAACCATAAAATTTACGCCAAATTTACCTTTTGATAATGTATATTTAGATGCAGGAAAAAGCATGATTATGAACACTACTGCTGAAATGGAATATAGTCTAAATAGCACCGATGGCTTAGGTGGGCAATGGTATAAGGCTAGTTCACCTAATACAAATATACCTTTGAAAACAGGAATGGTGGTTTATATAAGAGAAGCTAAGAAACCTAAGAATAATAGGAAATTAGGCAATGGTTCTATGGCAGAAAAGGAATTGGCAGATTTAGGCCCTATTGGATTTAGTATAGCTAATCAGACTATATCTATTAATACGTCAGGTAAAGATATTTCTAAGCTACAGAAAATAGTGGATGATTTACAATATAGAATAGCTGGTGGCAATTGGATTAACATCCCCTATACTAAATTGGAACCAAATAAAATAAATATATTAGCCTATAATGTAGCATTTGAGCCCGGGAAACTAGAGTTTAGATTAAAAGGTGATAAGGATTATCTACCTTCTAAGGCATTGACTAGGGCTACTACTAAAGCCAAAGCTTCAGCACCTAATGTAGTAATAGATTATATGAATGAAGAGGTGTCGTCCATTAGTAATGGTAAAACTAATGATTGGGAATACTTCGAATACAATATAGACAATGGCCCTTGGATTAATGGTGAATATTTAAAAACTGAAGATTTATCTGGGGAGAAAACCCTTAACATTAGAACAAAAGCTACAGATAATGAACTTCCTAGCCAAGAGGTAGTAATTTCTCTTAAAGAAAGATTACCACTAGAACATGTAATATTAAGTACCCATGTTAAACCACTAGAATTAAATGGTACCACTACACAAATGGAATACAGAGTAAACAATGTAGAGTGGAAAAAATGTAATGATGGCAACACAAAATTAACTAGAAGAGATGGCTCGGATTTAAATGATTTAGATGATGTATTTATAATTGAAATCAGAGATAAAGAACAGCCTGAAAATGTATGGATAGTTTGGGACAAGGGGGACGGTTCTCCTTGTCCCACTTTTATCCCTAAATTAAATCTGGGACAGAGAGAACCGTCCCCGCTGTCCCATGTCCCGTCATTCTTTTAATGCCCTGCCTATTGTGCTTTTGCTCAAACCTATAATATCTTCCATTTCTCTTATACTCATATTAGTTTTGTCT
This sequence comes from Tissierellia bacterium, assembly GCA_036720245.1. Taxonomy (GTDB): domain Bacteria; phylum Bacillota; class Clostridia; order Tissierellales; family Tepidimicrobiaceae; genus JAAZMA01. The sequence goes on along the minus strand of DAIMNI010000024.1, from coordinate 25,503 downwards.
TTAATTTCTTTGATTATAGCTGTTCTAATTCCCACATCCTTACATTTTGCCATATCGTCTAAGATTAGGCCATACTTTTGAAGTATTCGTTCAACTTCCACTAAATTATTACCTACTATATCTTCTCCCGATTCCTCTATATCAATAAATTCATCTTGGGTTTTTAATGTAGTGAATTTTTTAAATTCTATTATAGCCTTATTTTTATTCTCTGAAAACATATTTAATATTAATTCCGTGGATATAATTTCACCTTCATTTTCTGCTTTGTTTATGTAGATATTATAGCTACTCCATTTATAATTCGATGGATCATTGACTATAGAGGCCTTTACAGGATTATTGTGTATGTATCTTATGCAGGATAATAGATAATCGTCTGTTTCAATTCTTTCACTTCTAAATCTGTCTTGAAATAAATGCCCAACCCTATCATGTTTTTTATTAAAATAATATGAATAGCTGACCCCTATTCTTTTCATAGTTCTAGATAAAGAATCCCCTTCTTCCTTTATTAATAGATGAGCATGATTTTTCATTAAGCAATAAGCATATAATGTGTATTCCCCCTGAGATTTAATTTTAGTTAATGTGTCTAAAAACCTAGCATTGTCATCCTGATCTAAAAAAATAGGCATTTTGTTAACTCCCCTTACCATAACATGATATATGCCAGATTCTGATAAAATTCGTGGATACCTAGGCATTTAGTTTTATCCCCCTTTCATTTTTGGGACAGCGAGAACCGTCCCCGCTGTCCCATTACCATACCATCAATACTGTATGGAGTTTCCTCCCTGCTGGAGTAATCATTTTCCCATTGGCATATAGGGCTGAGGAGGCACCTCCATCTAAATTCATAGCCCTATCAGCACCTAATTTTACCATTATCTCAGCTAATTCCAACATATTTAAATTACTTCCTGTTACTAGAATTAACTTATTATTCTTGCTTATACCTATTGCAGATCTTTGGGCTCTATTTTTAGTTATTTTGTCTTCTTTGAAACCATTTTTATTTTGGTCATAAATTACTTTACCATCTTCTACTAAATAGGGTCCTGCAGATATTATAGTTTTAATACTATTTTCTATTAAATTTTGATCTATACTATTAGATATATCTTCTTCTAATGCTTTAGCATTATCTTTTACTGCTTTTTCTATAATATTTTTTGTGTCTAATTTTAAGCTGTCCTTGTGATAGAAGTCAATTGTAAAATCCTTTTCAAATCTATTTTTAATATATTCCTTATTAGCTGCATCTTTTCCATAATATATTACAAATCCATTCTTTGGTATCTCTATTTTTTCTATATCGTACTCTACTTTTGAGACTTTCCCATTTTCCACTACAACAGCATGTCCACCTTTTATATTGATAGTTTCTCCCCTTTCTGGTGTATAAAGGTATACACCAGTTGGATCAATAGGCTTAGAATTTATATACCATATATTAAATATATTAAATATCATTTTGTCTTTTTCGTTAGACCAATAGTTTTTTGTTTGTTTATTAATACTTCCATAAAGAGTTGTCTGCTTAGCTGTGGCTTCTGTTTTTGTTTCCTTAAGAGCTTTTTCTTCCTTTATTATTTCGGAAATATCATATTCTAATTCTATGGTATTTCCTATTTTAAATCTTTTGTCTACATAGGATTTGAAACTTTCCGTATCTCCATAATAAATAATATATCCATCCTTAGGAATATTTACTTCCTTTGCATTTTCTGTTATTTTACTTATTTTATCTTTTTTTACTTCTATGGCTATTCCATTATTTAATTTTATTTTATCTCCCCTTGATGGTGTAAATAAATATACTCCTGTATTATCCTTGGGAATATTATTTACATACCAGATTTTAAATAAATTATATTCCATAGTTTGAGTTTTTTGGTTCCATTTGTTTTCCCTATGCCCATTTATGTACCCATTAATTCCTATACTGTACTCCCCTATATTAACCTTTCCATCATTTGTTACAATCATGGAAGCAGGGCTACCCTCTAAATATTCTAATTTTCCATCTACCATAATTGTTCCAATAGGTTCTAGAGTTTTATAGGCATCGAAATAATTGGCATTTATGGCTGCAATAGGTTTCTTTCTCTTTATCATATTGGAAAAATCCTCATGACCACCTATTTTGTCATTGGCCAATACTGTGCCTAATTTAATATTTGGATTGTTTAAATCTACAGTAACTGCATTTACTGTTGCATTTCTATTATTAATAGTAAAAGTTTTTTTAGTGGAAACTACTGAATTGTTCTGGGCTATGGCTAATTGACTTATAAGAATAATTATTGCAAAAATTAATACTGACACTTTCTTTTTCATATAATCCCTCCCCTTTTTTTGAACCACTGTGGGAATAATGCGCCAGCGAGAACCGTCCCCGGTGGCGCATTATCTTCTAAAGAAATCCTCTTTTAATATAAAGTCCCCCTTATTTATTTCTTCTATGGCTTTTTTGTGTTCTTCTTTGTAATTGTTTACATCTACTTTTTTACCATTGTCCAGTCTAAAGGCTCTGGAATTTTCGAATATTCCGTCTCTGGACATTTCTAGGAATATTTCATCGGTGATTATGGAACCTTTTATGGCATAAGTTTGGGAGGCTATTAAAGATGGTCCTTTATAGTTTACTAAATCTCTACCAAACATTAGGCCTTTTTCATTTTCATAGCCCATTATATTTAATATAGTTGGTGCGAAATCTATTTGACTGCCTACTTTTGATATGGTTTCGTTAAAATCTTCTCCTGGTATATGGATTATTAGAGGGATTTTCATCATATCGTCTAAATCATATTCATAACCTAGATAATCAGCCATAATCTTTTGGATTTTTTTATCGGCACTAGTTATGCCAAAATGATCTCCGTATATGGCTATTACTGAATTATCATATAGGCCTTCCTTTTTTAAATTCTCGATAAATTCTCCTAGGGCCTTGTCTGCATAGTGTATAGCTTGGAGATAATTTCCCAGTAAAGTATCCTTATGCTTTTCTTCTATTTTCAATACTTCATATTCTTTAGGCATATTAAAGGGATTGTGGCTGGTTAAGGTGATTATAAAGCTATAGAAAGGGCTTTCCATTTCTTTTAAATATGCCATAGATTGTTTGAAAAATTCTTCATCTGTAATGCCAAGGCCTATGGTTTCATTTAAATCATAATCTTCTTCAGAGATAAATCTTTCAAATCCTTGATTAGGATAGGCATTGTTTCTGTTCCAGAAATCTTTCTCATAGCCATGGAATGCCCAGGCTGTGTAGCCATTGTCTCGAAGTATCCACGGTAGGCCATAAAAAGTATTGTCTGCATATTGAGTATATGTTGGCTCATCCATGGATGGATATAGGGAATTATTGGATACAAATTCTGCATCAGAGGTATTCCCCCTGCCTATTAATTGATAATAGTGGTCAAAATAAAGGCTTCCCTGCTCTCTTATTAATTTATTTAAATTTGGGGTTATTTCTTGCCCGTTATAATAATGGTCTATGACAAATCCCTGTAATGCCTCTACCTGAATTACTATTAAATTTTTATTGTGGCCTAAACCTGTGTATTTCCCTTGTTTTAATCTGTTTCTTTCCTTTAATTCTTCTATATCCTTTTGAGTAAATATCCCTACCCCCTCTGTCATTTCTTCCCTATCTATTAGGGATTTTTTAATATCTTTGGCATGATAGGTAAATAATTCTTGATTGGTTACTGGTCCAAATAACTGAGCCTTGCTTAAATAAGATAGACTAATTGCCAGTATTAGAGCTATGGATATAGGTACTCCCCATCTTATATATCTATTGTACTTTTTATTTTTTATTTTTATTTGCCTTTTCTTCCATTTAGAATATATCATTAAAAATGGAATATCTATGATAAATAGCATATTTTCTAGCGTAAATAGGGATCTTACACTTTCACCAGCCGCTGCAGCTGCCCCTATCATTTTCACCATTTTAATTGAAGGCAATATATTAAAATAGGTAAAATACATTATATCGGCAAACATTATAGCCGACACTATATTATAAAAAGCAAAAGCCCAAGTTTGCTTTTTCTTTAAATTGCTCAAATATATAAAACTAAACACAAACATTATGGTTAAAAAGCTAATTAAAAACACCCATGGTTTGTGATATACTACTTTTGTTGCATTCATAAATAGTAATATTTTTAATAATAGTAATGCGATTAGTAACATGAATTTTCCTCCAATAATATAAAAAATCCTATTCTGTCATCCTGAGCGTAAGCGAAGGATCCCTAAGTAGCAGAAAGCCAAGATCCTTCGCTATGCTCAGGATGACAATTATACCACAATTTGGTAGTGCACTAGGAACCGTCCCTCTTGCACTACCTTAAAACCTCCCCATAAACATATTTCCTTGCCTTTCCTTTCTTCCCCACCTCATCAGTATAAACCCTTATATCCATTTCCTTTAATTTTTTAGGTAATTCCGTGTTTATTATTTTTTCATCTATTATAGTTCCAAATAAGTGATTGCTTTTTAAAAAGTCTATAATTTGTTCTTGGCTATATTTTGTATCTACTAAATTTAGTATTATATTTTTATAGGCCTTATTGGATAATAGTATATATTGTTCAAAGTCTTTCATTTCTGCTATGAATCTATCTTTGTACTCTGGATAATCTTTTATTACTTTTAAAAACACTGTTTCATCTAGAGTATTTGTTTTTAAATATATATAGGCATCTTGGTGTTTTTCCATCCAATTGATTAAATCCTCTATATTTGGCATATTATCATCATATTGGGATACTATTTCTTCATATTCTTCTATGGAGAAAATATCTGTAATATTTCTCTTGTATTCTCCATCTTGAAGTATTATATCCCTATTGTCATCTCTCCATTGTATTCCTACGGACATCAATCTATAGCCTTCATTGTAGGCATTGTCTAGGGATTCTATAGGATTTTCAGTGCATTCTACTATATAATTATCATTTTGGATTTCAAGTCCGCCTAATTGGTCTAAATTCACTTCTCCATTATTTTCTATTAAATGGCCAATCAAATCAGTTTTTAATACATAATTAGATTTATTTATATCTGCTATTATACTTTCATATTTATTTCTCAATGGCAGCACATCTACTTTTTCCCTAGTTTCTTTATCCTTTGCAGTACAGTTTTCAAATATACTATCTCTGGACATAAAAAGCATTACTTCATCATCTATAAATGAGCCTTTTAATACATATGTTTGGGGTGCTACATAATTGTATTCATCATAGTTTAATAAATCTCTACCAAACATTAGCCCCTTTTCATTTTCATAGCCCATTATATTTAATATAGTTGGAGCAAAATCCATTTGACTGCCTATAGTGGATATAGTTTCCTTTATATCCTCTCCTGGTACATTGATTATTAATGGAACTTTAAACATTTCATCTATATCATAGGGATGGCCTAAAAAATCTGTCATTAATTCAACTCCCGAATCATTTAAACCTGTAATGCCAAAATGATCTCCATATAGGGCTATTACTGAATCATCATATAGGCCTTCTTCTTTTAAGGCTTCAATAAATTCACCTATGGCTTTATCTGCATAGTGGATAGCTTGTAAATAATCTCCTAATATTGTGCCTTGGTATTCTTCTCCTATTTCAAGAGCTTGGTATTCTTCAGGCATATCAAAAGGAGTATGGCTAGTTAAAGTAATCATAAAAGCATGGAAAGGACTCTCCATTTCCTTTAAATATTTCATGGATTGTTTGAAAAACTCCTCATCTGTAATACCAAAACCTATGGTTTCATTTAAATCATAATCTTCTTCAGAGACAAATCTTTCAAATCCTTGTTTAGGATAGGCTCTTTCCCTATTCCAAAATTCCTTTTTATATCCGTGAAATACCCAAGAGCTATAGCCATTGTCCCTAAGTACCCAGGGTAGGCCATAAAAAGTATTTTCATCATATTGACTATAGGTAGGCTCGTCCATAGATGGGTATAGAGAATTATTAGATACAAATTCTGCATCAGAGGTATTTCCCCTGCCTATTTGCTGATAATAATTATTAAAATACAGTGTAGATTTGTCATCTATTAATTTATTTAAATTTGGCGTTAATTCTTGTTCATTGTAAAATCTATTTAATGGAAAGTTTTGAAGGGCTTCCACTTGAATTACTATTAGGTTTTTACCTTTACCTATGCCAGTAAGCTTGCCCTCTTTAAGTTTTGTTCTTTCTTTTATCTCCCTTAAATCTTCCTCAGTGAATACTCCACTACCTTCTACTGTATACATATCTTCGTCTTTTATAGTTTCAACTATATCCCTAATATGATAAGTGTATATTTCCTGATTGCTAACTGGAATTAATAAATCATTATTTGTAATATAGCTAAATAGAATAGTAAATACTAAGGCTATACCTAAAGGTACTCCCCATTTAATATATTTATTGTATTCTTTATTTTCTTCTTTTATTTTTCCTTTTTTCCATTTGGAATATTTCATTAAGAAAGGTATGTCCAATAAAAATAGCAAATTTCTAAAGGATAATAGGCCTGCTACACTATCTCCTACAGCTGCCACTTGATTTAATTGCTTTAACATTTTAATTGATGGCAAGGAATTAAAAAAACTATAATACATTATATCTGCAAACATAATTATAGATACAGTATTATAAAAAACGAAAGCCCAAGTTTGCTTTTTCTTTAAATTGCTAAAATATATTAAAGTAAATAAAAATAAAGATATTAATATACTAACTAATAATATAATGGGTCTATTATATTGGATATTAGTTATATACATAAATAAAATTATTTTTAGTATTAGTAGTATTGATAACAACATATATATTCCCCCAATTTTTTGGGACAAAGGGGACGGTTCTATCTGTCCCACATTTATCTATTCTAATAATAATTTATAACAATAGAAAAATTATTGCAAGTTTTCTCGAAAAAAAGGTATATCTTATTATTGGAAATTGGACAAAATAATAGTATAATAGTAGGACACGAGAAAGGAGGTTAATTTTATGCGATTTCAAACTAAGGATTTGACTACAGCTGGTGTGCTTTTAGCTTTAGGAATTATATTGCCTATGGTGATACATATGTCTGGCGTAGATGGAGCCATCTTCCTCCCTATGCATATACCTGTTTTAGTGGCAGGTTTGACATTAGGTAGTACTTTAGGATTTATTATTGGTATTATATCTCCTATTATTAATCATATGCTAACCGGTATGCCTCCAATCCCAATATATTGGATAATGTTAGTGGAATTGAGTTTGTATGGCTTAGTCTCTGGATTTTTATACAAAAAAATTAAAATGACCCTATTGCCATCCTTAATTATTAGTATGATTATAGGTCGTTTAGGCGGTGCCCTAATGGTAGTTATATTGGGATTAGGTTTTGGAATGAAAGATATCCCACCACTTAATATGTATATTCAGGCAGCAACTTTAACAGCACTACCTGGAATTTTAATTCAAATTATATTTATCCCTATGATAATCATGGCTTATGAAAAAAATAAAGATACTATGATTTGGTAGAAAAACATGACAAGGGGACATTCCTCAAAAAGTTCGACCGTCTTGCAAGAGGTGTGTCCCCTTACCTTTGCACTATTTTTTACACTAATCCTCGTTCCACCATTTCCGTTACCACAAAGGTAGCCACGTCTTCAGCGAAACTACCTGTGCCAAATCCTGCATCATAGCCTAATTCTTGGGCTAGTTCGTGGGAGATTCTTGGGCCTCCACAGCTTAGGATTACTTTATCTCTAATGCCTTCTGCTTCTAATAGTTCTACTAATTCACTTAAATTTGGTATGTGAACATCTTTTTGTGTAACAATTTGAGATACTAGTATGGCATCTGCATTTAATTCTATGGCTTTGGCTACTAATTCTTCGTTTAATACTTGGGAGCCTAGATTATAGGCATCTATTCCATCATATCTTTCTAGGCCAAAATGTCCTGCATAGCCTTTCATATTCATTATAGCATCTATGCCTACAGTGTGGGCGTCTGTTCCTGTATATATTCTTCTACTTCTTCTCTATTCATTATATTTATATCTATTTTTGGTACTTCAACTTTAGTATAGTCAACTGTGTGAATGGATTTTCCATATAGTATAAAATAAGTATAGCCTACTCCTAAATCTTTGGAATATACTACCTGCGGTTCTTCAAAGCCCATTTTTTTGACTAATTGTTTAGCTGTTTCACTGGCTTCTTCCCCAAAGGGTATAGGCAATGTAAAGCTTAATTGAACCATTCCATCATTTAATGTATCTCCATAGGGTTTAACTCTGGTTAAATCTACTTTTTGAATATTTTCCATTACCTTTTCCCTCCTAACATTAGTGGAATAAATGGATTAAAGTAGTTTTGGCCTTTTTTAGCTACCCCATCTAATCCTTTACCACCAGTTCTCTGCCTTTTTACTCCACCAAATTTTCCTTCTTCTATAGTTTGGAATAATCCATCATCTGCTATTTGATTTAATAGCCTCTCTGCATCTTTTAATACAACTTGGGCTCTATTTTGAATTAGTCCATCTTCCTTAAAGGTGATTTCATCCCCTAAATTTCTAGCATTATTAAATATATATTGGGCATTTTCTATGGATAAATATCTATCCTGTAAATGTGGTGTGTGTATGGCTTCTGTTGGCATCCCTAATAATTGGATACTTTGCCCTGTGGTTATAGCTACTAGATTAAATAATGCGTCTTGAATGTGTCCTTTAAATATATTCCCTGTCATATATTTTGTTGGTGGCATATATTTTAGTGGTGCATTGGGGAAGATTTCCCTTGCCATTTGAGCCTGTGCTAATTCATATAAAAATCCATTTTCTAAATTTGGATCCATTTCAAAGGCATGTCCTAGCCCCATTTGTTCTTCTGGTATTCCTGCTTTTAGGGCAAATTGTTCATTAATAAATTGGGAGGCCAATACTGTATGGGCGGCTTCTACTGCATCATCAGTGGTTAAATAATTGTCCTCTCCAGTGTTTATGATTATTCCTGCATATCCATTGATTATTCTAGAAAAATATTGGTCTACTAGAGTTCTTTGCATATTAATATCCCTAAATAGTATTCCATATAGTGCATCATTTAGCATCATATCTAATCTTTCTAAAGCACCCATGGCGGCTATTTCTGGCATACAAAGTCCTGAACAATAATTACATAATCTAATATAGCGGCCTACTTCTTCCCCTACTTCGTCTAGGGCGGCCCTCATTATTTTGAAGTTTTCCTGAGTAGCATAAGTACCTCCAAAACCCTCTGTAGTGGCACCATAGGGTACATAATCTAATAGGGATTGGCCTGTGGTCCTAATAACTGCAATTACATCTGCCCCTTGGCGAGCTGCAGCTTTGGCTTGAACTATGTCTTCGTAAATATTTCCTGTAGCTACTATTACATATATATAGGGTCGCTTCCCTTCACCTAAATTGGCTATTAATTCATTTCTTCTATTTCTATTTGCCTTGATTTTCTCTACAATTTCTATGGCTATTTCATCAATTTTTTCCTGTATTTCTTCTATATTTCCTGCTGGTAGACGGGTGATGTCTATTTCTCCTCTAGATATCTTTTCAGCTATGGTTTGAGGATTATCTCCTGTGTGAATCATAGCATTTCCTATCCAATAGGCTGCACCTTGTTCTAGGCCTCCGCCTTCTATAATATTATCTATAAGTACATTTGATAAGGGCTTATCTATTTCATCTACCCCATCTATGCCAAGGAGCCTTGCCACTGTCCTTTCAGTTGCAGTGGTAGTGTGTTCGTCTATAAAATTTTGAATATCCTCAGCAATAGCTTGGGCTGCATTTCTAGAGCTATCTATTAGTTTTTGATCCAAATTTAATTTGCTCAAAATATCACCTTCCCTTTATATTTTTCTCCGCAATTTCTATTATTTCTGCTTTTAAACCCATGATTTTGGCTATATTTATAGCATCTCTTGGCACATCAGTAGTGTCTTTATCTACTATTTTTAATCTATAATCCATATATTGATTGATAATATTCATTTTGTCCTGATTTTCCTCTAATTTTAATTTTATGAAATCCACATTGGACAATCCCACAACCTGTAGATGAACCACCCCTTTTGTATTGCCAATATTATCATAATGGGTAGTAATTAGACTTATAGACTTTTGATTTTTTAAATATTCTACTATGGCCTTGGATATGGCATATCCCTCTTCTGGATTGGTACCTCTGGCTAATTCATCTATTAGAATTAGACCTCTTTCATTGGATTTTTCTATTGCCATTGAAATCAATTGAATTTCCCCTCCAAAGGTAGATAGACCTTCATCTGTAGATTGCAAATCTCCAATAGAAGTTTTAATAAATTGACTTAAACCTAATGTCATTTTTTTAGCAGGTACCATTAAGCCATATTGGGCCATGGCAGTAAGTAGCCCCACAAGCTTTAGACTAACTGTCTTACCACCCATATTGGCCCCAGTTATACAGCTTATTCCTTCTTCTAAATTTATATTAATTGGGGTGAATTTCAATCCTTTGGATTTTAGATTTTCTTCTACTATTGGGTGACGGCCTTCTAGAATTTCTATAAAATGCATTTGGATTATTTCTGGTTTTGTAGCCCCCATTTCTAAAGCTAATTGAGCTTTAGCCAATATTAAATCTATTTTCCCAATACTAGCCATATTCTTAAATATTTCTTTGGAATACTTACCTATTTTTTTAGATAAATATTCTCGTATTTTTAATTCTTCTCTTTCTTCTTTTTCTTTTAGTCTCAATAATTGTCTTTCCAACAAATTTATTTCATTTGAAGGTTTTAAAGAGTATTTAATATTCATATAGGTTTCTGATATATAGTTTAAATTTGAATGATTTTCTAGTTTTTTAAGGGCATTTTCATCTGTCTTAGAAATTATTATAGTATTATCAGGCCTTAATTTTATATTTAATTCTAATTCTAGTTTTTCTTTTAAATATCTTTTTTCCCTTTTAATGCTTTTTTCTACTTCCCTTTTATCTTGTCTGATTTTATTTAAATCCTCTGAATAGGAATCATATATATAAAAAGTAGCAATTTCCGTATTCTCTGGGTCTAATAGCTTTTCTAATTTCTTTATGGGAGAAATTTTCATATCTTCCCAAAGGGGGATATTATGCTTTTTTAGTGTATTGTCTAATTCCCTTATTAAAAATAAGAATTGTTTTATTTCAAATAATTCCACTTCTGTAAGTATGCCCTGAGATTTAGCTTTTCTTATAGATTGCCTTAAATCCTTTGTATGGGATAGAATATTATTTATATTTCTGGTGAATTCCTTATTTTGGGCATATTCCATGTAGATTTCTACTTTTCCTAATTCCTCTTTTAAGGCTTCTTCTTCTCCAGGAATATAGGGCCTTATTTTATCTTTATATATTTTTCCATAGGGACTTAAGATATTGATTTTATTTAATATATATTGTATTTCTAAAGATTTTTTTGTAGGTGCATCTAAAAATTCCATATTAATCACCACCTAGCATTACATCTATTACGGGAATATCTTTAATAAAATATCTAGTTTTTTCTAATAAAATATCTGGCTCAAAATAATAACCTTGGGGTGAATAGGGATTTAAAGTTATGGCAATTAAATTTATTGGATTTAGTACTTTGATATTCACCCCATACCTCATAAATCTTAACCAATCCTTTGGGGGGATAAAAATTTTGGTTCCGTCTTTAACTACTATGTCTATGTTTTTGTAGTTTTTATTGGTGGCAATTATATTTTCCACTGTGGATTTAACTAATGAACCTGGAATGATTAAGTATTTAGAGTTTTTATCTATATTCTCTCCTATTATATCTCCACAGTTTATTGCTGTTTTAATATTAATAGGATGGGGGATGTGCTCCTTGTCTATTATGGCTATCTGGTCTTTTCCCATATATTCACTAATGATTTCTCTTGCCTCTTCTACTACGTTTAGATTAAATAAATTTACTATATGAATGGTTTCTTCTATTACTCTATTTATATCTCGACTTAAAACTGCCCCTGTGGATAATATAGTGGCATCAGCTATAGATGGGGCTGCTGCTGTTCGCCTATCTATAGCCCCATCTATAATAACCATTTCTGCGCCAAGATTTAATATCTTTTGGGATAATTCTTTAATTTGATTAAGGGACTGCGGACCTGCTATTTGAATATATCCACTGTCTTTAACCTTTCCAATTAGAATTTCTCCTAGTGCTGTTCTATAATCTGTAATTTCTATTATTTCTACAGTAGCCTCCGATAGAGATAATAATTCTGTAGTAGTGGCAAAATAAGTACCCTCTTCTGCAAATATTTTAGGCTTTTC
>DAIMNI010000024.1:0-13099 GCA_036720245.1 Tissierellia bacterium | reverse complement strand
CACATTGATTCTGTTTTGCTGCCTATATCTTCAGCTTCTCCATCTCGTCCAGTGGAAATTAAGCCAATGGTGATATTTTCTTCCATTGTCTCAGCTATTAATTGATTCAATGCCACAGTTTTCCCTGAATTTTTGGCCATACCTACTATGGATATTATTTTGTATTGGTCTTTGATATATTTTAGTAACATTTATTACCTCCATTTGCGCCAGCGGGGACGGTTCTCCCTGGCGCATAATGATCTGATAAAGTACCTTCTCTGTCATTCTGAGCTGAAACTATGTTGTCATCCTGAGCTGAAGCGAAGGATCTTTAAACAATAGAAAGTCGAGATCCTTCACTACGTTCAGGATGACAGAGCCTGCGTTCAGGATGACAGAAAAAGCGTTCAGGATGACATTTTAAACTTTTTCAGTGCTCCTGACCTGTCCCTTATATTTGAAATCAAACATTGGGGACTGTCCCTGGCGTTTGTCTTTTAAGCATTAAAAGCTGTCTCTTTTATATTCCTATTCTTTCTCTCTAAACCACTTGGTGCCATAAATTTTACTTCTTCTCCCTGTAGTAATTCTGCTACTCCTAGCATATGGTCTTCTCTTTCCCCTTTGCATACTGGGCAATTGCAAGGTTCTTCTATTATTTGTGGTTCTGTATAAGTGGTGATTACTCCTTCGTAATTTCTTAGAACTACTTTGGATGGGGATTGGGATATTACATATTGTGGCATAACTGGAATCTTTCCTCCTCCCCCTGGTGCGTCCACTACAAATGTAGGTATTGCATAGCCAGATGTGTGGCCACGTAGTGCCTCTATTATTTCAACCCCTTTGGATACTTTAGTTCTAAAATGTTCAATTCCCATGGATAAATCACATTGGTAAATATAATAAGGTCTAATTCTCATCATTACTAATTTTTGTACTAATTCCTTCATTATATGGGGACAATCGTTTACCCCACGGAGTAATACAGACTGATTGCCTAATGGAATTCCTGCATCTGCCATTTTATTTGCCGCTTCAATGGATGTTTCTGTGATTTCTTTTGGATGATTAAAATGAGTATTTAGCCATATTGGGTGATATTTCTTTAGCATATTTACTAAATCATCTGTAATTCTCATAGGCATAACTACTGGTGCACGAGTGCCTATTCTGATTATTTCTACATGGGGTATGGCCCTCAATTTTTTTATTATATATTCTAATTTATCATCAGATACTAATAGTGCATCCCCGCCAGATAATAGTACATCTCTAATTTCTGGGGTATTCCTAATATATTCTATAGCCCTATCTATTCTACTCTTTGGTGCCCCTTGGTCTTGTTGCCCTGCAAATCTTCTTCTAGTACAATGTCTACAGTACATGGAGCATTGGTCGGTAATTAAAAATAGTACTCTATCTGGATATCTATGGGTTAAACCTGGCACCGGTGAATCTTCGTCCTCTGCCAATGGATCTTCCAAATCTGCCTGTGCTTCATAGGTTTCCATTATAGTAGGTACTGCTTGCATTCTAATAGGACAATTTGGATCATCTGGATCCATTAAAGATGCATAATATGGGGTAATCCCCATTCTAAATTTTTCTAGAACCTGGTCTATTTCCTTTTCCTCTTTTTCAGTTATATTTATAATTTGCTTAAGAGTTTCCACATCAGTAATTCTATTCCTAACCTGCCATTTCCAATCATTCCACTCTTCATCTGCTACATCTTTCCAGATTTCAATGTCTTTATAAGATCTCATGATAAAACCTCCCTTATTAAATTATTATATTACATAATATTGCCATTCTGGAGTGCAATATTGTCATCCTGAGCGACAGCAAAGGATCCAAGATCTTAACCTACGGTTCAAATAAGCAGGGAGCCGAAATCATGTTCCTTGATTTCGTGTTCATCGCTTAGTTTCTTCATCAATGACAGGTGCCCAAGAGTTACCCCTACAATTGACAATTCACAATTCATAATTTACAATTTACAATTGGCCTATAGGCCTTATAGGCCTAAGCGTACAATTCCTCAAAAATACCTCTTAAAACTTCAGATTCCCTCATTAGTTCTAATGATATGGCTGCGTGGTCTTTGGTGTAGCCATTTCCTATTATCATAGTTATGTCTTTGCCTACCCCTTCAGCACCTAGGGCTGCTTTGGTGAAATTAGTAGCCATGCTGAAGAAATACACTGTTCCCCTATCTTTTGTAAGTAATATGCTAGTCATTTCAGTATTGGGTATATTTACTGTATTGATAACTAAGTCTGCCATTTCCCCATTGGTAATCTCTTTTACTTTGTTCATTAAATCCACTGCATTTGTAGCATCTGCTTTAATATAATAATCTGCCAAACCTGCCTCCTTAGTTCTAGCTATGGTTTTATCTCTAGAACCTACACAAATTACTGTTCCTGTTACTCCGGCACGTTTTTTAGCTTCATATAGACATAGCATTCCAGATTTTCCTGTTCCACCTAGAACTACCACAGTATCCCCTGGTTTTACCAACTTTGCTGTTTGAGCTGGTGCCCCTGCCACATCTAATACAGACAATGCCAAATTTTCTGGTAAATCTTCTGGCAAAACTGCATATATTCCAGATTCAAATAATATAGCTTTCCCTTTAATATCTACTTGATCTACATCTTGCCTAATTTCTAAAAATTCATCTATTCTTAGGGGTGTTAGGGATAGGGATACTAAAGTGGCTAATTTGTCCCCAACTTTTAAATCAGTTTTTCCCTCTAAAGCTGAACCTATTTTTTCCACTGTACCTATTAACATTCCACCAGAACCTGTAACAGGATTTTGATGTTTACCTCTTTCTTCTACTATACCTTTCATTATCTTTTTAATTTCTTCTTCATCTCCACCAGCTTGTTCCCTTATTTGGGTAAAACTAGCTGAGTCTATATTTAGAGTTTGTACATCAATTAAAATTTCATTATCATAAATTTCCATATCGTTATCAATTTTTAAAGCTGGTTGAGGTAATACCCCAATTGGCTCTATTACCCTATGAGTACCATAAGGACATCCTTTTTTCATAATGCATTCCTCCCTATTTGTTTAATTGACAGTTGACAATTAACAATGGACAATTGTCCATTGTCCTCCCTACCGATGGGGACATTCCTCAAAAAGTTCGACATACGTTGGGGACATTCCTCAAAAAGTTCGACATACGTTGGGGACATTCCTCAGAAAGTTCGACCGTCTTGCAAGAGGTGTGTCCCCTGGCCTTAAATGAGGTGTGTCCCCTTACCTTAAATAGAGGTGTGTCCCCTGACCTTATTATAATTGCAATATTTATGCCAAGTTTTGGAGATTTTTATTGGCTATATTTAGAGGTTCTGGTTAAATTTTTAACAATGCAAGGGTTTTCCTGCCCAAAAATGGGCGAATCTACAATGGGGACATTCCTCAGAAAGTTCGACCGTCTTGCAAGAGGTGTTTCCCCTTACCTTAAATAGAGGTGTGTCCCCTGACCTTTGAAAAAAGGGGGACAGTCCCCCTAAATGTAAGTTATTTTAAATCATATTTCCCAATCTTATACTGCAGAGTCTGCCGTGGGATATTTAATATTTCTGCTGCATAGCTTATATTGTAATCTGCTTCGTCTAAGGCTTTTTCTATTAATTCTTTTTCTATATCTTCCATGGTGTCTTTTAGAGAAAATTTAGTATGGGATTTTTTCTTAGGCTGAAATTTATTTGGTAAGTGTTCTAATTCTATGATTTCTATATCATAAATACTCATTATGCCTTCTATTAAATTTTCTAGTTCTCGCACATTTCCCTCCCAGGAATATGCATAAAATACCTCCATAACTTCATCAGATACTCCCTTTACTGACTTTCCTAACTTTTCGTTACATTTTTTAATAAAATGATTAGTTAGCAGAGGAATATCATCTCTTCTATCTTTTAATGGTGGAATAGTAAAGTTTATTACATTTAATCTATAATAGAGGTCTTGCCTTAATAATTTATTTTCAATGGCTTCTTCTGGTGGAATATTTGTGGCAGTTATAATTCTTACATCTACATGTATAATATTAGTTCCACCTACAGGCCTAATATAGCCATCTTGCAATACTCTAAGTAGTTTGGGTTGCAATTCTAGAGGCATGGAATTTATTTCATCTAAAAACAATGTGCCTCCATGAGCTAGTTCAAATAGGCCTTGTCTATCTTCTGCACCTGTGAAGCCTCCTTTAACTGTACCAAAGAGCATTCCTTCTAGAAGATTTGCTGGTAGGGCTGCACAGTTTTGGGATATAAAGGGCTTGTACTTTCTTTTGCTAGAATTATGTATGGAATGGACAAATAATTCCTTCCCAGTACCTGTATCTCCATAGATTAATACTGGTGTATCCGTTTCTGCTGCTTTTAAGGCTAGGTTTTTTAATTTTAGCATTTCTTCGTTTTCACCTATTATATCTAAAAAGGTGTATTTTGCAGTTTCTAACCCTTTTATTTGGCCCTCTACACTATTATTATATAATTTAGTTTGTAAATCCACGATTTTCTCACTCATTACCCTTACTTGAGTAATATCCTTGGAAATTTCTAAAGCACCAACTATTTTATTTTTAGATTTTATAGGAATAGAAGAGTTTATGGTAGTGATTTTCTCCCCTTTGTAATTAATAAAGGTCTGCTCTTTTTTAAGTATTGGTTTGCCCGTTTTCATCACCGTTAATAATGTGGAAGTTTCAAAGTCTAAAGATGGATATACTTCTAATAAATGTCTACCTGTGGTCTTGTCCCTTTCTATTCCATCTATGTTTTGGGCAAATTTGTTATAATATATTATCCTTCCATTTTTATCTATAATGTGAATACCTTCTTCTATATAATCTAGGATTTCCAATATATTTTCCCTAAGAAACAATTCATTCATGAAAACACCCCCCTTATGCTTAAATTTCGGCAGTAAATGCCTAAAATTAGGCAGATTTATGTAGTGATAGTGCATGACTGATGCTTATATCTATCGCAAATTTTAAATTTTTAATTGTAAATTTTAAATTATCCGGGTCGAATCCCTATAGTCTTTTAGGCGACCAAAGGTCGCCCACCACAATTTTGCCCTCCACCCTAATTCACAATTTAAAATTCATAATTCATAATTGGCCTAAGGCCTAATGCCTTAAGCCTTAAAGGTTTTCTATATTAACTTTCTGTACTGATGCTATTTCTTTCCTAAGTATATT
Source organism: Tissierellia bacterium (assembly GCA_036720245.1). Classification (GTDB taxonomy): domain Bacteria; phylum Bacillota; class Clostridia; order Tissierellales; family Tepidimicrobiaceae; genus JAAZMA01. The sequence goes on along the minus strand of DAIMNI010000024.1, from coordinate 7,881 downwards.
GCCACCTATTCTTTTGAATTTTTCTGGATCATCTGATACGAAGAAATTGGCTTTGCCTCCTTCTAATTTATCTGATAAGAGATTTTGTTCTTTTAATAGTATTTTAGTGGCCTTGGCAGTTTCATAGGCTGGATTTACCAAAGTGATTTTATTTTCAAAAACTTTATTTAGAGTATATCTAAGGGCTGGATAATGAGTACAGCCTAATACTAGAGAATCTATATTGTGCTCCTTTAATTCTAATAAATATTTTTGTGCAGTTATATAGGCTACATCGGAGTTTTCCCAGCCTTCTTCAACTATAGGTACAAATAGTGGGCAGGCTATGCCTATAATTTCTGCTGATGGTAGCATTTTTCTTATTTTCCTCTGATATGTTCCAGAGTTTATAGTTCCTTCTGTACCTATTACTCCAATGGTAGAGTTTTTAGTCATAGCTGCTGCAGCCCTAGAGCCAGGTTCTATTACTCCTATTATTGGTATGTCAAATACCTTTTGTGCTTCTTCCATGGCTAAAGCTGATGCAGTATTACAAGCTACCACTATTAATTTTATATCCTTAGACATTAAAAATCTTACGGATTGAAAAAAATATTTGATTACAGTTTCTTTAGATCTAGTTCCGTAGGGAATTCGTGCAGTGTCTCCAAAATACACTATATCTTCTCCTGGTAATTGTTCTATTATTTCCTTTAGTACAGTTAGGCCTCCAATGCCTGAATCAAATACTCCTATTGATCTATTGTCCATAAAAAATTCCCCCTTTATTATATTTTATAATATTTGGGGGAATTTACAACTATTTTTTTAAGTGCAAAAGAAAAGGTGGCAAACAAAACGTCCCCTTGCCACCTAAAATGTTAGTGTGCCATTTTCGTCTTTGATTATTTGTAGTATTTGTTCTTCTGTCCCGTCTAGTGCATTTATATAGACTATAAAGTCTGCATTGTTGTGCTTTCCTTTAAATTCATAACATAGTTTTTCTTCTTTTCCAATAGGTATTAATGCAAGTCTAGTGGAATTTATATTAAACTCTGTTTTTACTTTATCTCTAGCTTCTGTTTCTGTTATCTGTGGGGTTTCTATATTTCTAGCTTGATGGTTTAAATAGTAGCCTGAAGCATCAAAGCCTACTACCTCTCCATTGTCTAATGCTACTTTTACTTTGACTAGGTCTGGATATACTATTACATTATTTTCCTTATATACAAAATTAAATAATATGGTACCATCGTTTTTTAAATAATAATTTGTTTCCATATTATCAAAGCCTTTTTCCTTTAAATATTTTAAGGCCTTATCCTGTGCCTCTTTAGTACTTAGTTTGCCCTTAGGTACAGGTCTAGAATTTGCCATCCAAAGCACCTTGCCACCTTTTTTAGACACCCCCATATATATGGCTAATTCTTTGGAAGTATTTTTAGGTCTAATATTAAAGGTATAGGAGGGAATTCTCATATCAGATGCATTCTCTCCCTCTTCAAAGGCAGTGATTTCTTGAACTCTATCTTTACCTACAAAATCCATGGCAATATTTTCTGCTTCTTTTTTAGATACATCGTTTCCAGGTAATCCTACTGGCTTTTTGTTTATCATCTGATCCGAAAATGGCCCATCGTAAATTAATTCTGGAGTTTTTGCCATATTCTTTTCTATACTTGCAATACTAGTTTGAAATACTTTCTCATTTCCTTCTTTTACCTTCTTATTTTGTCTTTGAGTTAAAGTGCCCATTACAAAATTTTTGTCTGCTAATTGGGATTGAAGTTAGCAGACAAAAATTTTGTAATGGGATTGAAGTTTGGCTAATTCATTATTAAAACTAGCAGAGTTTTTTTGTAGATTTTCCAATTCGGATTTCTGTTCCTTTGTTAAGGGCTGCCCTTTTAAATGAGTTTGGATTAGATGATAACTATAATCTGCAGCCTGATTTAAAAACTTTTCTGTTTTAGCAGTATCTGCATGACTTATGGGCATTTGTCCCAATTTATCTTGAGCAAAATAGGCCTCATTCATTATTTGGGAGAGCAATAATACATTTTGATCCCGAGATTCCGAAACCATTGCCTTAGATAAATTTACCTGAACATTTTCCACATGTTTTTTAACATCGAAAAACAGCCTTTGATAATTATTTTCTAGCGCTACTCCTAATTCATTTTTTGTAGTATATTCATTATAGCCCCAAACTAAGGCCAAGACCAGTGCTATACCTAATATGGTAGGGGCTATCCAAGATTTCTTATTTTCCACATTTTCACCTCCTATAATCCAAACCAGTGTTTTCCTATTTTTAATGTAACTCTTCTAGACCAAATCCATGGACTAGTAGCTGTAGCTGGATTCCAATAATATAAACTGCCATAAGTAGGATCCCAACCATTTAGAGCATCCCTAGCTGCTTTAATAGAATCTTTCCCTGGATTTAGATTGATCTGTCCATCAGCTACTGCAGTAAAGGCTAAAGGTTGGTATATTACTCCTGCTACAGTGTTGGGGAATTTTGGACTTCTAGTTCTATTTAGAATAACTGCCCCTACGGCTACTTTTCCAATATAGGGCTCTCCTCTTGCCTCCCCATGGATAGCACGGGCCAATAAATATTCATCTCCCTTTCTACTAATACCTTGGGCTGCTGCTGGTGCCTGGGTGCCTTTTAGATTAACCCCCAAAGCCGCTGCTGTTTCTGGTCCTACAATTCCATCTACTCTTAGGCCATGTTTGGCTTGAAACCTCCTTACTGCCCTATAGGTTTCTGCGCCATATACTCCGTCTACTGCTCCAATTAAATATTTCCATTTTACTAATTGCCATTGTACATTTTTAACATCCTGACCTTGGGTGCCCCAATACAGTATTTGTGGTGCAAACATATTGTATCTATTTGTAGTTTCTCCAAATTTGCTTTTTGGTTCATAAAACAAAAATATAGATAGAAAAGCTAAAACAAATATCATAGTGATGATGGTGAATTTTTTCAAAAATTTGCCTCCTCTCATATTTGTTAGTTTCTATATTTTTTGTAATAATACAAATATTATGCAAAGAAATAAAAAAAGCTATTGTTGGTTGAATTTACCAACAATAGCTTTGAAAAAATTTTTAATTTATTATTTTTGACTTATAGTAATTTTATTTGATAATATACAGTTATTAATAATATAAATTTATTATCGTCCTAGGAGGTTCAAAAATGAATAAAAATTTAAACAAAAAAATTGAAAGACTCACACTAGAATTAGCAGAAACCCGTAGTGTTGTAGGAACCAAAGGAGAAAATAATATTTCAAAAAAAGTATATGAAAAATTTATGGAAATGGAATACTTTAAACAAAATCCCGGAATGGTAAAATATGTAGGTGCAATAAAAGATCCTTTGAAAAGAAAATCTGTATTAGCTATGATAAAGGGAAAAAAAGGCCTTAGTAATAAGACTTTAGTATTAATTGGCCATACAGATACTGTGGGTATTTCTGATTATGGCAATTTAAAGGAATATGCTACTAATCCACTGGAATTGATAGAGAAATTAAAGGATATTACCTTGCCTGAAGATGCACTCAAGGATTTAGAATCTGGTGAATATTTATTTGGTAGGGGCATTTTCGATATGAAATGTGGAGTAGCTACTTTAATGACTATAATTGAAGATATATCCAATAATGTGGAAAATTTTGAAGGAAATTTAGTCTTTGCTGCTGTATGTGATGAAGAAGGTAATTCTGCCGGTATGCTTTCTGTAGTATCTGAGCTAATTAGATTAAAAGAAAATGAAGGCTTTGATTATCTAGCATTAATAGATACAGATTATAGCGCTCCTAGATTTGAGGGAGATAATACTAGATATGTCTATTTAGGAACTGTAGGTAAATTAATGCCTTCTTTCTATATTGTAGGTTCAGAAGCCCATGGTGGAGACCCTTTTAGGGGAATAGACCCTAATCATATATCTTCTGCCATAGTTGAGGAAATGGATTTTAACACTAAGTATTGTGATGAAGCAGAGGGTAAGTTTACTGTTCCACCTATATCATTGAGGCAACAAGATTTAAAGCCTGAATACTCAGTTCAAACAGCTAGATCTAGTTATTTATATTTCAATTTTGGTACTCATAGTAGTACACCAGACCAAATGATGGATAGGCTTATAGATGGTGCTACTTTAGCATTTCAAAAAGTGGTGGATAGTTTAAATGAAGAATATAAGAAATACTGTGAATTCAACAATTTCCCATATGCAAAACTTCCTTGGAAATCTCGAGTTATTTCCTATGAAGAATTATATAGCTTAGTTGAAAAAGAAAAGCCTGAAGAGTTAGAAATATTAATCAAAGATTTAAATAATAAATTATTAGGCAATCCAGAAGTAGATGAAAGAGAATTCGCATTAAAAACAGTAGAGAAAATTCACAAATTGTGGTCTGATAAAGATCCGGTAGTGGTAGTGTATTATTCTCCACCTTATTATCCACATATTTATGTAGAGGGCAGTAGCCCACTAGAGAAAAAACTATTAGATGCGGTAAATCATGTAGTAGAAAACACTGAATCTAATTATGAAGTTAAGATTAAAAAGTTCTATCCCTATATTTCTGATTTAAGCTATGGAGCAGCTCCTAGGGAAGAGGGTGCTATAGATTCATTGAAAAACAATATGCCTGGATTTGGTAGCAAGTATATTCTACCTATTGAAGAGATGCAAGAATTAAATCTACCCGTAGTAAATATTGGGCCCTTCGGAAAAGATGCTCACAAATTTACCGAAAGATTAGAAAAAGATTATTCCTTTAATGTAGCACCAAAACTTGTATATGAAACCATTGTCAATTTATTGAAATAATGATAGCACAGAGGGACTGTCCCCCTGTGCTATTAGCCTCCCTAATCTTTGGCAAGAAATTGAGCAAAATAAGTTTTCGTCTTCTCCACTATTTCTGCTATTTTAGATTTTAGCACTATATTTGGTTTTTTATCAGAAAGGAGGATTTCTATTTCTTCTTCTGTGAGGATTTCCTGTAAATCTTTTTCTACTGTGGTGGTATTGCTGTGGTTTATGTCTACAAAGCATAGTGGTGGAAACATTACACACCACCAATTTTTCCCTTTACCCTCTCCTATGCTTACAATTAGGCTTTCATATTCTCCTGCTGGGAAAGTAATATTTCCATATTTTCTTGTTGGGAAATCTTTATTTCCCAGGGAAATATCTACTGTATAATCTTTTCCCTCTTCTAAAATAATATTTTCTGCTATGCTTTTAATTTCTCCTAAATTTTCTTCTATAATATTTCTAGTTTCCTCAGTGGATTTACTATATTTGAATTTCTCTCCCATTTCTTCTAAAACCTTATCTCGGATTTTAATTTTAAGTACTTGATCCTCTTCCCTATCACTATTGGCCTTAATATGAAATCTAATTATATTTTCCTTAAAGCTATTGGTATTTTTGCTTTCCATATAGGGATGTACTAAGTAAACAAAAGTAATTATAAATAAGGACAAGGCCAATACTAATCTTTTATATTTCATTTTATTACCTCCAACTATTATTTTTTTCTATTAATATTAATTATTTCCTATGATAACTTTTTTATACAAAAGACATGGAAATTCACCTTTAAAATTTGGAAAGACTTACCAAGGCTATTGAATTTCTAAGATTTTTAATCTATACTATAGTTAATATGATCATAAAGGAGATGGGATTAAATAAAATGCTTAATATATTTAAGAAAGAATCTAATCCTCAAGAAAATAAGCTCGAAGAACCTATGGACAAGCCGCAATCCTATACTACACAAATTAGACAAAATGAAGAAAAACTATTACATAATTTAGACATTAAAATAGACGATTCTAGTAATCAAGTAGAAAATTTAATTAATACCATAGAGTCCATAGCCAATAGGGTGGAGGAACAAATGGAATATATCTATTCTGTAGTGAACGAAATATCCTATTATTCAGCTATGGCTGAAGAACTACATGCAAGTTCTAGCGATTCTTATAGAACTGCCAATGAAACCTTAGAAGTAGTTAATGATGGTAAAAGTTCTCTCTATAATACTATTAGCTCCATGGAAGAAATAAATGCATCTATGTCTCATGTAATAAGTGAAATTAATATTTTAAGGGAAAACGTTTCTCAAGTAGAAGATATTTTAAATATTATAAGAGATATTGCTAAACAAACTAATTTATTGTCCTTAAATGCCAGTATAGAGGCAGCTAGAGCAGGGGATGCAGGTAGGGGCTTTGCAGTTGTAGCTAATGAGGTGAAAAAATTAGCTGATAGAAGTGCTGAATCTGTAGATCATATATCGTATATTATCAAGAATATCCAGAATAATGTAAATACAACTGTAGATGCCATTGAAAATAGCAATACTAAAGTGCATGAAGGTTATACTGTGGCGCAAGAATCCAATACCGCATTTGAAAAAATTGAAAAGGCTATTAAAAATATGATAGAAATCATAAATGAAATTACAGAGGCCATAACAGTTCAAACCAGCAGTCTAGAATCTATTGTGATTTCAGCTAACGATATGGAACATTCTTCAGAAAAAGCCTTAGCTATGGTAGAAAGTGCCATGATGAACACTCAATTTACAAAGGCTTCGATAAATGAATTAAATCAATTGAGTGGACTCTTAAATGAAATGAATGGGAAAATACTAGAACATAATCAAATAGATGGGAAAAAGGAGGATATTGTCTTAAAATTAGCCCTCTCCTCTTCAGTGCAAAGTTTGGATCCTGCTATGGTAAATATTATGGAAAGTATGAGATTTTTAAATAATCTTCATGCGGGATTATTGACTATTAGTGATACAGGTGGTGTATTACCTTCTATAGCTAAAAATTGGTATGTGGAGGAGGATAATCTTACTTGGGTTTTTAATTTAAAACGGGATGCTACTTTTCACAATGGTAAAAGGATTACCGCCCTAGATGTAAAATATTCTTTAGAAAGATTATTATCTCCCGAATTAAATTCACCTAATACTTGGTTTATAGACTATATAGATGGAGCAAAGGAATTTATCCAGGGCTTAGAAAGGGAAGTTAGAGGAATTACAGTATTGGATGATTATAGAATATCTATTAAACTTGAAACCCCATTTAGTGGATTTCCACTATTATTATCTCATGCCTGCTGTGCTATAATGGATATGGAGGAAGTTAAAAAGGGAAACTTTGTAGGATGTGGCCCATATATTATAGATACTTATAAGGATAATAAATATAAATTAATAGCCTATGACAATTATCTTGGTGGCAGAGCTTATTGCGATGTAGTAGAAGTAAATGCTAAAGATGAAAATGCCTTAGATAATTTTATCCATGGCGATTATGATTTTTATATTATACAAAATAAAAGGGAACATGAAATCCTTAAAGCTGAAAAATGGGCTAAAAATATTAAATATATAGATTTAGTGGCAAGTTTTTATATCGGCTTTAAAATGAAAAATACTAGCTCGCCCTATACTCAAAAAAAGATTAGACAAGCCATAAGCCATGCCATAAATAAGAAGAGAATAATAGATGAAATTTATGGTGGCCTTGCAGTGGAGGCTAAATCTATAATACCAGCTAATTTAGTGCCAAATCATCATATAAAGGGCTATGAATATAATCCTTTAAAAGCAAGGAAAATAATTCAAGATGAGAAAATAAATTTAAATAGGCCTTTAATAATACTTTCTGGAAAAGAACCTAATCCTATTTTGAAATTAGTAAAGGAGGATTTAGAGGCAATAGGTATAAACTGCCAGTATAAGGTTCCTCCTAAGGATAAGACCCTTAGAGCTAATGAATTGCAGGAAGGATATGATATTTACTATTCCGGTTGGTATGCAGATACTCTTGACCCAT
>DAIMNI010000114.1:0-4017 GCA_036720245.1 Tissierellia bacterium | reverse complement strand
ATTTGCTTTTTCTTTATTTAAATTGAGAATATCCTAATTTATCCTTTTGGTCAAGCTTAATATTTTAAGACATGAAGACATGGGGACGTTTCACTTGTCTTATTAGCCATGTCTTATTAATCATATAAAAAATATTAATTGACATATTTAGCCAATGATATATAATAATATTAAGTTAATATCTAATATAATGTTAGATGAATATTGTAATGTATTTATTTTTTTATTTAGATATTAGATATTTACTAAATGTATAGTTTTATAATAATGAAAGGAAGTGCTTGTATGAAAATTTATTTTGATAAAAAACCAGGAAAAGTTTATGATTTAACTGCTAGTTTATTTTTTGCTTTTAATTATGATTATTATTTAAAGGATTTAGATATGTATTATCTGCCATATAATGAAAAATATAAACAAATGCTTAAAGAAGTAAGAGAGGTAGTTGAGCCAAATGCAGATGAATATAAACGCTTTTTCATGCCAAATCCACCTTTATATATCCCCTTCCAATCTAGGGAAAAAATTTGGCAATATAATACTATAGATAAATATGTAGAATATATAAAAAATATTGAAGAAAAGGATTTAAAAAAAGATTTAATTTTAAATATTGAATATTTTGGCAAACCTTGGGTGGAAGTTAAAAATTCAGAAAAAATAGAAGAACTTATAAAAGATGAGGGCAGACTTATTAATTACTTAAATCAGCAAAATTTTAGTAATGAGGATAAATGGAATGTCCTATATTATATAAAAAATGCTAATGAATATAAAAGAGATTTCATCAAATTAATTGAAAATTATATACCTAAATTTGAACTAATATATGAAAAATATAAAATAGAAGTAGAAAATTTCTCTAATTATATAGAAAAAGAGATAAATACAAAAGGAATTAATATAGATATTCCTATTTATAATTATTTGGATATGGAAAATATAGAAGTCTTATACATATTTCCATCTATATTTAATCAATATAGTATATCTCAAACTATAATCAAAAGTAAAAAAGAAAATTATATGCTTCTAGGTGTAAATGTAGACAAGGTAATTAATAATGCTTATAGAGAAGAAGCTTTAGATAAAAATATACTTATCTTTAAAAACTTGTCAGATAAAAGCAAGTATCAATTTTTAAAATTGCTTTCTGAGGGTGAAAAATATGGACAAGAAATAGCCGATAATTTAGGGATTACTGCTGCAACTATATCTTATCATGCCAATATTTTAACTAATTCCCAACTCATTAATGTAGACAGACGTGAAAACAAAACCTATTATTCTTTAAATAAAGACACCTTAAAGGAGGCCATTAAGTTTATTGAGAAAGATCTAAATTTATAAATCTATTATAGGGAACTCTTAAATAAAACTCTAATGAAATATTGTTTAAAATATTAAGTTTGGGGGGATTAATTTGAAAAAATATTTATTTAAATCAAAATTTCTTTTCTTCTTTAATTTATTGTTGCCTATGGCCTATTCAATTATAGAAATATATCTTGCCTTCTTATTTGGGGATATTGTAGACATTAGTGTTAGTGGAGATATGTTAAAATTTAAAAGGGTTGTGTATATTTATATAGGTCTTATAACAATTCAAATAATAGTTTCATATTTAATTAAAATTTTTAGAAGACTATTTATTAAATCTTCTATGTCCTCATTAAAAGAAGATATATTCGATAGCATTTTATCAAAAGATACCTATGCTTTTAATTCTACAAATAGTGCTGACTATATATCTATTATCAATAATGATACAAATTTAATTGAAAAAGATTATTTTACCAATGTTTTAGACAGTTTCCAATATATATCCCTATTTGTATTGGGAACTTATTCTATATTTAAATTAAATATATATATTGCCATCACAGTATTTATAATAGGTTTCATACCCATTCTCATTCCCATGATATTTCAAAAAGAAATGGGAATAAGGAAACAAAAATATTCAAATAGTTTAAGCTCTTTTACTATAAAAGTAAAAGATATGTTCTCAGGATTTGATATAATTAAAAGTTTTGATATTGAGGAAAAAATTAAAGATGATTTTCAACAATCTAATAATAATGTAGAAATTCAAAAATATAATTCTGGCAAAATGGAGGCTACTATTAATTCTATTTCCGAATTTTTTGGAGAAATGATGTTTTTTGTTCCTATGACCCTAGGAATTTACCTTACATTACAAGGTAAGTTTACTACAGGAGGCATGCTTGCCTCAATACAGCTTATGAACTATATAGTAAGCCCAATACGTAATTATTGAATAATATTAAATAATATAAAAGGAATTAAACCTATAAACAAAAAATTAGAATCTATAATTGAAGAAAATAATGGTGAGGATACTGGAATTGTTAAAGATAGTTTTGATAAATCAATTGAAATAAATAATCTTTCTTTTTCTTATAATGAAGAAAGGAAAATATTAAAAGGTATAGATTTGCACATAGGCAAAGGTGAAAAAGTAGCTATTGTGGGTAGATCTGGTAGTGGAAAATCTACACTACTAAGATTAATTTTAAGATATTACGATAATTATAATGGGGAAATATTGATTGATGGAATGAATAGTGAAGATATAAAATTATCTTCTATATATAAGATGATGTCCATTATACAACAAAATGTCTTTATGTTTGACGATAATATAGGATCCAATATAGCACTATATGGGGATTATTCAGATGAAGAAATAGATAAGGCCATTTTAAATTCTGGGCTTAAATCTTTAATAGATTCTCTTCCTAATGGCAAGAACTCCAGTGTAGGGGAAAATGGCTCTAATTTATCTGGTGGAGAAAAACAAAGGGTTTCCATTGCCAGAGCTTTGATTAAGAACACTCCTATTATCCTATTAGATGAGGCAACCGCTTCTTTAGATGCAGAAACTTCCTATGAAATAGAAAATTCTCTATTAAATATTGAAGGGCTAACAAGCTTTGTAGTAACTCATAAACTTAATCCTGAGCTATTAAAAAAATATGATAAAATTGTAGTTTTGGAAAGTGGAGAAATAATTGAAACAGGTAGTTTTGAGGAATTAATGGAGAAAAAAGAATTTTTCTATAGTTTATATTCTTTAGGGAAAGTAGCAGCTTAGAAGACATGGGGAAGATATGGAGGCATTTCATCTGTCTTCTTATTTCAACAATGCGTGGCCTTTATACTAAAGCTTTCCATTAAATACTTTAAATAGTATACTATTCTTAGGTATATTTATTTAGATTTATGTGCAACAAGAATTATTTATGGATTAGGGGGTAGTCATATGGAAGATATAGGTATATGTCCATACTGTGGTGCAAAAATGAAATTAGGTTTTATTAATCAAGATAGATATTCTTTAAAATGGATTCCAGGAGGAAAAGATAAAGGGCCACTACTACAATGGTTTCCAAAGGGTATCAAGCTAACGGACCCATTTGCAAATGGCAATATAGAATCTTTTTACTGCGAAAAATGCGAAAAGATTATTATTGATACGGGAAATAAGACTAATCAAAACTTATAAATTTTATGGCGTACTTTTTAGAAGACATGGGGACGTTTCACCTGTCTTCCTTCCATAATATTTGACAAGGCCTACCTAGAAGGTACTAGATATGAGATAAAATTATTATGCGGCAGTAGGAATCATCCCACTGCCGCATAATAATTTTATTTTTCTACTTTTAATTCTTTCATAATTTCTTCGTAAATTTCAATATAATTGTAAGGAACAGGATCTTCATCCTCATCTTCCTCTTCGTCTTCAGTTTCTCCACCTTGGATATATTTAATGAGTTCCCCTTCATCATTCATAAAGAAAATTGATGGTAGGTATTTCAATTCTGTCCCGGCGATTTCACTAATATGATCCCAAGCCTCTTTTGTCATACCTACTGTATAGAATGGATAATCGGTTAATTCTTTTTCAGGAGTAGGTGATTTTTTCTGATAATCCCTTAGAATATCTGATTTGTAATAATTTTGATAATCATGCACCATTGCTATAATTTG
>DAIMNI010000113.1:1634-4106 GCA_036720245.1 Tissierellia bacterium | reverse complement strand
GTGTTCCATACAGTTTGTACAACAGCACCTGCTCCAATATAACAATCTTCGATTTTAAACCTATGTAATACTTCTACAACTTTCATTAAATGAAAGCTATTTTCGATAATATCTATAAGAACCTCTGATTCTCTCAATAAAGTCATTTTAAAAACTCCTTCCACAAAATTGGCAGTTATAATTCTATATTCTATAGGTTTCCCCTTTTAATAAAATAACCCTTTTTTCTACTATTTTTTTATGCTCTTCTTCTATCAATTTAGGATTTTTATTTTTCCAAAACTTCTCGCAAGGAATTTCTGAACACTCACCACAATGCGTTAATCCTTTGTTGATTACGCTGCATTCTTGAACCTCCCACGATTAAAATTGTGGGATTCAGTTGTAAAAGTTGTAAACAACAGGGCGTGTCCAATTCACCCCTACACTGTAAGACTTAATAGTCTATCAGTTTACTTTTTATGCTATTTTAATTCTTATTGGCTCTTTTAATATACTTGGATCCTTTTGGATATGTGATACGTCTATTATGTTAGATTTCCTTAGTATATTTAAACTTCCATTTACATCTGCATTTATTATTATTCCTGTGCTGGATTTATATTGTCCTCTGGATATTCTTTTCCCACTGAATGTATATTTTTTAGGATTGTCTGGATTTATTATTGGTAAAGGATCATTTGCTAGAAAATCAGATTTACTAGTATAGCTTTCTTCTTGTTTTATAAAATTTATATTGTTTCTTTTACTTAAATATTCTAATTTAAAGATTATATCCCCTAGAGGTATATTTACAAAATTTTGATTGTTCTTCTTCCCCATATTAGAATCTTTTTGTATTGTAGGATTATATCCTATGACTATATTTCCTATATCATTAGCTATACAGTATTTTATTATATAGGAGCAGGTTTTATTTATGTAGTCATTTACTTGATTGTTTCTTTTTATCCAAAGTTTACATTGTTTTCTGGTGGTTCCTTTAATGCCTCTTTTATCTTTTATACTTTGCAATTTACTATTTTGTTTATTGGCCCATTGATTAATGGATTTTAATCTTTTTCCATCTATTATGAAACTACCCCCAAGATTTGTAGTACAGGTACATAGATTGTCTATTCCTAAATCTATTGCTAGTACATTATTTTTATTTAATTCTAACTTTGATTCAGGTATTTCATATGAATACTGAATTTCAAAGTACCTAGCATTGTATTTAGGAATTATCCTTATTTCTTTAATTTTTTTATCCCTAAGGTTTCTTGGAACCTTTATGCTAACTTTTCCATATTCCCTTTTGAATTTTGGGGACATAGGTATATCTAATGTTCCATCAGGTTTTATTCTTATTTGACCTATGATAATAGTAAAAAAGCCATCCTTTTCTAGATACTTTGGTAGCTTTATATCTTTATAATTATATTCACCAAACTTTGCAAGTTTAATTAATTCAAAAAATGATCCCATAGCCCCGTCTACTTCCATTAATATTTGCTGAGCTACATTACTGTTTAACATTTTATAGTTTTCATTTCCTTTTGATAGATGATAATTAGAATTGTAACTAAGATATTTCTTTTCATTAAAGAAATGTTGTCTTACATTGTAAAGGCCTACATTATACATATTCTTACATAGAAAACACATTTGTTTTAATGCCTTATATTCTTTTTTAGTTAATTTATTTAGCTGTTGTTTTTGTGTTCCATATAGTGGTTTTTTAGCCTTTTTAGTTTTCTTAGATTTTGTTTGTTTTGCCACTGATTTCACCTCCCTAGGCTAGTATTATTTAATTATATTATACCTTATATCAGTCTAAGGAACAAGTGTTTAATGACAAAAAATTCAAATCATTTTAAACCTTTGCCAAGAACACCCATGACTGAAGTCGTGGGTGTTCTTGGCAAAATTATAAAATTATCATATATACATTCCTGTATATGTATTCTACCAAAATCAAGACATAGTTTAATATTTGGATATTCATCTAGTAGATTTTCAAGCAAATCTGTACCATATATATACCTATTCAATCCATCCAATTCTAATACTGGAGTAAACTTATATTTCTTGCCTTGCTTAGACAATATCTTAAAAAAATTTCTACTTTTCTCTTCAAAATACTCATATGATATTTCTGATTCATAATAATATTCAGTATCATCATAAAACCTCCATGATGACCAATCTACATTATCATCTAATATAACTGGCTTTGGATAATGAAGCAAAATGCAATAGGGATTCCATTTGGGTAGCCTCAATGCCAAAAAAATAATCCCTAAAATCTCTATTTTGCTTATTTACATCAAATTTACCAAATTGACCAATCATAAATCTTTTCATATAGTTCTCCTTTTAGCAATTATGTTTTTCATTAAATTCTTCCCTCAATATAGCATAGTTTAGCCTGTCCCATCTTCTCCCTGCAAAATATACAGCTTTTCTTTCTATACCTTCTAATGTAAAACC
>DAIMNI010000113.1:0-1624 GCA_036720245.1 Tissierellia bacterium | reverse complement strand
ATACACATTGTGTTGCCTTGTTTTGTTCTAAGGTGCTTGCAGAAATTCGTTCTAAACCAATGTTATTAAAACCATATTCTAAAATTAACTTTATAGCTTCCGTTCCATATCCCCTACAACGATCTTTAATTTTTGAAATACCTAATCCAATAGTACAAGAACGATTTTCCCACTCAATATCTTGAAGTGCAACATCCCCTATTACAGTTCCATCAGGCAAAAACACTCCCAAACGAATATGTTTATTTCCCTGAACATCTTGAATTTCATCAAACCACTTGTCTGCCTTTTCATGAGAATGTCCAATATTTAAAGGCTCAGTCACTGCCCCAAAATCATATTCAAAATCATCCCATATCTTTTTACAATGTTCTCTTTCAAGTGTTGCAAGATATATATTTTTTCCACTTAATTTCAGCATATAACTCCCCCATAATTTTTTATTAAAATTTCCAATCTGAATGGTTTTATTACTAGGAAGACCCTAGTTGCCATAATCTGACCTTTTCTGGAGCAATATTCTATCAAACTTATCCCTAATAATTGCTCCCTCAGTTACTATTATTTTCATTCTTCAAAAACCTCTCTTTTACAAGTCTTCTCCTTTAAAGAATAAATCTCCATGATTCATACTCATTCTATTCATTATCCTAAACAACCATACCTGATACTATTTGCAATAACTCAATAGTATAATCCCAAATGTATTTCTCTTCTTCTAATAATTTCACCCTAGCATTAAATCTTTCTACAATCAATTGCTTTAATTCTTTTTCTTCTTTATTTAATAATTGATTTTTGTTCTGCTGTAGTACTATATCTATAACTTCCAATAGTTGCTTTTTTTCTGCTGCTATTATCGCTAATTTTTCATCATAATTATTTCTACTATCGTCGATAGCTATGGGAATAGCAATTGCATCAATTTGAATATCTTTAAAATCAAGTTCATTAAATAGCCTTGGTAATTCAACAGAATCAGGCCAGTATTTCCCTACATTATATTTTTTGTGAATTTCATCTATTCCTTTGAATAGCTTGTCCAAAAGTTCCATTTCACGTTCACTTTGTTTTGGTAATAACTTAGGTTCAGTTTTAATATATTTATCTGGCCTAGCATACATTACTGAAACTCGTCCCTTTGATTTGCAAACTCTTTTTTGTTCCAATAAGAATTCCTTATTTGGAATATGCTCTATTACAGTATGGGATATACAAGCATCTACTAAATTATCTTCTAATGGGAGCTTTAGTGCATCCCCTTCTAAATAGCTTATATTGTACATATCTTGCTTTCTTGCTTTTTCTTTAGCATAATTTATGAATGTTGTATCTCTATCTATGCCTATTATTTTAGTTTCATTTCCTAGCCAACTAGATAATTTCCTAGTTATTGCACCAGGGCCGCAGCCAACATCAGCTACAGTCATTCCTTTTTTAAGTCCAAGTATGTCCAAAAATAAATCTTTTCTATCATCTCTAAATCTTATTTCTCTACTTAAATCAAGGTTTAAAATACCTTGTATATTTTCTGACCAAATATTATTTACCATACTATTCCTCCCAATGAATTGCATATTATTACTTTTGTCTATCATATTCCATAGAATAAAATTCATCTACT
>DAIMNI010000112.1:0-4111 GCA_036720245.1 Tissierellia bacterium | reverse complement strand
TGGATATTATATTTTTATGTCTATTAAAAATTTAAAAACTTATGCTAATAAGCCTTAAAAAATAGTTAATATAGAGGTGAGTAATTTGGTAAATATACGAACTTTTCAAGAAAATAATAAAGAAGCTATTTTAGAATTAATTGCAAATTTTAGAGTAGATTTGGCGAATCTAAAAGGAATTAAAAAAGAGCTTAATATAGATATGGCAAAGGAAGAATTGAAAGGTTATATAGGTAATAAATATCCTATATTTATTGCAGAAGATAATGAAAATATAATAGTAGGATATTTGGTTTGTAAGGTGGAAGAAGATATTGTTTGGGCAGAGTCTCTT
The DNA here is from genome assembly GCA_036720245.1 of Tissierellia bacterium. Classification (GTDB taxonomy): domain Bacteria; phylum Bacillota; class Clostridia; order Tissierellales; family Tepidimicrobiaceae; genus JAAZMA01. The sequence goes on along the minus strand of DAIMNI010000112.1, from coordinate 3,777 downwards.
TATGTATTATCAGAGTATAGAAGAAGGGGGATAGCTTCATTATTATTTAATAAGGCAGAAAAATTAGCAGAAAAACTTGGAGGCGATACGGTATATAATTGGATTCATCCAAATAACGATAAAATAATTAAATTTTTGAAGAAAAGAGGATATGATGTGCTAAATCTTATTGAGATACGTAAGCCTCGGCAAGGTGAAATTAATAATCAAAAGATAAAAGTGGATAAGCATGAGTTTAATTATTAATGAGTTAATAATATAAAAGGAAGTAGATAATAGTGAAATATGGAAAAGCAAAAATTCATTTTGAAGAAATTACCCCCGATAATTGGAGAAAAATTAATGCTTTAGAAGTTAAGGAAGAACAAAAACATTTTGTGGCTTCAAACGTTGCTATACTAGCTAGAGCATTTGCATATCGTAAAGATAATAGTAAGGTTTTTGCAATATACAACGATGCTAACCCTATTGGATTAATTATGCAAAGGGACTTTAAAGACGGGGATGATATTATCTGTATTTTAGATCAATTTATGATTGATAAAAATTATCAAGGCCAAGGATACGGTAAAGTGTCAATGGAACTATGGATGTCAATGATAAAAAAGGAAAAACAATATAGTGCTATAAGACTATGTTATATAGAGGATGATTATATAGCCGAGAAATTATATAAAAACCTAGGTTTTATTCGTAAACCAGAATATGATGATGGAGATGAGCTAGTTATGAGATATGAATTGTAATATCCAAATGTTTATTAGTAAAGCTATTTTATATTATTTTAGTAAATACAATAAAACAACGGAAGGAGGATAATTGAATGAAAAAACATATACTTATTATAATGGGAAGTCCTAGAACAGGAGGGAATACGGACACAATAGCTGAAATATTAGTTAATTCAATATGCGAAGAGGTAGATGTAGAAAAGATTAATTTATCCCAGTTCCAATTTAGAGGGTGTCGAGGGTGTAGGAAATGTTTTAGTGATGGAATATGTAAGGTTCATGATGATATGGAGAAGATATATCCCTTAATAGAGAAAGCAGATGGATTTATTCTTATTTCCCCTACATATAATTATAATATTACTGCAGAGATGAAAGCGTTTATAGATAGACTATTTTGTTTTTACGATTTCAGTAATAAAGGAGGATGGACAAGCAGACTTGGTGATAAAAGAAAGGCATTAATCTTTGGACTATGTGCTGGTAGTAGTAAAGAAGATATGGGCTTCACACTAGAAGCAATGGAACGTCCCATAGAAGCATTAGGTATTCAGGTTATAAAAACTATTCCATATTTTAACACAAGACTTAAACCTGTATGGAAAAATGAAGAATTCATAGGGGAATTAGACACTATAGGGAAGGAATTTGCTGATTTGGTGAGTGCGTTATAGAATGAGCAGTTGACTGAAACCTAATTTCTATCGGAGCTTATATTAATATCAAGACTTATGAATGCCTTTAATGCTTTTTCATTAAAAAGTGCATCCTTAGGCCAGCTAAGGACTATGGTAGCTTTTTTAAAATTTCATATGAGGAAGAGAAAAAATACAAAATCTACCTTAAATCTATTTCAACGGGTTTATCTAAATAAATACTATTTTCCGTCACTATAGAATCATAGGCTAATATCTGCACTCCATTTTTACTAGCAAATTTAATTGCCCTAGAAAAATTCTCATCCATTTCCCAATTTAATTTGAATATTTTTGGCCCCTTCATTTGCACCAGGAAGAATATTATTCCCATATAGCCTTCCTCAACAGCTTTTACCATTTCTGTGGCATGTTTTGCACCTCGTTTTGTAGGAGCATCTGGAAACATGGAAATAGAATTGCTTTCTAAAGTTACGCCTTTTACCTCAATAAAACCTTTTTGTTCACCGGATTCAAAATATATATCAAATCTAGAATTTCTATAGGTAATTTCCCTTTTTAAATTTGTACTTCCTCTTAATTCTAGAATTTTATTTTTCTTAAGGGCTTCAAAAACCACTACATTAGGTATTTGGGAATCCATATTTATTAGCATATTTTTCTTCCAAACAGCTATAAGGGAATATTTTGTTTTTCTATTTAAATTATGGGAACAATCTTCTAATATTACTTTAACGCCAGGTATAAGCAATTCCCTACATCTACCTGTATTTTTCACATGAACTATTTCCTCTTTTCCATCTATTAATACATTTGCAATAAATCTATTAGGTCTATTTAGAAAAATTCCTTCTAAAATTTTATTATATTTCATATGTTCCCCTTCCTATCATAAATTACAAATACAAATGGAAGGGACAGTCCCTTTCATTTGATTTCAAATAAAGGGGACTGTCCCCTTTATTTGGGGGTCTATAATCATTACATTATCTCTTATTTTAATATTATTTAAAAACTCACAATCATAATATTTTAGCACCCCAAATACTATTTTTTCGCTATCTAATATTTTATATACTTTTGCAGTAAATGTTTCTATATTATTTTCCACTTGCCTTTCAGTAATATATCCTCCTATGGAACAATCAACTTTTTTTATTACCTTGTTTATAATAATCGATTTTCCTATTCCTATTTTTCCAGTTAAAAACAAATTATTCATTGAAACACGCCCTATATTAATCATCCCAAGGGAATTCATCAATAATTGTTTTTGCTTTTTCATACATAGACTTCTCTACTAAAATATCTGTGCCATAAATTGAAAACCCACTAGCAATCCTCATATATCCGCCACTTCCATAATCTTGCATTATGTATGGAATTGCATTTTCATCTAATAAATTTTTAATAAGATTTAATTCAACACTACTGTATACTGTTTTCAAAAGAATCATCTCAATATTGTTTTTATAGTTTTCATTTTGAATATTAGATTTCTTGTTGGTCATATGGCTCACCTCTTTTAACTTTTATTTTATCATATATAATAGATACCCCAAAAATTAGCTAAATATTTATAAAAAATGAATAAAAAACTTTTATCTACAAAGTATAACTATAGAGAACAATTGGAGGTGGTATTTTGCAGATAAAATTATCTCAAAAGGAGAGAATGCTATTAGAAGATGGGAAAAAGCAAGAAGAATTATGTGTAAAAAAGTATCAAGGGTATGCATGTAAGGTTCAAGATGTAACACTTAAAAATTTGCTAACAGAAATCGCCCAAGAAGAGCAACATCATCATAATATGATTGATCAAATGTTGCAAGGAATGGAGCCAAATATGGCTCATGGTGGGGGGGCAACAAATCCACAGAATAATAATACATTTAAAGTTCCTAGTGGCAATACAAATGACCAATTATTATTAGAAGATTTATTATCTACCGAAAAATATGTATCTAGTTTTTATGATACATTAGTGTTTGAATCAGCAGATCCTAAAGTCCGTCAGGCTGTTCAGCATATACAAAAGGATGAACAAGGTCATGGAGAAAAATTATTTAATTATATGAATAGTCATGGAATGTATGATGTAAAATATTAGATTAGGCTATTAGCCTAATCTAATATTTTATTCTGCCCCAAACTTCATTTTATAATAATATATAGCCAACTGAGTCCTATCACGAAGCTCTAGCTTGTCTAACATATTAGAGATATAATTTCTCACAGTTCCCTCACTTAAATATAGCTTTTCGGCAATTTCCCTATTATTTAACCCTTCTGCCACTAGAAGCAAAATCTCGTATTCCCTATTAGATAAATCCACATCTATATCTTTCTTGGAATATCCTCTTATATTAGATACGATTTTAGAATCAAAT
>DAIMNI010000023.1:5234-29762 GCA_036720245.1 Tissierellia bacterium | reverse complement strand
GTGCATTAAAAGGTGACTTTTTTATTTAAAAGTTTTGACGCTTATATCATACTATAATAATATTAAATAGTTTCAGAGACCAATAAAGGGAGTGTTGAAATTGTTTAAAAAGGGGAAATCTCCCCTGGTCAGTATCCTAATAATTAGCCTAATAGGTATTTTAGGCTTTAAGGATACAGGGATACTTATTAATGAATATTTGGCCAAGGCAGGAGATAATACTGAAATCTCTTTTGAGGAAGAGGAATCAGTAAATATATTAGGGGAAAGAGACAGAGATTATATAATAGAGAAGGATTATGAAAAATTTTATATTCCAAAAGATTTAGTTTTAAGAACATCGGTAGTTTCAGAGGAAGGGGAAGAGGAAAAGACAATTACCATAGGCATATCTCAAGTAGATAAAACCATAAAAGGTGATGATAATACCTATTATGTTTTGCTAAAAGGGGAAACAGTAATGATTACGGATTTTAGTGAAGGTAAGTTTGCAATAATTGATGAAGACGGTAGAGAATTTAAGTTAAATAGGGATTATATTAGCTTAAGAAATAGTAGACATACTACATCTAGGGCTGGTGGTATAACATCTAGAACCTCTAAAGTAAATAAGGTAGTATCAAATGCCTATAAAGAATTAGGTAAACCATATAGAAGTGGTGGAACTGGGCCCAATGGTTATGATTGTTCAGGACTTACTTATTCCTTATATTTAAATCATGCAGATATTAAATTAAATAGATCCTCTAAAGATCAAGTTAAAGATGGTGTAGGGGTTAAAAAATCTGAATTGGTACCAGGAGATATTGTGCTTTTTAGAACCTGGGGCAAAGGCATAGGTCATGCGGGACTATATATTGGTGATGGAAATATGATTCATGCATCTTCTGGCAAAAAAAAAGTAATAATAACTCCAATTGACCAAGAATGGTATAAAAGTCGTTTTGTAGCAGCTAGGAGAATAATTCAATAATTCATATAAAGAAGCTATTAGATAATCTAATGGCTTCTTTACTTATTTACCTTCTATTGGTATAATCAAATTGTACGGGAATACAGGAAAAATTAAGGAGGAATTTTAATGGCAGATGTTTTAAAGGGAAATGTGGTAGCAAATAAAATCAAAGAAAAGATGGCGGAGGATATTGAAAGTTTAAAAGGGGAAAGCAAAATACCTAAACTTGCCATAATTAGGCTAGGAGAAAACCCAGGAGATATTTCCTATGAAAAAAGTATTATCAAAAATTGCGATAAGATAGGAATTGAATCAGAGGTTTTTGAAAGAGATAAAAATATTACTACAGAGAAATTGGTAGATTTAATTGAGGGACTAAATCTAAATAATAAAATTTCTGGAATATTAATTTTTAGGCCATTGCCAAAACATATAGATGAAGAAATTATTAAAAACACCATATCCCCATTAAAAGATGTAGATTGTATGAGCCCAATAAACTTAGAGAAAATATTTGAGGGAGATTTAAGCGGATCCCAACCTTGTACTCCAAAAGCTGCTATGGAAGTACTTAAATATTATGATATTCCATTAGAAGGAAAAAATGTAGTAGTAGTAAATAGGTCTATGGTAGTGGGGAAACCATTGGTTATGATGTTACTTGAGGAAAATGCAACTGTAACAATTTGCCACTCTAGAACTAAAAATTTAAGCGAAATAACGAAAAATGCTGATGTGGTAGTAGTAGCCCTTGGAAAAGCCAAATTCTTTGATAAAAATTACTTTAATGAAAATTCCATAGTAATTGATGTAGGGGTTAGCTTAGATGAAGAAGGAAAACTTAGTGGAGATGCAGATTATGATGAATTATTACCTTTAGTAGATAAAATAACTCCAGTTCCTGGAGGGGTAGGAAGTGTAACAACTTCTATATTATTATCTCAGGTAGTATTGGCTTGTAAAAATATATAACTATTATATTAAAAGAGTCTTTTTAGACTCTTTTTTCTTTTTTACAACAAAACTAGTTGTTTTTCTTTGAAGGAAAAATCATATCCTTAGTAGAATTTATATATGATAATAATTTGGGAGGGGATATTTTGAGATTATCAACGGAGGTTTTAGATGATAATTTAATTATTACATTAGAAGGAGAACTAGACCATCATAGTTCTGAGGAAATCAGAAAAAAAATTGATAGCGAATACTACAATAATAATTTAAAAAACATTGTATTAGATTTAGGAAACTTAAATTTTATGGATAGTTCAGGTATAGGTTTAATAATGGGACGTTATAAAAATTGCAAGGAACAATATGGTAAACTATCTATTGTAAATATTAATTCTAAAGTAGAAAGAATCTTAGAAATGTCAGGTTTAATGGAAATAGTTCATATTTATACTACAGTAGAAAAAGCTATTAAAGCCTAAGGAGGGAAAGTTGTGGAAAAAAATCACATGAAATTAGAATTTTCGTCAAAATCTAAGAATGAATCCTTTGCACGGGTGGTGGTGGCTGCTTTTGCATCCCAATTAGACCCAACTATTGAAGAATTATCAGATATAAAAACTGCAGTATCTGAGGCTGTAACCAATGCAATTATTCATGGTTATGAATATAAAGAAGGAACCGTAATTATAGAAACTACAGTAGAAGATAATAGAGTAGAGGTGATTGTAGAGGATCGGGGTAAAGGCATTAGGGATATAGATAAGGCTATGGAACCATTTTATACTTCTAGACCAGAGTTAGAAAGGTCTGGTATGGGATTTACGGTTATGGAAACCTTTATGGATAGTTTAGAAGTAGAGAGTCAAGAAAATCAGGGAACTAAAGTTAAAATGGTAAAAACTTTCAAGTCCGTAACAGTAAAGGAGTAGTGCTATGGATAAGGAAAATAGGGATTATAAATTATTATCCCACGAGGAAACTTTAGAATTAATAGCTCAGGCACAAGAGGGGGATAAATTTGCAAAGGAAAAGTTAGTAAAACATAATATGGGATTAGTTAAATCTGTTTTAAGGGGGTTTTTAAATAGGGGATATGATATGGAAGATTTATTCCAAATAGGGAGTATAGGCCTATTAAAGGCAATTGATAAATTTGATACTTCCTTTGATGTAAAATTTTCTACCTATGCGGTACCTATGATATCAGGAGAAATTAAAAGATTTTTAAGAGATGATGGAATGCTAAAAGTAAGTAGGTCTCTAAAGCAAACTGCCAATAGAGTTAAATATGCACAGGAAAGTTTGTCCAAATCATTTGGAAGAGAGCCTACTATCCAAGAAATTGCCGATGAATTACAAATAGACAGAGAAGAAATTGTAATGGCATTAGAATCCTCCTATCAACCTGATTATCTATATGATGTAGTACATCAGGAGGATAGTAATCCTCTTCGAATTATAGATAAAATAAGTTTAGATGAAGAACAGGAAGACGAGATTATAGATAATATTGTTTTAAAGGAAGCATTATCCCACTTAAAGGAAAGAGATAGGCAAATTATAATATTGAGATATTTTAAGGATAAAACCCAGGTAGAAGTGGCAAAATTATTAGGTATATCTCAAGTACAGGTATCGCGTATAGAAAAAAGGATAATTGAAGAAATAAAAAGCAAATTAGCTGAGGCATGAAATCATGCCTTGTTTTTTTGCATTAAATTTTTGTATAATGGCATAATAAATATTGATTGGGGTGATTATATGATTATAAATACAAAAATTAAAAAAAGTATAATTGTAATACTAATTCTATCCATAGTGATATTAATTGGGTTTATTTACTTTGGAGAATTAGGCATAAATCAAGAAGCACCAAAGAAAGCTAGATATGTTAACAATTCATTAACGAGGTGATAATAATTAATAATGAACAAGTGTATATAAATCTGGAAACCAAATATTCTGTAGGCTTAAATACCCATGTATATGTAAAAGATTTAGGGGAAGTTTATTGTAATAATGAAAACATTAAAAAAAAGGTAGAGGATACTAGAGTCTATAATGGCCAGGATAAAGAAAGCTATGATTATATATCTGGAAATGAAATTACAACTAAAGTATTAGATTCAGTGGAAAACATAGACTTAAATATTATAGGTGGTCCAGATGTATTATTAGAAATAAAAGGGAAAGAACATTTTAATCAATTATTTAATGTATTAAAAATAGTCTTTGTTTCTATAATATTATTTTTAGGTGCAGCAATGGCCATTATTTATTTTTATGAAGATGTGAATATGAAAGGCACATTAGAAAAAATGTTTCTTATAATAACTGGGGAAAAGAAGAAGAACCCTCTAAGTTTAAATATATCCTTTTCTTTAGGAATTGGTATAGGTATGTATGCGTTTTTTAGTCGAACCTTTAGTTTTAGTCAAAGAAGAAAACAAGAGCCTGGACCAATGGAATTGGAACTATATCTATATGATAAGGATATAGAGGATAATATACTTCATGAGCTAAAGCAAAAAGATAAATCATAATGGTGGTGAATCCTTGAAAATCATATTAATAATATTAATTGGGATTGCTGGAGGAATTACTGTTGGGAGTGCTATTGCTGCATTTTTTACATTACTTAAATTTGTGGCAAGAATTGCACAGGTTACAGAAACATGGGATAATATAGCCCTTTATGAGTATTGCATGGTTGGGGGAGCTGTTTTAGGTTCTGTTTTATGCTATGGAGATATTAATTTTGGCCTAAATAAATTTATAATAATTTTAATAGGCTTATTATCTGGTATTTTTTTAGGACTATTTACATCAGCTTTAGCAGAAGTTCTAAATGTAATACCAGTTTTTGCAAAGAAATTTAAGATAAAGCATGAGTTAACTTATGTTATAGCAGCATTGATATTAGGAAAAGTATTTGGTTCTTTATTTTATTTCTTAGTTTTTTTAAAATCTTAGGGGAGTGATTATATGGATAAGATGAATAAAAAAGAATATCAAAAATATGCGGATCAAAAAGTGCCTAAACCTACATATTTTAAAAATATATTATATGCCTTTTTAATCGGAGGGACAATTTGTGTAATAGGACAAATAATTAGAAATAAATTATTTAAATTTGGATTAGATGAAAAAGCAGTAGCTGCAGGTACTTCTATTATATTAATTTTTATCGGGGCCTTTTTAACTGGAATAGGGGTTTATGATAAAGTTAGTAAAGTTGGTGGGGCAGGGGCAGCTGTGCCCATTACGGGTTTTGCAAATTCCATAGTATCACCAGCTATGGAATTTAAAAAAGAAGGATATATTTTCGGAGTAGCTGCTAGAATGTTTAGCATAGCAGGGCCTGTACTAGTCTATGGCGTTGGTTCTTCAATTATAGTTGGTATATTATATTTAATATTTACAAAAGGAAGGTGATATTATGGCTATAAAACGAATAGGCTCCCAGACTGTAAAACTATTAAATCCAGTTTCTATTATTGGAACTGCCACCATAGTAGGACCAAAGGAAGGAGATGGGCCTTTAAAAAATTATTTTGATATGATTTTAGAAGATGATCTATGGGGTCAAGAATCTTATGAAAAATCTGAGGCTAAACTTCAGGAGGAAGCTATTAAATTAGCCATTACTAATGCTAATTTATCCCCTAAAGATATAGAATTTTTATTTTCGGGAGATTTATTAAATCAAATTATAAGCTCCTCCTATACAGCTAGGCAATTGGAAATTCCATACTTTGGATTATATGGTGCCTGTTCTACTATGACAGAATCCTTAAGTCTTGGAGCTATGACAATAGATGGAGGATTTGCAGATAAAGTAGTATGTGCTACATCTAGCCATTTTTCATCTGCAGAAAGACAATTTAGATTTCCACTTGAATATGGAAGTCAGAGAAAATTTTCTTCTCAATGGACTGTTACAGGTGCTGGGGCTACAGTATTATCTTCTACTGGGAAAGGTCCTTATATTACTTATATAACTACTGGGAAAATATTAGATTTAGGTATTAAAGATGCAAATAATATGGGGGGGGCTATGGCACCTGCTGCTATAGATACTATAAGTCAACATTTTAAGGATACAGGATATACACCAGGAGATTATGATTTAATTATTACTGGGGACTTAGGATTTGTAGGTAAAAAAATACTACTGGATTTGCTGAAAAAAGAGGGATTTGATCTTTCTAATAATTATTCAGACTGTGGTATAAAAATATTTGATAGGGGAGAACAAGATACCCACGCGGGAGGTTCTGGATGTGGATGTGCTGCTGTAGTTTTTAATGGATATATCTATAAAGAAATGCTAAAGAAAAATTTAAATAGAGTATTATTAATAGCAACTGGTGCATTACATTCGCCAATTATAACACTACAGGGGGAATCTATCCCAGGAATTGCCCATGCAGTAACTATAGATAATTTATAAAATTAGGAGGGATTATATGGATTATTTAAAGGCATTTGTAGTAGGTGGATTAATATGTGTAATAGGACAGATTATATTGGATACAACTAAATTAACTCCAGCTCATATTTTAGTCATATTTTTGACTTCAGGAGTATTTTTAGGTGCTATAGGATTATACGAACCTTTAGTAAAGTTTGGAGAGGCAGGAGCCACAGTTCCCATATCGGGATTTGGATATGCATTAAGTAAAGGTGCTATTGAAGCTGCCAAATCGAAAGGAGTAATAGGTGCTTTTTCTGGTGGAATCGAAGCCACAGGAGCGGGGATAGCATCAGCAATATTATTTGGTTATATTATGTCCATAGTTTCAGAACCAAAAACAAAATAACTACCTTTAAAGGTAGTTATTTTGTTTTAATCATCACTATTATTGTCTTCTTCATTATTTTCATCATTTTCACCGTTATCACTATTTTCATTTTCACTATCTATTGGTGGCGAATCTATATCAATATCTTCTCCATCTCCTTCTTCCCCTTCTCCTTCTCCATCTCCTTCTTCTTCATTATTATCGATTATGGTATCTTCATTGTGTTCTTCACATACTTCTGTTGGAGCAGTATATTGATAGTCTTCAGGTGCTATACCATTGTGTTCAGAAGGATTATAAGGTGGTTCTCTTTTTATAAAAACCCTAGTCTCAATATTATCTTCTGGACAAAATTCGTTAGCAATCTTACCTGTTTCTGTATCTATTTGTAATTCCACATGGGTGTCACAAAATTCTGTAGGCTGAGTCCCTTGTACAAATATTTCAGATACAATAGTACTTCCACGTGGATCCTGGCTACATAATTCTGTAGGTAGCTTTCCAGATTTGGAACAAACAGAAACTGTAGTTAAACCGTCTGGTTTTTCAAATTGTTTTGCCTCTAGATCTTCGTGAACTCTGGTCATAATTATTTTCCACAATTGGGCTGCCATGGAACTACCTTGGTTTAACTTTATTTGAGGGGTATCATTACCAATCCAAAGGGCTGATACATAATATGGAGAATACCCAGCAAACCAAGCATCAGATTTACCTTGAGTAGTACCAGTTTTACCAGCTGTAGGCATATTTGGAATCTGTGCCCTACCTGCAATTCCATTTGATACAGTGGTTCTTAAAATATCCGACATTATAAAGGCTACTTCCTTGGGAACTACTGTATTTGTCTTAGGTTTAATATCCAATAATACATTTCCATCTTTGTCTAAGATTTTATTAAAGGAAATAGGTTGTATATAATTTCCACCATTTGCAATAGAACCAAAGGCTGCGGTTACTTCCAAAGGTGTAATACCCTTTGTCATTCCACCTAATCCTAATGCAGCCAAATTTTCATCATTATTAGCTCCATTTTCTGCTGCTGAAACAAAATTATCCTTAGATGGATTATCTTTGTTTATTATACCCATTCTAGACAAATATTCTGTAGAAGTTTTAACCCCAATGGATTCCAACATCCTAACTGAATTGACATTTACTGATTGTTCTACAGATTTTCTTAAAGTATAAATTCCTTTATATCCTGTATACCAATTAGAAGGCCATAATTCTCCATTGTGATTATAAAATGGAATATCATCAATAGGGCTTGCTGCTGTAAAGCCATTGTCCAATGCAGGTAAATAGACAGATAATGGCTTAATAACAGAACCAGGTTGTCTAGGTGAAGAAGTAGCACGATTTAATATACGAGCCCCTTCCACATCTCTACCCCCAACTAATGCTTTAATTTCTCCAGTTCTATAATCCATTATTACTGCAGCAGATTGGGGTTGTACTATACCATCCTCATGCCTATAAAAATATTTTTCATTTATAATTAAATTTCCCTCTTCACTAATAGAATAAAAATCTGGATTATTTTTTAGGAAATTATTAGATATTACTATGTTTTTATCCTCAGTAATATTAAAATCATTTTCTGGTAATGCTAAATTACCAACTCTATGGGTAACTAAATTTTTCTTTTCATCAATAGTATAATAATCTACTATATCTAAATTGTTTTGATAAGGTGTAAGCTTTTTATTATTTAATATAAGGCCCCCATCTGACAATTCAAAACTACCTTGTTCCACTATAAGATTATAATTTTCATCTAATAAATTTTCTTTTTTATAAAATAATATTTTCTTTTTATCATCAATAATATTGCCCTCATTGTTCAATCTCCAAGTAATAAAGGCAGGGCCTTTGATTTTTTCAGGATTTGTCAATAGAACTTCAGTAAAATTATTGTATACATCTTCTAATTCTTTTTGTAAACTTAAATCCATAGTGGAATATATTCTGAGCCCACCAGTATACAGTTCTTTTTCTGCCTCTTCCCTAGAATAACCTAATTCATCCATTAAGGTTTCAATTACTTGTACTTTTATATAATCATTAAAATAAGAGGAAATATCCCCCACCTTTTTCTGCCCTGGCTTCAAACTAGATTGAAGATCTTCAGCTAGTGCAGCTTCATATTCCTCTTGGGTAATTTTACCTAACTCTAGCATTTTCGCCAATACAATTTTTTCACGTTTTGCTGCCTCTGGATTAAAAACTGCAATATACTGTTCTCCTAAAATATCAACACGACCTACTTCAGTATGTTTCTTACTATCAAAGTTTTCAGGCCTTAGTGTGTGATAGGGTGCATATTTAGAAGGAGATTTTACTATTGAGGCAAAAGCTGCAGACTCCCCAAGAGTTAAATCCTCCACATCCTTTGAAAAATAGGTCTGTGCAGCTTCTTGCACTCCATAGGCACCTTGCCCTAAGGATATTCTGTTTAAATAAGCCTCTAAAATTTGATCTTTTGTTAGGGCCTTTTCTATTTGCAATGCCAAATAGGCCTCTTTAATTTTTCTATCTAATTTTACGTCATCATTTAAATAAAGATTTCTTGCTAATTGCTGCGTTATAGTACTAGCACCTCTTACGGTATGTCCAGCCTTAATATTATCCCATAGAGCACTCATAATCCCCCTTGGGTCTACCCCAATATGGGATTCAAATCTTTCATCCTCTATGGCAATAAATGCATCTTGTAAATGCTGAGGGATTTTATCTAAACTTACTATAGTTCTGTATTCAGATTCCCTATTTTGAACTTTCTCTATGGGATTGCCATCTTGATCCACTATAAAAGAAGTTTGACTTAATAAAGAATATATATTAGTTGGGTCAATTTCTGGTGCATCTTTTGCAATTCCCACCACAATACCTATCGTGGCCCCTGTTGCAATAACCACTAACATAAGTATTATTAATAAAAAGATTTTCAATCCCTTTTTACTTTTTTTCTTTTTTACCTTATCTTTTTGTTTATTTTCTGTTTTATTTCTCTGATTTTCTGACATCAAAATACCTCCTTATTTAAGAAAAAGGTAGTAAACAAATTTATTATATCATACAAAGATAGTAATGTTAATAATAGGTATTTAATTTACTTTAAAATATCTTAATTAATATTTTATACATATATTATATATTAGGAGGGATAAATAGTGAAATATAAATTTTATGTTAATAGAAGGAAAAAGTCTATACTATGGATTATAGCCCTAATCTTATTACTTTTATGCATGTATAAGTTTATAGATAAAAATATTAAACCTACAGTTATAGCTATATCTGAAATAAGAGCAAGATCTATAACTACTCAGACCATAAATGATACCATAAGAATAAAAATAAAAAGGGATATAAATTATAATGATCTTATTTTTGTAAAATATGACAATGAGGGAAAAGTAGTTTTAATGCAGGCTAATACCATATTAATGAATAGTATTGCAGCAGAAGTAGCTTTAGAAGTCCAAGAACAATTGGAAAAAATGTCTAAAAGTAAAATTAAGGTGCCTCTAAGCAATGCATTTGATACTCAAATTATAACACTACCAAGTATTAGTGTTCAAATAGTTCCTCAAGGTGCAGTATCTGTAGACTTTGCCACAGAATTTGAATCGGCAGGGATAAACCAAACTAGACATAGAATTTATATAATCGTAAATACAGATATAAAAATGATAGTTCCACTAGTTACAGAAAGTCTAAGAATTACTACTAATATCCCTATTGCAGAGACAATTATTGTGGGAGATGTACCAGAACGATATGTAAATGTACCAGGAGACAAATTATTAAATATAATTAGATAAAAGTGAAAAAAAATGGTATAATAGATTTAAGAATATTCTTTAATTGAAAGGGTGGTATATTGATAGAAAAGGATAAAAATAGGGAAAGGACATTAGTTGTAGGGGTTGAGCTGGCAACAGATACCATTGATATAGACAATTCTATGGATGAATTAGAGGAATTAGTCTATGCAGCTGGTGGAGAAACTATATCTAAAGTTATCCAAAGAAGGTCTTTCATAGACCCTGCTTATTTTATAGGTAAGGGAAAAGCTCTTGAAATTAAAAATTATTGCGAAGAATTAGATATAGAATTAGTTGTATTTAATGATGAATTATCTGGTGCCCAGCTTAGAAACTTGGAAAAGATTATAGATAGAAAAATAGTAGATAGAACCAATTTAATATTAGATATTTTTGCTAATAGGGCAAGTTCTAAGGAGGGGAAACTACAAGTAAAATTAGCCCAATTAAAATATAGACTACCACGATTGATTGGATTTAGAGATTATCTATCTAGAGAAGGTGGTGGCATTGGAACACGGGGACCTGGGGAACAAAAACTAGAAACTGATAGAAGACATATTTTAAGGGAAATAAATAATATTGAAAAGGCCCTAAAGGACGTAGAAAAAGCTAGAGCCACTAAAAGGAAAAGAAGAGAAGATTCAAATCTCCCTATTGTAGCTTTAGTGGGATACACTAATGCAGGAAAATCTACACTATTAAATAAATTAATAGAACAAAGTGAAGACTTTAATGAAAATAAAAAAGTTTTTGTATATGATATGTTATTTGCAACTTTAGATACCTCTTTAAGAAAGGCAGAATTACCTAATGGACAAAACTTTTTAATAACTGATACTGTTGGATTTGTAAGTAAACTTCCAACTCATTTGGTAGAGGCATTTAAGGGCACCTTAGAAGAAGTACAATATGCAGATTTATTATTACATGTAGTAGATACATCTAATAAAGATTTGGATATTCAAATTAAAACTACTTACAAAATATTAGAAGAATTAGAAGTAATAGACAAGCCTATTATTACTGTATTTAATAAAATAGATAAAGTAGAGATTGACAAACTAGTATATGATAATAGATATGTAGATAAAAAGATATTTATCTCTAGTAAAAACTCTACTAATTTAGATAAATTATTATTTATGATAGAGGAAAATTTGCCACAAAATTTTAAAGAGGTAAATTTAAAAATACCTTATGATAAGCAAGATTTAGTAAATTATTTTTTAGATAATTATAATGTAGATAATATTAAATATGGGTATGATGGCACAGTACTAAGTCTTAATATTAATGAAATTGATTATAAAAGATATTTAGAATTTATCTTTTAAAAATGATTGAATAATAATCTAATTTTGGGTATATTATTAATAAGAATATAAAGGAGGCTGGTTCTAGTGATTGTAAGAAATTGTGCAGGTGGTGTGGTTTTTTACGGGGATAAGGTTTTTATTTTAAAAAATGAAAAAGATGAATGGGTACTTCCTAAGGGGAAAATTCGTAATTCTTCTTTGCCAACGGACACGGCTACAAGTCGTGTAAAGTATGAAACAGGCGTAGATGCCAAAATTGTTTCTACTGCTGGTGAGACTAGTTACGAATTTTTTTCTTTAACTAGAAAACAAGAAGTTTATAATAAAATCATATGGTATGTAATGGAGGCATTAGGTGAGAATTATTTAGTAAATGAAAAGGAAGGTTTTAAAGACGGTGGCTTTTATCCTATAGACGATGCAATTAATATGATTAGTTATAATCAAGATAAATCTTTAGTTAGTCTCTCTTATAAAAAGTATATGGAATTTAAAGAATTTGAAATAGATGAAATATATGCTTAAATAATATTTACAAAATAGGCAGGCCAATTTGACACCACGGCATTATGAATAATTGGCCTGCTTTTTTATGTTATAATATAGATTAAAGAAAGGGGAAAAATATGAACAATATTTATAAAACTATACATAAATATGGTGAAAATGAGATAATAATTAATAAATCTAGATTTATAGGCTATGCAATGCCCATTAATACAGAGGAAGAGGCCTTAGATTTTATAGAAAAAATCAAAACTAAACATAGAGATGCAAGTCACAATGTATATGCCTATGTTGTTGGGGAAAATAGCAATATTCAAAGATTTAGTGATGATGGAGAACCTTCAGGAACTGCAGGAATACCTGCATTAGAAGTAATAAAAAAGGAAGATCTAAGAAATGTGGTAGTAGTAGTTACCAGATATTTTGGTGGAATTAAACTTGGAGGGGGAGGGCTTATTAGAGCCTATACCAAGGGGGCTAAAATTGGACTAGAAGCAGGTTTAATAATAGAAAAAACATTACATCATAGACTAAAAATAAGGATAAATTATACTCTATATGGTATGATAGAAAACTACTTAATAACAAATGGATTTATAGTGGATGATATTGTTTATGATGATGCAGTAAATATATATGTCTATATAAAATTTTCAGAGGTAGATAATTTTACAAGAACCATAGTAGATTTAACCAGTGGGGAAGGGATTGTAGAATATATAGAAGAAAGGCATCTACCTATGAAAAATAATAAATTATTTAAATAATTCATAAATCCCTATAAATAAAAGAAATATTCCAAAATATTTCCTTAGAGAATTGGGATTTATTTTCATTGCAAATAGAGAACCTACTATGGCTCCAAAAACACCACCTAGAATTAACCATTTGGCAAATTTGGTTTCGATGTTTTTTTCCTTAAAATGAACTATTAATGCAATAATTGCTACTGGTATAAACACCATTAAATTTATTCCTTGTGCTTGTTTTTGATTTAATCCTGCAAAAAATACTAAGGAGGGAATAAGTATAGTGCCACCGCCTATTCCCATACCACTAATTATCCCTGAAAACAAACCTATAAAAAATAATTTCATCCTATTATCATCCTTATGGCTGTTATAATAATTATTATGCCAAAAATTTTTCTAAGAATTATATTTGGTATTTTTTTTAAGAGTTTGGCGCCAATGAAGCTTCCTATTATTCCACCTATTGCTATTATATATACAATATTAAAATTGATAAGATTAGATTTCAAATAAATAATAGTACTTATTATAGATAAAGGTAGTATTATAGAAATAGCAGTAGCATGGGCTTTAAAATCTTCCATTTTAACTAAAAATACTAAGGCAGGGACAATTATAGTTCCTCCTCCAGAGCCAAATAAGCCGTTAACAATCCCCGTTATGAATCCAATGGCAATTAGTTTTAAATCTATAGTATCCATACCATCCCTCTTTGTGATATAATAATTAATAAAAGTGCTCATTATTACTAATCATTAATTTCACCAAAATGAGATAATATATACTTAAATAGGTTTTTATGGAGGTAGCATTATGGAGAATATTGAATTTGTTGTGGATGAACTTGTAGTTTGGCTTAGAGATAAAGTAAATGAGGCTGGGGGAGAAGGTGTGGTTTTTGGATTAAGTGGAGGTATAGATTCTGCTGTAGTGGCAGGTATTTCTAAATTAGCTTTTCCAGATACTTCACTTGGGATAATAATGCCTTGCCATTCAAATCCAATAGATGAAGAACATGCTTTATTAGTGGCAGATAGTTTAGGGCTTAAAACTGAAAAGGTAGACTTAACTTCTATTTATGATAATTTTATTGAATCAGTAAGCATTAAATCTACAAATGAACTAACAAAGGCAAATATAAAACCTAGACTTAGAATGACCACATTATATTACTACGCTGGGACTTATAATTATTTGGTATTGGGAGGAAGTAATAAATCAGAATTTACCATTGGGTATTTTACAAAACATGGAGATAGTAGTGTAGATTTATTACCTATAGCATATTTTGTAAAGAAGGAAATTAGACAAATGGCCAAATATTTAAATATTCCAGATATAATAATAGAAAAGGCTCCCACTGCAGGATTATGGGAAGGGCAAACAGATGAGGATGAAATGGGTTTTAATTATGATACATTAGACAATTATATTTTAAATAAAAATGGTGAAGAGGAAATTATTGAAAAAATAAAAGAAATGAATAGGAAAAGCGAACATAAAAGAAATTTCCCACCAATTTTTATCCCAAATTATAAAAAATAAAAATATTCAGGAGGTATTTTCATGTCAGGACATTCTAAATGGAATAATATTAAAAATAAAAAAGGTAAAGAAGATGCAAAAAAAGGTAAAGAGTTTACAAAATTAGCAAGATATATTATGGTGGCTGCAAAAGAAGGTGGAGGAGATATGGAGTACAATCCATCCTTAAAAGCAGCAGTAGAAAAAGCTAAGGCTGTAAATATGCCTAATGACAATATAGAAAGGGCTATTAAAAAAGGGACTGGAGAATTAGGTGCAGAAAACTATGAGGAAATTACTTATGAAGGCTATGGGCCAGGTGGCGTAGCTGTATTTGTGGATTGTTTAACAGATAATAGAAATAGAACGGCTTCTGATGTTAGACATGCCTTTGATAAATTTGGAGGTAATTTAGGCCAAACAGGCTGTGTATCCTTTATGTTTGATAGAAAAGGCCTACTTGCTATAGAAAGAAATGATAATATAGATGAAGATGAATTGATGTTATTAGCCATAGATTTAGGAGCTGAGGACTTTGATTCAGATGAATATGCTTACGAAATTACAACGAACCCTGGTGATTTTGACAATATAAGGGATTCCATAAGTGAACAAGACTATGAATTTCAAATGGCAGAAATAGGTTTTATACCGCAAAACACAACAGAACTTACAGATGAAAATGATATAAAAAATATGGTAAAACTAATAGAAGCTCTAGAAGATAGCGATGATGTTCAAGAGATCTACCATTCATGGGAAATCCCCGATGATTTAGAATTGTAGTAAATAATTATACTATAAAGAGGCTAGAATTAAATTTAATTCTAGCCTCTTTATAGTATAAAAGGATAAAATCTAAACATAATAAAAATAAATAGATAAAAAGGAGTGAAGATAATATGAATCAAAATTTTGAAGAAATAAAAGAAAAATTTAATGGGGCAGATGTAGATGAAAAAATAGAAATATATACTACAGTACAGGGTTTAACTGTAGAACAATATAAAGAGTTACTTAGGATGTTTCCAATTAAATATTTAGATAGATTAGAAAAAGCCATGGGATAGCGACCAAATTTTGGTCGTTTTTTATTTCGGTATGTGCTATATTATATTTAAATGGAAGGGGGATGGAAATGAGGAAAACCGTACTTACTTTAATTTTAATATTTATGCCCTTATATCTATTTTTAAAAATAACTGAAATAAACACATTTAATAAAAATTTTTATATGAAATCCTATGAAGAAAATCAGGTAGATTCTATATCCAATAGAAGTTTAGAAGAATTAGATACTATCACTGAAGATTTATTTGTATATTTAAAGGATAAAGGAGATGAAGAGGTATTAAGCCCATATTTTAACCCTTTGGAAATAGAACATATGAAAGATGTAAAGGAACTTTTTAAAAAAGGGTATATTATAAAATATTTATCCTTAATAATATTTATTGTAGCTTTATTTATTTCTATAAAAAATAAAAGATGGCAAATAGAAAAAGGCCTTTTCAAAGGAATGTTTATATGGTGGGGCTTAATGATTTCATTATTTTTATTTACATTATTGGATTTTAATAAATATTTTACCTATTTTCATTTGATATTTTTTGACAATGATTTATGGTTATTAGACCCAGAGACAGATTTGTTAATTCAAATGCTTCCAGAGGAATTCTTTATTTCCATATTTAAAAGAATAGTGTTATTATTTTCCTTATCCTTGGCTATAATACAAATAGCTATTTATATTATAATGAAAAGGAAAGAGGAGAATGGTGGAAACCTTATTTAATCAAATTAAAGAAAAGCTAATACTAAATAATTATTATAATAAAACAATTAATAAAGGAAAAACTGCAAGGGCTAGTATATTAGATTGGATATTTATCATATTTGTATTGGGAGGATTTTTTATTATAACTACTTTTAATAGTACTAAAAATATAGTAATATCTATTGTTTTAACTAGTATTCTAATCTTAATTAGTATATTTATATTTTTTGTTTTAGCTAGGAGGAAAAGAACTAAGGAAGTGGCTAAAATTAATGAAAATTTAAGTGATGAAGAAATATTAAATGGAATTGAAAAATTAAATAATCCAGAGTATTTATTATATATAAAGGAACTTTTGGAAAAATATTATAATACTAATTTGTCTGAGATAGATGAATATATAGATTTTATGGGAGAAATAAATGGAGAAAAGTATGGGATAAAATGTTTTAAATCCTCTATAGAAAATATCATTACAGAAAAGGATATTAGAAATTATCATCTGGCTATGATAAATGAAGGATTAGAATATGGAATTATAATTTCCAATTCTTATTTTCATGAAGATTTAAAGGAGAAATTTGATTATATCCTAATAGATTTTAAGTTTATGAAAGAAATTTTAAAGGAATTAGGGAAATACCCAACTCAGGAAGAAGTTCAGGAATTAATTCTATCTAATTATAAAAATAAAAGGACTGGATTAGTAGAAGATTTTAAAAGGAATAATAAAAAGAAAATATATAGATTTAGCTTACTAGGATTTATTTTATACTTAATCTCACCTTATACTTCTTTTACACAATATTACAGAATAAGTGGGGTAGTATTGATTTTTATAGGGCTTGTATTGGGATTAAATAAATTAGTGGTATTTTTAAAAACAAATACAGACTTTTATTCAAAATAAAGGCATCATGAATTATACGAGGTGATTATATGCTAAGATTTTTAACTGCGGGGGAATCCCATGGGGAAAGCCTAATGGGAATAATCGAGGGATTTCCTCAAGGATTATATATGGATGAAGCTTATATAAATAATGAATTAGAAAGAAGACAAAAAGGCTATGGCAGATCCAATAGAATGAATATAGAAAAGGATCAAATTAAAATTTTATCGGGAGTAAATCAAGGATATACTACTGGCAATCCCATTAGTATTGAACTTACTAATAGAGGCAAAAATATAGATTTAGTAGAAATTACAAAACCACGGCCAGGCCATGCCGATTTACCAGGAACATTAAAATACAATCAAAAAGGTGCCAGAAATATTTTAGAAAGAGCCAGTGCTAGGGAAACTGCCATGAGAGTTGCCCTAGGGGGAATGTGCAAGTTATTTCTAAGGGAATTTAAAATAGAAATATATAGTCATATTATTCAAATAGGAAATGTTAAATCTAAGATAGGCTATTATAGTGGGAAAATTAAAAATTTGGAAGAAGTGGACAAGTCTCCGCTAAGGGTATTAGATAAAGATACGGAAGCTCTAATGATAGGGGAAATAGAAAAGGCAAAATCCATGGGAGATACACTAGGTGGTGTAATGGAAGTAATAGGGGTTAATATCCCTGTAGGATTAGGTAGCCATGCCCATTGGGATAGAAAACTAGATGGAAAGATTGCTGGAGGAATACTCAGTATTCCTGGGATAAAAGCTATAGAAATTGGTTTAGGATTTAGTGGTGCAGGGACACTAGGTTCAAATTTTCACGATGAAATATATTATAATAATGGATTTTATAGAAAAACTAATAATGCAGGGGGGATTGAAGGAGGTATATCCAATGGGGAGGATATAGTATTCAAGGCTATGATGAAGCCTATTCCTACACTAAAAAAACCCTTAAAAACCGTAGATTTAAAAAGTAAAGAAAGTACAGTAGCACAATTTGAAAGATCCGATGTGTGTGCAGTTCCATCAGCTAGTATAGTGGCAGAATCTGTATTAGCGTATATACTTATGAAGGAAATTTTAATAAAATTTGGTGGAGATAGTATGGAAGAAATTAAGGCTAATTATAAAAACTATATGAAAATTTTAGAAAACAGGTGAGAAATTTGAATATCAGGATAAATTACAAGGCTTTGGAGGAATTGAAGGAATATTTAAATATAAATAATATAGATAAATTATATATAATCACTGATAAAATAGTTTATAAACTATATATAAACTATTTGAAAAACACCATAGGAAATAGGGCCTTTTCTGTTTTTGTTATAGAAACAGGAGAGGAAAACAAAAATATGAATACTGTGTTTTCCATATATGATGATTTATTAGATAAAAATATAGATAGAAACACTTTAATTGTAGCATTTGGAGGTGGAGTAGTTGGAGATATTGCTGGCTTCGTAGCCTCTAGCTATAAAAGAGGCCTAAAATATGTGCAAATTCCAACTACTCTACTATCCCAAGTAGATAGTTCCATTGGGGGGAAAGTTGGAGTAGATTATGGAGGATATAAAAATATTATAGGTTCTTTTTATTTTCCTGAAAAAACCTTTATAGATACTTATTTTCTATCTACGCTTCCTAAAAGAGAAATTACCTCTGGCTTAGGGGAAATATTTAAATATGGTTTAATTGAGGATTATGAATTATTCCAATACACAAGGGAAAGTTTAGATAAAATATATAATAAAGATATAAACACTTTGGATTTTATAATTAAAAAATCCGTCTCCATAAAAGAAAAAATAGTAGCCCAGGATAAAAAAGATTTGAGTCTTAGAAAAATATTAAATTTTGGTCATACAATTGGCCATAGTATAGAGGCATACTATGGCTTTTCTAGATTTAATCATGGGGAGGCAGTAATATTAGGTATGCTTTATGAATCCTATATGGCTAAATCTTTAGGATTAATAGATAAGAATTATTATAATGAAATATATAATACCTTAATTTCCATAATTAAACCCATAAAATTTGATGAAGATGAAATAGAGGACTTATTAGAAATAATGGAAAATGATAAGAAGAATATTTCAAAAGAAATCACTATGGTATTGCCTGTTGATAGGGGCAAGGTTAATATTTTTAACAATATAGATAAAAATTTAATTATAAATAGTTTAAAGGGGGAGGGGCTTTGTTTATAGAAAAATGTAATAAGGGATTAAAAGGAGAAATAACTATCCCAGCGGACAAATCCATTTCCCATAGAGCTGTTATTTGTGGTGCTTTGGCAAAAGGTGAAACTATTATAGAAAATATATTATTGTCTGAAGATGTATTAAATACTATAGATTGCTTTAGACAAATGGGAGTTAATATAGAAAAAAAGAATAATAGGCTTATTATTCAAGGAGCAGGTTTATATGGATTTAAAAAGCCAATTAGCCCTTTAAATTGTGGCAATTCAGGTACTACCATGAGACTTTTATCTGGAATTTTAGTAGGACAAAATTTTCCCACGTCTTTAATAGGGGATAGTTCCTTAATGAATAGACCTATGAAAAGAATAATATTCCCTTTAGGTAAAATGGGTGCCAATATAATAGGGAGAGATGGAGAATATCCACCCTTAACAATTGAACCAACAGAGGTTTTAAATGGTATTATATATGAATTACCAATTGCCAGTGCCCAAGTAAAATCTAGTATACTATTGGCATCACTATATGCCAGTGGAGAAACTAAAACAATTGAAAATAAAAGTACCAGAGATCATACGGAAAGGATGTTAAATTATTTTGGACAAAAGGTATCGAAAAATGGAAATGATATTATTATAAATGAAACACAAAATTTAATTGGAAAAGAATTATTTATCCCTGGGGATATATCTTCTGCTGCATTTTTGATAGCAGCTGCTACTTTAGTAGAAAATTCCAATATAATAATTAAAAATGTGGGTATTAATCCTACTAGAAGTGGGATTTTAGAAATTTTAGATAAAATGGGTGGGAATATTAAAGTATATAATAAAAGAACAGTAAATAATGAGCCTATTGGAGATATAGAAATAAAATATTCTCCTTTAAAGGGCTGTGTAATAGAAGGGGATATAGTAGGAAGATTAATAGATGAATTGCCAATTGTAGCAGTATTAGCTGCCTTAGCAGAGGGAGAGACTACAATAAGGGATGCTGAAGAATTAAGATATAAGGAAACTGATAGAATAAAGGCTATGGCTTTAGAACTTAGGAAAATGGGAGTAGAAATAAAGGAATTATCTGATGGAATGATTATTAATGGGGTAAAAGAATTAAGAGCTGAAGAACTTAATTCCTATGGAGACCATAGGATTGCCATGGCATTATCTATTGCAGCTTTAAGGGCAGAAGGCAAAAGTTTTATTAATGGAAGTGAAATTGTAAATGTATCCTATCCAGATTTCTATAAGGACTTAAATTATCTAGTGGGTAATATTTGATTTTTAAATTCTAAACTTATATAATAAATTAGTAGAATAAAAGAGGAGGAATTAATATGGAAAACAAATTACCAATTGCATTATCTAATAAACATATACATTTAGGACAGGAGGATTTAGATATACTTTTTGGCGAAGGCTATGAACTAACACCTATTAAAGATTTATCTCAACCTGGCCAATATGCTTGTGATGAAAGAGTAGATATTGCAGGGCCAAAAGGGACTTTAAAAGGAGTTAGAGTTTTAGGACCTATAAGAGGCAGAACTCAAATAGAAGTATCCATATCAGATGCTTTTAAATTAGGTGTGGAGCCAATTGTTAGAAACTCTGGAGATGTAAAAAATACACCAGGAGCTAAAATTGTAGGCCCTAAAGGAGAAGTGGAATTAGAAGATGGAGTAATAGTAGCAGCTAGGCATATACATATGCATACTTCTGATGGAGAAAAATTTGGGGTTAAAGACAAAGATATAGTTAAAGCAAAAACTGAGGGAATGCGTAGTTTAGTATTTGAAAATGTATTAATTAGAGTTGCAGATAATTTCTTTTTAGAAATGCATGTAGATATTGAAGAAGGAAATGCAGCAGGCGTTAAAAATGGAGATTTAGTAGAATTAATTAAATAAAGGAGTGAAAAAAATGGATATAGGAAGTATGATAGACCATACTTTATTAAAGGCTGATGCTATAGAGGGTGCTATTAGGAAATTATGTGGAGAAGCTAAAGAATACAGATTTGCAGCAGTATGTGTCAATCCCTATTATGTAAAACTTGCAAATAGCTTATTAAAGGATTCCAATGTAAAAGTAGCCACTGTTATAGGTTTCCCACTAGGTGCAAATACCAGTGAAGTAAAAGCATTTGAGGCAGAAGATGCCATAAAAAATGGTGCAGATGAAGTAGATATGGTTATAAATATTGGAGCTTTAAAAAATAAAGACTATGATTTAGTAAAAGAAGATATAAAAGCTGTAGTAAATGCAGCCAAGGATAAAGCACTAGTAAAGGTAATCATAGAAACTTGTCTTTTAACAGAAGAAGAAAAGATTATGGCTTGTAAATTATCAGAAGAAGCTGGAGCAGATTATGTAAAAACCTCTACAGGATTTAGCACTGGTGGTGCTACTGTAGAAGATGTTAAATTAATGAAGGAAGTTGTAGGAGATAGACTTAAAATAAAAGCCTCTGGCGGCATTAGAGATTATAAAAAGGCAAAGGCTATGGTAGATGCCGGAGCATCAAGAATTGGTGCTAGTGCTTCAATAGATATAGTTAAAGGAGAATAATAAAAAATTGCCCTGGTATTAATGCTAGGGCAATTTTTTATTATGTTGAAAGAAATTGGGGATATCATGTTCATAGGGTTAAGGTTAAATCTAAATCCATTACAGATACCAGTAGAAATAAAAAATCCTATTTAGATTTAACAATCAAAATAGGATTTAAATGTTTTTACCTCTTTCCATAGCATCCTCTATTATTGTAGCAAGATATTTTAAGTTAGATTTATCCCCTATATCATGAAATGTAGCTGATGCAGCTACTAATGCGTTTCTTACATAATCAGAATTATCTTTTAATAAATCAGTATCAAGTGGGAAGCCTTCTTTTTCAGCATAATAGCAGCAAAAGGTAACAATAGTTCTAGTATTGCCTTCACGAAATGGATGCACCTTCCATAAATCAGCCATATATCGTGAAAAGACTACTGCCTTTTGTTTGACATCTAATTTATTCCATTGAATATGTTTCATTTTAGATAATATAGATATTAGAACAGATTCAATGTTTTCAATTGCTGAATATTCAATAGATATACCACCTAAAACAGGTTCAGGTTTTTCCATATTTATGGTTCTTATTTGACCAGCCCAATTATAAACATCTTGAAATATTGTATAATGAAATTTTAATAGATGTTCAAGATTAAAATCACCTGGTATGCCATAAAGTATAAGGTCTTTTAATCTAGAGCTTGTAAAGTCTGCCTCTAATGAATTTAATAAATCTTGATCTTTAATATTGAACTTGTTAATCAATATTTCAGTATGTGGATATACATATGGATCTTTCATATTAATCAGAATCCTTAGCTCTATATTTTTTATCTAGTACTTTCCTTATATCATCAGTAGTCATTTCGCCCTTTTTTTCTTTTTCAACAAGCTCTAAATATTCTTTAGAAGGATTCAAACCATCTATTTTAATCATTCCTAAAGCATATTCCCAAGCTCTATTGTTATCCATAGAAATCCCTCCTATTTTTATTTTTGTTGTATCACTTACTATTATATTATACCATAATTTTATCTAAGAATATGTTAGGTGGGGTAAATTTTAGAAGATACATCTTGCCACCAAAGAGGTAATATCTGTCTACGACATCATTATTGTACTCTCAAGGCACGTTGAGGCTAAAGAAGATGAATTTGTAGAAATCCTTAATTTTAGGCATTCTGTGAGGGACATGCAATTTTCAAAAATTAACTCAATAAGGGAAAGTGCAGATAAAGCTGCACTTAAAAAGGATATTGCGACAAGCGTGAATAAGCATGAATGTTTTGGTAATTATAGAACTAGTATGGGTGGACATAAATAAATAATGTTAATTGCTGTTTGACACTTTATATGTTCCAATATATAATTTTGAGTATAGAAACATCTGGGGGGAATAAGCAAATGTTCATATCAATATTGGAAAACAATTTGAACTTCCCAAGAGATCAATAGGGCAAGATAAAAAGGATTATGAAGATTTTGCCATAAAATATATAATGAAAAAAATAGCAGAATTATTACCTGAGAATTATAGAAATGTGTTTTGGAGGAATATTCCTAATAAAGATGCAGAGAAAATACTTTTCAAAGAATTATGGGCATTTTGTGGTTCCGACACTAATCGTTATAAGGATAAGGATTTGGAATATGAAGTCGGAAAAATAGTGAACTTGGAAGGATATGAATACTTAGGTGGAAAAACACAAGGATTTTATGGATCTTATATTTGGAAAGATTCTACAAAAGAGACATATGATGAAAGCAGCAAATCACTAAACTTAGGGAATATGGTTGAATAGAAAAGTGAGGGTGATATTAAAAGTTATTTTAGTTTTAGAATTAGTAATTTGTATAATGCTAATCTAGCAAATGAAATCAATTCTAAGACTGGATATGAAAACTTAACGCTAAAAGAAAAAGCAAGTGTTGCGGTAACAGTTTTTCAAACTGCTGAACACCCCACAGTAAATATAAGGGGTGCTTTTAATGTTAAAAAAAGTTGGCCTAAATGATTTATGTTGGTGTGGATTTTTTTCGAATTCATCAGGAATGTTTTGTATCGGAAATGTAAGTCCTAAAAAAAAGAAACTAGTGGATGTGGCTAAAGAATGCATTGAATTAGAATTAGCACAAATAAAGTCTTGGGATTTTCGGAAATAAAAAAACCAAGATTTTATTATTCTTTATAAGAACTAAATAAGAACTAAGATATTTAATTCTTAAAATTAATTTTATAAAAACGAAACCTTTTTATGATTTGATTTGTGTTATTTATAGAGAGGGGGAATAGGATGACAACCCAAAATATTGAAACTGTAAACATCTCCATAAATAATATCATACACCAATATTCTGATATGGTATACAAACTTGCATATGCACGGACGAAAAATAAAGCTGATGCAGAGGATTTGTTTCAGGAAGTATTCCTAA
>DAIMNI010000023.1:0-5224 GCA_036720245.1 Tissierellia bacterium | reverse complement strand
AATGTTATAAAGCTAATCTACAATTTAATAGCAGGGAACATTGCAAAGCTTGGTTAATTAGGGTTACAGTTAATCTTAGTAAAAACCTTTTGACTTCTGCTTGGAAAATGAGAAACACTCTAACAGAGACTCCCCTATGGGATTTTGAAAAAAACAATGCAGACTCATCAGAGGATGATAAGAGTGAAGTATTTTATGCTGTAATGAAGTTGCCAGAAAAATATCGCATAGTCATACATTTACATTATTATGAAGATTTTTCTGTGGCTGAAATTGCCAACATTCTTAATAGAAAAGAATCTACTGTAAAAACACAACTTTTCCGGGCTAGAAAACTATTAAAACAGGATTTGAAAGGAGAATATAATTATGTTTAAACAAGAATATAAAAATGATTTTAACTCTATTACACCAGATATAAATCTAGTAGACAAGACTATACAAAGATTTAATACACCCCCTAAAAAGCATTCAAGGATAGGGTTTATTGCAGCAACTATGACTATATGTCTTTTAATAGTTGGGGGATTTATGGTAAGTAATTTAACGAAACCTACATTTTCATTGGTAGCTTTTGCTGATGATAGTGATAGCCAACATGTGGATATTGCAGAAAATGCACAGATAATACTCCCTTTTGGAAAAATATCAAGGGGTAATCGACATTTTTACCTAGATGAAACTGGGAAAAAAGTATATACCTATGATGTGGGTTTCGACTCTGGAGGTATTTCAGTAAAAGGGAAAAATATATCCTCGGTAAAATATACCTCAGTAGCGGGAGAACTACAGTATTTTGTTTCTAGCCAACAGGGAAAAGAAATAACTACCACCTTTCATGAAGAACTTGGCAATAAATCTTTTGATGTATATTGGAATCCTTGGCATGCAATAGATATAATATCAGAGTATGGATCTACTGATTTTGTAAATTTGCCAGAAGATAATATAACAATTACAGTATTTTTCACAAATGGCAGATCAATTACAAAGCATTTGCAGCTTTCTTTTAACAAGGAGGGTAATTTGATTGCAAAAGTAACTACTGAGCAATAAGTTTTAATTTAAGATTCTAGTTTATATAAGAAAATCGGGTATATTCATTTCCCATCCTATGCTATAAAATCAAATAAATATAAAAGGCACAAGATTAAATCGAGAGGGCTGTCGGAAAATAGCAAGTTTTAACTGCTCGATCTTAAAATAAGTTAAATGTGCTTAGGAACTAGTTTCTTCTAAGGGAAAATTCTAAGCACATTTTATTTTCTGAAGGTCTAATTATTTTTGGGTACAATAAATACAGGCAAAGGAAAATATAAGTTTATTTGACAAATGGCATATGGTACAATGGATATAATTAAAGGGCTATAAAATTAGATTGTATCTATAAAAGGAAGTGAACTTATGGAGCATCTTGAAAAATTGGATTTATATCAAAATACCATTAATGAATTAAGACCGTTTGAGGGTGAAATGCTAAAGCAGATAAAAGACTTTTATCGTATTGTATTAACGTGGACATCTAATGCACTAGAGGGTAATTCTTTAACTGAAAGTGAAACAAAAGTTTTAATAGAAGATGGATTAACAGTTGGAGGAAGGCCCCTTAGGGATATGTTTGAAGCAGTAGATCATGCAAAAGCATATGATTATATGTTTACTTTGCTTGAGAATAAAGAAATTACAGAAAAAGATATTCTTTATTTACATAAATTATTTTATCAAAATATTGATGGAGAATATGCAGGAAGGTATCGTGACATTCCTGTATTTATCTCAGGATCTAATTATCCAGTTACCAAAGTAGAAAATATACAAAGTGAAATAGAAGATTTATGTAGATGGATAAAAACTGAGAGAAAACAATATCATCCAGTAGAATTTGCAGCACTTCTTCATAAAAAGTTTGTTTTTATTCATCCTTTTAAAGATGGTAATGGCAGGGTCGCTAGACTATTAATGAATACAGCATTAATACAAGAAGGATATTTACCAGCACTAATTCCTCCAATTTTACGAAGTGAGTATATTTCACTTCTAGAAAAAGCACATGAGGATGATAAACCATTTATTAACTTTATTATGGAAAGAGAACTGGAATCACAAAAGGACTTTTTGAGACTTCTTCATATTCCGTTGTCTAAGCTAGGGCAAGATAACGTTGGAATTAAGATGGAATAATAATGTATCCTAGAATTAATGCCAATTAGGAAAGATTATATAAGACGTAGATAAATAGGAATTTGTCATGCAGATTAGATTTCTTGATTATATGAAAGAGGGTATGGGATAAATGAAAAAATGCCGAAAAAAATTATATCTTTATCACGTTAATAACACCAGCCCAGCCCCCCAAAGGGAAGAATCTGAAATTGTAGGGGATGCTCCTTGTCCATGCTGTGGATTTATTACAATTCCAAATGATGGGGATGCTCTCGCTTATATCTGCCCCATCTGCTTTTGGGAAATTGATACTTTTATTCAGTCAGAAAAGGAGCCAAGTGACCAAAATCATGGGTTGTCCTTATCTCAAGCGAGAAAAAACTATATAAAATACGGTTCCACACTGCCTGAATTAAAGGTTTATTGCAGAAGTCCCAAAGAGTCTGAATTTCCGAGAAAATGAACATAAAGGACTATTAATAAGTCATATTTAAGGAGATAATTTATATGAACAAATTATTTGAAAAATATGAAAGTTTATCCGTAAATGGCGAATTGATTTGTCTGGAACAGCAAAATACTATTGTGCCATTTTTTTGCTACCCTATCAATGCAAAACCCATCGGCCTTGAGGGATGTATTATGTATTGTTTCATTGACGGATATAAGGATATGGTCTTTGCTTCCAACCCGGGAAGTTGCACTGACCAAAATGTTTATCCGCTTGCCGCTAATTTTGAAGATTTAATGCGTTTAATTTTGACCTGTGGTAGTGCCAATTCCGTTGAACAGATTGTATGGATGGACAAGGAACGGTTTGAGAAGCATTTACAGGAAGAAAAGGAAACTCGGACTGAACAACAAAAAGAACTACTTGACCTCCTTGCTCATGAATTGAACCTTGTACCAATGAAAGAACCATTTGAATATGTCAAAAATATTCAAGCAAATTTTGACGATAGTAAAATTAAATATAGTGATGAATATTACGATACTTTGGGAATAAAGCGATGAGTTTATCTATTCCAAATTTTAATTTATCGGTGAAATTATGGAGCAATCTTAAGAATAAACTTTATATATTATTTTATATGTTATCAAACCTTGCACTAATGTGTAGGGCTTTTTTAATGTAAAAAAGAAAGAGAGGTAAGATAATAATAAAAAATAATTTTGCATAGTCTACTTGACATTAAATGCAAAGTATACTATACTTAAAATGCAAAGTAAACTATGCAAAAGGAGGGTGAGAGTTGAAGACGAGAATACGAGAATTAAGAGAAAAAAACAGAATCACCCAAGGAGAACTTGCTTTGGCAGTAGGTGTAACCCGTCAGACAATTACTTCTATAGAAGGCGAGAAGTACACAGCATCTTTGGTTTTAGCATATAAGATCGCAAGATATTTTGACATGACTATTGAAGAGATATTTGATTTTTCAGAAGTGGAGGAGATATAGAATGGATAAGTTTAGAATAAGGATTCGTAACAGAGTGATATTTTTAATAATATTATTTTTTAGCTTAATAGCTATTTATTTAGTCTTATTTTTAAACCAAGATAGTTTGCCAAAATCCTCAAGTGAAATTATGAGCTTTCAGGCAGGTGTTCTTAGTAGTTTTAGTATTCTATTATTCTTAGATATAATTAAATATTTAAGAACTATGAAAGATAAAGGGGAACTTAAGAAATTATTTATTAAGGAAAATGATGAACGTACAATTATGATAATGCAAAAAACTGGTGCAGTTGGAATAAATATATGTATTATAGGCTTTGCATGTGCCACAATAATTGCTGGATATTTTAATGAAGTAATATTTTTCACATTACTAGGAGCTACTTTATTTGTTTCATTAATTAAAGGGCTATTTAAAGTTTATTATCATAAAAATTTATAAGGGGGAAGATGTCAGTTGAAAAATAATAAAATGAACAAGTATATGTTATGGGGCTTATTAATAAATAGCATTTCAATAGGTATAAAACATTTTATAGAAATTCCAGATGCTATTGCTTGTTTTGGAACAGGAATAGGCCTGTCCTTATTAGTCTTTGGAATATATGCAATGAATCATGATGTAACAAAATTTAAAAGCTGGAAAAGAAATTTATTAAAAGGTTTTATGAATTCAAATTAAATTTATGGAACTGATTACTTTAAGAGAAGTATTGATACTATAACGGAATACCGATATACTAAATATAGGTGATGATTATGACAATACAACAAGTTTTAAGAGAAAAAGGAATGTCGAGGTATAGTTTATCAAAAATAAGTGGAGTTCCTTGGTCTACATTATCAGACATATGCTCTGGCAAATCAGATCTTAATAGATGCAGTGTAAAAACACTTTCAAAACTATCAAAAGCCTTAGAGATGCCTATTGAAGAAATTATTGAATTGGAAATAGAAACAAAAAAAGATATAGATAGTGGAAAGCCTAAAGATAAGAAATATTTAGAAACAAATTTATCTGGAAGTTTAGATAAAGTGTTGAAAGCTTATTTAGAAGGTAAAAAAGAAAATGTGCTGCATTTAGATTGTCTATGGAGTGAATTATATGGTGCAATTAATGCTGATCTATGGGCAGGTTATATTACAGAAGAACAGGCAAATTATTTAAGAAAAGAATATCTCTATGGAGAAACACAGGAGGATTCAGATGATTGATAAAATGCCATGTACACTCGTGATTTCAGTCATGAGTTAGTGGCAGGTTTATATGTTAAAAAAATTATATATATAATTTTTTAATATGATTGACTAAGATAACAACATATATTATATTTAAATTAAGGAAATTGTTGTATGTCAAAGGTAGTATATGGAAGGGGTGAATTTATCTATGAAAACAGTGATTAAGGGCTATAAATACATAATATACCCTACAGAGGAACAAAAAGAACTAATAAATAAAACCTTTGGATGTTCTAGATTTATATATAATCATTTTTTAGCCATGAAAATTGAACTATATAAAACAGAACAAAAATCTCTATCCTATAACCAATGTTCCGACTTACTCACTGAATTAAAAAAAGAAAAAGAATGGCTAA
>DAIMNI010000111.1:0-4276 GCA_036720245.1 Tissierellia bacterium | reverse complement strand
GCTGTGGATTTTTTAGTATCTGGATTTTCTACTGTAATTTTGTATCCATCTGGTAATTTGGATGTTAAATTTGGTACTGTAAATTCTATTCTGTTTTTGTCCATTACATGAACTCTAGAACCGTAGATATCTTTATTTGAATTAAATTTATATGGGGTTTTCATTATTAGCTCTAGGATTTGTCTACCTTTTGTTAGAATTATTCCATTCGAATTAATGTCTACCTCATATTCTTGTCCATCCTTTTCTGCTATTAGCCTTTCATCTTTGTCCATTATATAGTACTGATTTATTATATTACTTTCTTCGCTACCAGAACCTCCATCAGAAATAATTATATTTCCTCTATTATCCTGGTATATGGTGTAGAAATTATTTGGTCTACTTGCATCTTCTAGTATTATACCATGATAATAATCAGATAGTTCTACCGTACTGTCTTCATAGATTATTAGATTCTTTGTATCATTAGTATATTTTTCTAATTTAATATTTCCATTATTGCCTCTATTGTATTCATTTATATCCTTTCCATCCATTAAAATTCTACTGCCTATTAATCTATATATGCCCATGCCAGAAGTACTACCTACTGCTGGATTTGGAGCTAGGAAATTATCGCCATCTATTATAACTGTTGTACCCATAGTTCCAGATTTTGGAGAGAAGTCCATTAGATTTGGGTCTCTTTGTAAAGATTTCACATAGGTAAAATCTTTACTAGCCTGTCCTCCATCTGGATTCATTACCATTAGTTTAGTAGACCCCTCTATAATTTGGGGGAATTTAGGTGCATTGAATTTTAGTATGGTATTTAGCCCTGATGGGTCTAGTTCATGTTTTACACCTGTAACCTCTACCCCTCCTACAAATACTCTAATTCCATTTTGAAAATTAGAGCCTGTAACTGTGATCTCTTCACCTGAGTCTATAGCTACTACATTTGGGGAGACTCGGTCTATAGTTGGGGGTAGATCGTCTTTTAGGTCTATGAACATTATGGAGACATTAGGATTAGATACTGCATAGCCTGGCTCCTTGCTACCTAGTACTGGGTTCATTACATATACTAATTTAGGTACTGGATTTTTAGCATCTATTGTAACAGATTCCTTAGGAATTGTTATTCCTGCTGTTTTAGGTATAGTAATTAGAATTTTATTTCCCGTGTCTTTACCTACTGTACCATCTACTATATTGCCTTTAGCATCTAACACTACCATATTTGCTCCAGGTAATGGTTTCCATTCAGGTTTCCATTCACCATTCCTATATATTTCTACTTGACCTTCACTTTCTGGATTTAAGCGAAGAACTATTCCCTCTTCTGGATTGTCTAAATTAGCCCCTAATCCTATTATTGGATAATTAGTTATATCCTTTTTACTTTCATCTTTGCTTCTAATTGCTTTAAAGTTTGCGCCTTCTATGCCTATTACCATATCTTCTTTAAGTCCATATCTTCCATTAGATTTATCTTCTATTACTTGAATTTTTTCTGGTATTATTTTATTTATACTTGGCGCAGTATGAGATGGAATTATAGTATATTTTACCCCATCATTGCTTACTATTTCTATTATTTTATAGGGTTCTTCATCATATGTCTTTATTTCCGTTTGTATTATAAGGATTACATTTACATCTGTTTCCTTATCTACATTTGAAGCTGGTACTCTTACAGATATATTGTCAAACTGTTCGCTAAATCTATATTGAGGTTTATCATCTTCCTTTACTGGCGTGGTTCTATTGCCTATATAGGTGGCTATATACCTGTCTACACTTAATATTGTTTTTTCGTTATATGCTGCTCCCCCATTGTTTTCGTATTCTAGATGAAATACGCTATCCTTTGGTGTGTCTTTATTTATTATTTCACTACTTATAATATCTTCTACCATATCGTCTAATTTTTTTTCAGCTACACTAACTGAATCTAATTTAAGATCTCCACTGTTATCAAGGCCTTCTATATAATTTAATTCATCAAAA
Source organism: Tissierellia bacterium (assembly GCA_036720245.1). Classification (GTDB taxonomy): domain Bacteria; phylum Bacillota; class Clostridia; order Tissierellales; family Tepidimicrobiaceae; genus JAAZMA01. The sequence continues at coordinate 2,281 of DAIMNI010000111.1, read as the reverse complement.
TTTTTGCCAGTTATTTGAACTTTCTCTCCTGTATCCGGCCCTTTATTTGGATCTATTCTTGTTAAAATTGGCCCTTGATCTGCACCTATTACAAAAAATCTGTCTTCTACTTTTTTAGTTTCTGTAATTTGTTCGTAGATATTCCCCTTTGGGTTTGTTATTTTATTAGTAACAACTACATCATAATATTTACTATCTGCTATCTTTGTAGGAATTTTAACTTTTATTACATTCCTTGTAGGGGTTACGGAGATAATCTCTGCCATATTTTCTACACTATATCTGTCCATAGCATCTGTTAGGAAAAATACGGAATGCATCGCCTCTCCATTTTGAACTTTAAACTGGCCATCCTCTGCCCTTATATAGGCAACACTGCTCTTGCTACCCATTTTAGGAAGTATTTCTATTGTTTCTCCTAATTGAGGTATATTCCCTAATAGTTTAAAGGCTTTAGGATATATAGCTGTCTGATTTGTAATTCCATCATCTAATTTTAAAGTAATATTTTTATAACCAGTGTTCCCATTCATTTGTTGAACAAATCTATTTGGTGTTCGGTCTTGATTATAATTACTTTCCCCAGATATTTCTATAGTTCCCTGATCTAGCTTTTCTCCCTTAAAGCTTATATTGTCTCCTATATTTGTATCATAGCTTTCCATTTCGGTTATTTTGCCCACTGTACCCACTGAATCTAAATCTAATTCAAAATTCCCTATAATTATTTTATTAATTCTCATATTATTTCGAGGATTATTTATCCAAAAGTTTCTGGGAATGTCCTTATTTAAATCCCTTTCTTCTACATTTACCTTTCCAATAATTTGAGGACTGCCTTCATCTGTAATTATAGTTACATCATGAGAGCCTACTGTATTTATATTTGTATTAACCCTTATAAATACAGATGCTAATTCATTTTCATTCCCTATACCCTGTTTATATGTATAAGTAATCATATTTCCCGACTGAGCAAATACCCCTACTGGCCCCATTATGGGCAATATAATTGAAAATATAAGTATAATTGGGACAGCGGGGACGGTTCTACTTGTCCCAGATTTATTTTTAAATTTTAGCATGGATTATTCTCCTTTCTTAGAGATCCTTCAAGATCCTTAGCTTCGCTCAGGATGACAGAATAGGTGTTCAGGATGACATTTCATTATATCATCCTAGCTAAGCTACCTAATATATTTCGATAGGTATGCAAAGCCGAAGGATCCTTCTTTTAATTTACAATTCATAATTTACAATTTAAAATTGGCTGAAGGCCTATATTTATTATCGGCAAAAACAGACATTTTCTTAAATCTATTATACACTAAATCTGTAGTTTTCCTATGTATCTGTCGATAATATTAAGAGAGAAAAGGAGAGTGAATTATTTTGAAAAGGTATATCTCATTTACACTAGCTATTATTATTTTATTTTCCATAGTCCCCATTCCCAGCTTTGCTAAGGAACAAAGGGGGCAAATAATGGAGATTGATGCACTTTTTGGGGATATGAAATTGCAAGTGGAGAATAAAAATTTCCCCCACAAAGAAATTTTCATATATGATGGAGAGCTTTGGGTGCCTATGGGAGATTTGGCTAAGGCTTTAAAGATTGGCTCTGAGTTTGATTCTAATAAAAGGACTTTAAAATTAAATTCCTATGGAAAACTTAATATTAAAGATTCATCCCTAGGACCTATTGTATATCAAAGGGGATATGAAATTCAGGCCTTGGAGAGGCGAATTCTAGAAATAGAAAATGAAATCCATGAATTTGAAGATAAAAAAGCTAATTCTTCTACTGGATTTCAAGGAATGGTTAAGAATATTAAAGTAGGATTTTCCGATATAGATGTGTTTTTAGATGGCAAAAAAGTTAATTTAGATAGGGAACCTCTGCTTTATAATAATGATGTGTATATTTCTTTAATATCCCTATCCCCTATATTATATATTACCCCTGAAATGAAGGGAAATAATATAAATATAGATGGAAATTCTATTTTGATACATAAAAAGGGTTTTTATGATGTAAGGGATTTAGCTCAATTTAGAGAGGATTTAAATAAGAAACTCAATAGGCATTTAGAAGAATTAGAGAAGAAGAAAAAGATTTTAATGGATGTAAAAATCCCTTATGAAGAAGTAAATAGTTTATCTGATATGGAAAGGCACTTAAATAAACATTTAGCCCATATTGAAAAACTTCCTGTGGATATTTCTCTAAGGGAGGGAACGGATTCTTGGTATTATGTAGATATAGTCTTTAAAAATAGAT
>DAIMNI010000022.1:0-30660 GCA_036720245.1 Tissierellia bacterium | reverse complement strand
GCTATTATTTTGTAAGAATAAATGAAATGACAGTAAATTCTTTTTCTGATATAAAATTTGAGCTATTTATGCAAATTTTATTTGCGGCAGTATTTGTGCTAATGGGATTATATTTTTCCAAAGTAAAACAAAAAGTGGCATAGGGGCATACTTCAATAGTGTGTCCTTTTTTATTAAAAAATACCTTATATTGGTTGCATTATTAAAAATAAAATGATAACATAAGTTTATCTGAAAACGATTATGGGGATTATACATACTAAAATACAAAAATATAAATTTTATAATAAAAATATAAGGAGGTAAAAAATATGACAAAAATTATTATGGACAGTACTTCTGATCTACCTAAAGATATTATAGAAAAGTGTGACATAGATATTTTGCCTCTTAGGGTGTATGTCGATAATAAAGAATACCTAGACAAGGTTACAATCACTGTTGATCAGGTATACGAATTAATGAAGAAAGGAATTTCTCCAATAACTTCATTACCAAGACCAGCGGAAATATATAAACTATTCAGCAAATATGCCTCTAAAGGTAAGGATTTTATTTATTATTCTTTTTCATCTGAACTTTCTGGGACGTATCAAGCATCCAAGATTATTATTGAAAAGCTTAAAGAGGAATATCCTAATGTAAAAATGGATGTAGTAGATACTAAATCAGGATCCCTTGCATCAGGTTTAATTGCTTTTCAGGGTGCTAAATTATCTGAAATAGGGGCAAGTTTTGAAGAGATTATAAAGATTTCAAAGGAGAACATTCAAAACATAGAGCATGTTTTTACAATTGATAATTTAAATTGGCTTTTAAAAGGTGGAAGGATTAATAGAAGTGGGGCAATAATAGGAAGTGCCTTAAATATAAAACCTATACTAGATGTACAAAAAGGTAAAATGGTGGTAATTGAAAAAATTAGAGGAAGAAAAAGAGCTTTGGCTACTGTAGCAAATATAGCACAGGAAAGAGTTAAGGAATTTCCAAACCAAATTATTGGTATAACCCATGCAGATGATATAAATGCTGCTTTAGATGTAAAGGAAATGATTAGCAAAAAAATAGGACATGATAATATATTTGTAGAAAAGATTGGAAGCGTATTAGGTTCACATTTAGGTATAGGGGGAGTAGGAGTATTTTTCTTTAACAAAAAGTCTGGTTTATATATAAATGAATTTAAGACTACTTAAAATTATAATTGAAAAAAATTAATCGGCAAATTTAGGTCAGATTTATAAATCTGGCCTTTTAGATTTATATCTAAAATATTTTACTATTTATCTTGTCTTTCAAATTAATTTATGATAAATTGATATATATAGTATATAAAACTATTAAACATACTACATATAGGGTGGGAGGGATAAAATTGTTAAAGGTCGAAAAGAGAAATGGTATGATAGTGGATTTTGAAGGGGAAAAAATAGTTAATGCCGTATCTAAAGCCATGGCAGAAACTGAAATTGGTGTAGACAAAAAAATTGCCAAAGAAATTGCTGACAATGCATATAAGCATTTTAGTAATTTAGAGGTGGCAGATATTGAAAAAATTCAAGACTTTGTGGAAATTGAATTAATGAAAACTAGACCAGATGTGGCAAAAAAATATATTCTCTATAGAGACGAAAGAGCTAGACTTAGAAAATATGGCTGGCAAATGACCGATTTACAAAGGGATATTTATGAGAAAAAATATAGATTTGATAATGAACCCTTTGATGAATTTTTAAATAGGATTAGTGGGGGAAATAATTTTATTAAAAAAGCCATTAAGGATCAAAAATTTATGCCTGCTGGGAGAATATTAGCAGGTAGGGGTCTAGATAAGAATGGAAGAAAGGTTACACTTTCAAACTGCTATGTAATGCCTAAAGTGGAGGATAATATTGAAGATATTTTTGATACAGCTAAGTACATGGCTAGAACCTATTCCTATGGTGGAGGGGTAGGACTTAATTTATCGAAACTTAGACCAAGAGGGGCTAAGGTAAATAATGCTGCTAGCACTACTACAGGAGCTGTGTCATTTATGGACCTTTATTCCCTTGTAACGGGTTTAATTGGAATGAAAGGTAGACGTGGTGCTTTAATGCTTAATTTGGACTGTAGCCATCCAGATATTGAAGATTTTATAGATGTAAAAAATGATTTGTCCAAGGTAAATTATGCTAACTTATCTGTAAATATTACAGATAAATTTATGAAAGCTGTAGTAGGGGATAAAGAATTTGAATTATACTTTTATGTAGAATCTACGGGAGAAGAAATTAGAAGGAAAGTGAATTCTAGGGAACTTTTTAGAAAATTAGCAGAAAACAATTGGAATATGGCAGAACCAGGTATATTATATCAAAATAGAATTGATTCCTGGCATTTAATGAGTGAGGATGAAAGTTTTGAATTTGCAGGGGTAAATCCTTGTGCTGAGGAAACGTTACCAGGTTTTGGATCGTGCAATTTATCCTCTATAAATTTATCTGAATTTGTAACAAACCCCTTTACTAATGATGCAGAGTTTCACTTTGAAAGATTTGGAGAAATGGTAAGGGAGGGTATTATCTATTTAAATGAAGTATTAGATGAAAATATGAATCTCCATCCACTACCACAACAACGGGAACTATCTAGGAAATTAAGACAAATTGGTTTGGGAATAATGGGCTTAGCAGATATGTTTATTAAAATGGGAGTAAAATATGGAAGTGAAGAATCCATAGAATTAATTCATAAAATAGGAAATATCCTAGTAAATGAAGCCCTAAGGCAATCTGCACTTTTAGCTAAAGAACATGGTCCTTTCCCAAGATATAGGAAGGAAAAAGTATTAAAATCTCCATTTTTACTATCTAATGCCAATGAAGATGTAATGGAATTAATAGAAAAATACGGTCTTAGAAATTCGCAATTATTGACCATACCTCCAACGGGAAGCATATCTACATTAGTAGGTTGTAGCAATGGTGTAGAACCAATATTTCAAGTTTCTTATACTAGAAAATCTGAATCACTACATCATGAGGATACTTATTATAAAGTATTTACCCCAATAGTAAAGGATTATATGGATAGGAATAATTTAACTAGGGAGGAAGAATTGCCAGATTTCTTTATAACTACCTCTAATTTAGATTATAAATCTAGGATAGATGTGCAAGCAGCTTGGCAACAATATATAGATGCAAGTATTTCTTCTACAGTAAATGTGCCAAATGAATTTACAGTAAAGGAAGTAGAAAATTTATATATATATGCTTGGAAAAAAGGTTTAAAAGGCGTAACTATATATAGAGATGGTTGTGCTAGATCTGGTATATTAATCTCTGATAAATCTAGTAAAAACAAGATAGAAAAAATAGAAGAATTGCAAAGAGAAATTGACGAATTAGTAATAGAACATTTGAAAGAAGACCCAGATACTTGTCCTATGTGCGGTGGAGTTTTAATTCACAGTGGAGGTTGTGCTGAATGTCAAGATTGTGGGTATAGTCCTTGTTCTATATAATATAATTTAATAATAAAGAAATTATTTATAAAAGTAATGGATATAATAGAAGTATAAATTTTTTTCTAAATAATGTATACTTTTATAATAAAATAGGATATTATTAGCATATAGTAGTATAAAATACTTATAATAAAGGAGAATAGTTATGAATAAAAATCACAATGAAAACTGTGAATGTAATTGCCAAGAAGAACATAAATTAGAAGAATGTAAAGGTGAACATGAGCATGATTGTGAATGCGATTGTGAATGTGAATGTGAACACGAACATGATGAATACGATGATTATGATTTCGATTCAGACGAAGAAATGGATATAATTTATTTGACATTAGACGATGATACTGAATTAGAATGTACAGTACTAGGCATATTTGAGGTAGAGGATAATGAATATATTGCATTAGTACCTTTCGAGGATGATCAAGTATTTTTATATAGGTATATAGAAGATGGGGATGATTTTGATCTAATCAATATTGAAGATGAAGAGGAATTTGGAATTGTATCAGAGGCCTTTGGAATGCTATTTGCAGAAGATGATTTAGATTTTATTGATGATGAATTTGAAGATGAATTTGAATATGATGAAGATGAGGATGAGGACGGGGAATAAAATACTTCAGTATTACTGAAGTATTTTTTTCTTTTCTTTACTATTTTCTGATATAATAGGGAAAAGTAGAGGTGGTAAAATGTACAAGCTAATAGCTATTGATTTAGATAATACCCTATTAGATGATAAGAAAGAAATTTCAAGGGAAAATATTGAATTTATTAATAGATTAATTAAAAATGGATATGAAATTGTAATAGCTACAGGCAGAAGATATTTTTCTGCTAAGGAATTGACTAAATCCATTGATAAACCCTTAATTATACTTGCCAATAATGGAAGTATAGCAAGGGAAACTGGAGAAAACAATATATTGTTTGAAAGGTTTTTAAATATAGAGGATTTTAGAACCATAGTTAAAATGGGTAAGGCTAGAAATCTACATCCAGTTGTACATGTAGATAGTTATGAATTAGGCTATGATTTAATAGTAGAAATGGAAATAGAAAACCCAGCCTATGGCAATTATTTTTCTAAAGATGAAAAAAGATATAAAAGAGTAAATAGCTATTTAGATATAGAAAATGAAAAGATTTTAGCCATAGTATATTTGGGAAATAAATTAGATATGGAGGATTTTTATTTAGAAATAAACAAAAAATATTCCAGTAAATATAATTTTCATATAGCGGAAAATATTAAAGTAGCAGAGGCTCTTTTAGAAATTATGCACCCATTAGGCCATAAATGGCAAGGCTTACAAGAATATGCTAGGGGAAGGGGGATTAGAGAAGAAGAGATAATAGCCATTGGGGATGATAATAATGATATTTCCATGATAAGAAATGCAGGCCTTGGAATTGCCATGAAAAATGCCAATAAAAACGTAAAATCCATAGCAGATATAATTACAGAAAAAGACAATAATGAATCAGGAGTGGCCTTTGAATTAAAAAAAATATTAAAATTATAAAGGGGGAAAATATGAACAAAAAAAGAAGATTATCTTATATTTTAGTATTAATTATAGTACTAGGTAGTTTTCAATTAGGTTTTGCAGTAGATTTAGATAATTTAACAGAGTATAATATGAATCTTAGATTAGATACAGAAAATCATATACTATATGGAGAACAAATAATAGAGATAACCAATTCCTATAATTCTGATTTAAAAGAATTAGTATTTCATTTATACCCAGATTCTTATTTGTCTTATGAAACTAAACCATCTATTGGTGGATATTATTTTATAGATGGAGAAGAGCCTAAATTAGAAGAAGAACAAAAAGGTTATATAGAAATAGAAACAGTACACATAAATAATAGTGAAAGCAAATATACCAAAGAAAATCAAATACTTAAAATACCTCTAGAAAAACCTTTAAAAAATGGAGAAAAAGTAAAAGTAAAAATAAAATTTAAATTAAAAATTCCAAAGGGATCAGATAGACTACATTATGTTAATGAAGAGTATTCTTTAACTAATTGGTATCCCATATTATCTATTTATAATGAGAAGACTAAAAAATGGGACGAAAATCCCTATCATACCATAGGAGAATCTAATTATAGTGATGTATCCAATTATAATGTAAAATTGACAGTTCCTAAAAATATGATAGTAGCTCCTACAGGAAGTATAATAGATGAAAAGATTCAAGGGGAAAATAAAGCAATAGATATTAAAGCAGAAAAGGTTAGAGATTTTGTAATTATCATGAGCCCCCATTATAAAGTAAAAACTAAAGAAGTAGATGGTATAAAAATTAGCCATTATTATATAACTAATAAGGAATATTTAAATGCAAAAAATATTGAAAAAACGGCAGATATAATTTTAGATGAAGTAGTTAAAACAGTTAAACTTATGAATGAAACCGTAGGAAAATATCCCTATAGTGAACTTAGAATTGCAGAAACTTATTTAAATGGAGGAGCTATGGAATATCCCCAAGTAATTCAAATGGGAGGATATTACGATTTGGGGGAAGAAAAGATAGACGAATCTGCCTCCTTTATCATAGAGGCAGCAATTCATGAAACTATGCATCAATGGTGGTATGTAGGAGTTGGGAACAACGAATTTGAAGAGCCCTTCCTAGATGAATCTTTAACTGTATATATGACAGCTTATTATTTCGAAAAAGAATATGATAAATACCATAAAAATGGTGTAAATTATCAAATTAGAAACTATTTTAGTCCTAGTTCTGGTAAAGCCTTAAATACTGCTGTTAAGGATTTTGGCGATTGGAGTGAATATGGAAGATTAATTTACGATGGCAAAGGGCCAGGATTTTTTGAAGATTTAAGGCAGAGAATTGGAGAAGAAAAATTCCTAGAGTTTTTACAAAAATACTATGAAAAATACTTATTTAAAAATGCTACAATAGATGGATTAATAGAAACCATAGAGGAAGTGGCAGGAAAAGAAATTAAAAATACAATGAAAAAGGCCACAGAAGATCCAAATTATTTCCCCAAAAATATCCGCTTAAATGAAGAAGAAAGATCAGAAGTTTATAAAAGAGACGAGATGCTAAATTTAAGGAATCAAGAAGCCAATAAGGGTATAATAACTGGAAGTATAATTCTAAGAGCCCTAGAAGGTGAAGAATTAATAATAGTAAAACCAGATTATGCAAAGGAAAATCAAGGTATAGAATCCTTTATTCAAAGTATAGTAAATAATTTTAAATTTAATTATAATATAGATATAAAGTTAATAGAAGAAAATAAATTGACAGAAAAAGATAAAAAAGAAAATTTGGTCTTAATAGGCTATCCAGAAAAACATAGTATAATAAAAGGAATGGCTGAAAACTTACCTATAAATCTTTATGATAAGGAAATTAATATTAACGGAGTTTCTATAGATAATAGAGGGACTACAGGTGCTTTTATAGCAGAAAATCCTAATAATAAGAAAAAATTAGTTTATATAGTATTTTTAGATGAGGGAAAAGTAGACGAAAATAAAGAACATGGTGATAAGACAATGCAAGTCAGGAAATCACCAATTACAGAATTTATTGAATACAGTCCAATATTAGAAAAATATAATCCTATGGATCATACCTGGCAAGAACCTATACAATTTAGAATAGATGTAGATGGTATAGAGATTAAAGGCTTATATTAGAAAGGTGAAAAAATGGATATAGAAGTATATAATGTTTATTCAAAATATTTAAAAGAAAAATATGGTGAAAAAGTATATAAATTACCTATAAGTCTACCTTTGACCTGTCCCAATCGGGATGGGTCTGTAGGTACTGGAGGCTGCATATTTTGTGGGGAAGAGGGAGGTTCTTTTGAAAACCTTCCGAATACGCTTTCTGTAAAAGAACAGATTGGGAAAAATAAAGCCTATATAAGTAAAAGATATAATGCTAAAAAATTTATCTCTTATTTTCAATCCTTCACTAATACTTATTTGCCACTGGAGGATTTTAAAGAAAATATTGAAGCATCCATAGTAGAGGATGTAGTGGGTATATCCATATCCACTAGGCCAGATTGTGTAGGGGATGAATATTTAGAATATCTTTCCTCTGTTCAGAATAAATATAATTTAGACATTATAGTAGAGCTAGGCCTACAAACAGTAAATTATCATACTTTAAAGAAAATTAATAGAGGGCATACTTTGGCTGAATTTATAGATGCGGTTTTAAGATGTCAAAAACATAATATTAGGACTTGTGCCCATTTAATTTTAAATTTACCTTGGGACGATATGGATGATGTAGTAGAAAATGCAAAAATTTTAAATGTACTTAAGATAGATGAGGTAAAATTACACGCATTATATATTGTAGATGGAACAGTCTTAGGAGAAATGTATAAAAGGGGGGATATAGAATTAATATCTAAAGAGGAATATCAAGAAAGGGTAATTAGATTTTTAGAATATCTAGATGAAAATATAGTAGTTCAAAGGATAATAGGCCGTGCCCCAGAGGAAAATTCTCTATTTGTAAACTGGAATGAATCTTGGTGGAAAATAAGAGATGAAATAGTCTATGAAATGAAAAAAAGAAATATTAGGCAAGGAATTAAATTAAAAAACAATTGAAAAAATATGTAGAATAATGTATCATTAATATAAAGATCAGGAGGTGGTCATTATGGTTAAATTCATATTAGGCCCTAAAGGCAGTGGCAAAACTAAGTGGCTAATAGATAGGGCCAATGAAGATATGCAGGATGGAAATGGAAATGTGATTTTTGTAGATGTAGATGATAATCATATATTTAGCCTTAATTATAATATAAGGCTTATAAATGCCATGGAATTCAATATAAAAACAGTTGAATCTTTCTATGGCTTTTTATGTGGAATTATAGGAAGGGATTATTATGTAGACAGTATATATAAGGCTATTCCTTTAGAAACTTCAGATTTGCAAAAATTGAAAGGGGATTTAGATTTAATATCTAAAGAATTTGGCACTGATTTCTATATCAATGTAGAACATTCCTTAGAAGATATGCCTGAAGATTTAAAAGCTGATTGTATAGAATTAGATGAAAATTAGGCAGGAAAATCCTGCCTTTTTTTATCCTCAGGTACTGCAATTATCACTTGGTTTGAAAGTAGTACAATCAGTTTCTTCAGAGGTATTTGCATTTCTAGGTTTAATTTCAATTTGGCTTGCACTACATGAATCTCCCATCACATGATAATGGCAAGTATTTACAATACATTTAACTCCATCTAAAGGTTGGGGATTTTTATCAGTCATAGAAAATCTCCTTTCAGATTTTTATTTTCTTAATTATTTTATCTTTTTTTGTAAAATTTATACGATGAAATTTTTAATTAAAAAGGCAATAATATAAATAAAATAAAGGAGAATAATATGATTAAAAAAGAAAGATTAGATAAAATACTATCAAATATGGGTTATGGCAGTAGAAAAGATGTAAAAAGTATTATTAAAGAAGGCAGAGTAAGCGTAAACAATAAAATCACAAAAGAAAATGATCTAAAAATTAACCCCTATGAAAATCTAATAACCATAGATGGGATAAATTTAGAATACAGGGAATATATTTATTTAATGTTAAATAAACCTAAAGATGTAGTCTCCTCTACAGACGATCCTTTAAATAAAACTGTATTGGATTTAATAGATGAAGAATATTTAATTTTTAATCCTCATCCAGCAGGTAGATTAGATAAGGATACCGAAGGATTAATACTATTGACCAATGATGGACAGCTATCCCATAAAATTCTATCACCTAAAAACAAAATAGGTAAAACTTATTATGTAGAGGTAGAAGGCTTTTTAGGGGAAAATTATATTGAAAAGTTTAAGAAAGGCATAGCATTAGATGATGGGTATATTACCCTTCCTGCTAAATTAGAAATAATTGAAGGAGACTTTTATTCAAAGGCAAAACTTACTATTACTGAAGGAAAATTTCATCAGGTAAAAAGAATGTTTAAAGCCTTAAATATGGAGGTAATATATCTTAAAAGATTGTCCATAGGAGATTTAATTTTAGATGAAAACTTAGAAGCAGGGGAATATAGAGAATTAACAGAGGAGGAAGTTTCAAATTTAAAGGCAAAATTTTAATTTTTGTGATATAATAAATTAAAGTTCATTAAATAGAAAGGTGTTATAATTGGTAGGTCATAAATCTGAAGGTATTTTTGATACTTTTTTCGACAATAGGACATCTCTTATTATTCAATATGATAATGGGGATATTTCAAAGAAAGAGTTTTTAGAATCTAATTTTGACTTTGTGCAGGAAATGAATATTAAACCTTTTACAAAAATTGATAGTTACGAAAAGGGAATGTATAATTATCAATACTACAATGTATTGGCTAAATACTATACAATGCTGGCTAAGGATATTAGAAAGTCTGGTAAACATGATAAATACTCTAAATATTATAGAAATATAGGCAATAAATATTATCATGAAAAAGATAAAGCTACTTTACAATTATTAAGATATTTAGAATTTGAAAATGTGGAAGCCTATTTTATTAAAATGGAATCTAAATTTTTAGAGGATAAATTATACGAAATAGTTTTACTAAATTATAATGAGGCCATATTTCATTCTAAATCCGAATGGATGCTTAGAATTTTAAAAAGTCAGGGAGTATTTTTAGAGGAAAAGAAAAAATCTTTAATTGATGATTATATTAACGAAAGATATTAAACAAAGTCTTATTGGAGGCTACATAATAAGTAGCCTTTTTTAAATACATAAAATTAAATTTAAAGAATATATAATTAAAGGGAGGTTATGAAATGGAATTTACCAAGATGGAAGCGGCAGGAAATGATTTTGTAATATTTGATGGTTTTAAATATAATATTCAAAACATAAGTGAATTAGCTAAAAAAGCCTGTCATAGGCATTTTAGTGTAGGTGGAGATGGGATTATGATATGTGAAAAATCCGACATTTGTGATATAAAAATGATATATTATAATTCTGATGGCACAGAAGGGGAAATGTGTGGTAATGGGATTCGCTGCTTTTCTAAATATGTATTTGAAAATAATTTGGTAAATAAAACAGTATTTACAGTAGAAACTTTAGCTGGAATTAAAACCATAAATTTAGAATTGGATGAAAATAATAAGGTGGAAACCATAGAGGTAAATATGGGGAAAGCCAATTTAGATACCTCAGCTATTCCAGTAAATTTAAATAAGGGAAAAGTTTTAGAGGAAATCTTAAATATAGATGGGGAGGAAATAACTTTTTCGGCAGTATTAGTAGGGGTACCCCATGTGGTGATATTTGTAGAAGATATAGGAGATATAGATATAAATTCTCTAGGTGAAAAAATTGAAAATCATAGTATATTTCCAAGAAAGGCCAATGTAAACTTTATTAAAATTCTTGAAAGAAATAAAATTAACATATATACTTGGGAAAGGGGGGCAGGTCGAACCCTAGGCTGTGGCACTGGTGCCTCTGCTTCTGTATTTATAGGAAACACACTAGGCAAACTTGATAATAAAGTAGAAGTCATAGCAGAGGGTGGAAAAATGGAAATTGAAATTAAGAAAAACAAAGATATTTTTATGAAGGGAGGGGCTAATACTATTTGTAAAGGTAGTTTATTTTTGAAATAAAGTGTTGGAGGGATTTATTTGAATAAGCCAAAGCAAAATATATGGGAATACTATAAATTTCCCATAATCTTACTATCATCTATAATAATTGGAAGTATAATTGGATTAGTATTTGGAGAAAGGGCAGTTGTACTTCAACCTCTAGGGGATATATTTTTAAATATTATGTTTACTATAGTAGTACCACTGGTATTTGTAACTATTGCTTCTTCAGTGGCCAATATGGCAGATATGAGACGATTAGGAAAAATACTAAGTTCCATGTTATTGGTTTTTATAATTACAGGACTAATAGCTTCTATAATAATGATATTAGTAGTAAATATATTTCCACCTGCTAAAGGTGTAAATATTGAAATGGAAATGCCTGAGGAATTAAATACATTAAAAACAGGAGATCAGGTAGTAAAGGCTCTTACAGTAAGTGATTTTCCAGAATTAATTTCTAGAAAAAACATGCTTCCATTAATTATATTTTCTATATTTTTCGGACTATGTGTAGGTCTAATAGGAGAGAAGGGAAAACCCCTTTCGGATTTACTAAATATTTTATCTGAAGTATTTTTAAAAATGGTATCCATAACAATGTATTATGCACCTATTGGATTAGGAGCATATTTCGCAGCCTTAATAGGGAGTTTTGGACCAGAACTGCTAGGCTCCTATGCTAGAGCCATGTTAATTTATTATCCCGTAACTATAATTTACTTTTTTGTGGCATTTTATTTTTATTCCTATATTGCTGGAGGAAAAGAAGGCACCAGAGTGTATTTTAAAAATATACTTCCCGTAGCCATTACTTCTTTAGCTACTCAAAGTAGTATAGCTACATTGCCAGTATCTTTAGCTGCTACAAAGAAAATTGGAGTGCCAAAGGATATAAGGGATATAGTAGTTCCTATAGGGGCCACAGCCCATATGGATGGTTCTTGTTTATCTGCCATTTTAAAAATTTCCTTTATGTTTGGCATATTTAATATGCCTTTTAAGGGTATAGGCACCTATTTAACAGCAATTCTTATATCCATATTAAGTGGAGTAGTAATGTCAGGAGTTCCAGGTGGAGGCTTAATAGGAGAAATGCTAATTGTAAATCTCTATGGATTTCCACCAGAAGCCTTCCCAATAATAGCCACCATTGGTTATTTAGTAGACCCACCTGCCACTATGGTCAATGTAACAGGAGATACAGTAGCTTCTATGATAGTTACTAGAATTATGGAAGGCAAAGATTGGATGAAGAAAAACTTAACTGCCAATGAATAAAAAAACTGGAAGGTATTTATAAATACCTTCCAGTTTTTTATCTACTAATTATATTAATAATTTCCTCTAAAGTACTATTTTTAGGGATTTCAAAATTTCCAGATTTCAATTTAGTATCCTTTTCCATTTCAATTGTTTTTTGTACAAATTCATTTTTATCTTCTATTAAATCATGTTCTTGTAAAATTTCGCCAACCTTAATAGGTAATAAGCCATTAGGAATAGTTACTTTAATTAATTCATCTGGAATCTCATCAGGAGTATCTCCATCTTCAGTTTCATCACTATCTTCAGTATCTCCTAATTGATTATCATCGCCCGCAGTCTCAATATTGTCTTTTTCATTATTTTCAATTTTATTTTTACTAAATAATCCACCTATTCTCCAATTAATAATTAGCACAACTATTAAAATGGTGATTAACATTATTATGTAGTCTGTGCTATCATATAATATATCCTTTAGTTTCTCCCAAAAATTGTCCATAAAGCTCCACCTCTTTTGTAATATCTTTCCAAAATACTAGGATTTTAATAAGAAATTGATGTATAATATAATTATAGCACAAGATTAAAGAAAAGGTGATATTAATTTGAAGGAGTTAATTATTGACAAAAATGAATCGGGGCAAAGACTAGATAGATTTTTGAAAAAATATCTAGATAAGGCACCTCATAGTTTTATACAGAAGATGCTTAGAAAGAAGAATATAAAATTAAATGGGAAAAAGGTCAGTGGAGACACTATTATAATAGAAGGGGATACTATTCAATTGTATTTAGCAGATGAAACCATAAAGAAATTTAGAAAAGATATAAAAATATCTAAAACTAAATATACTCCAGATATAATTTATGAAGATGAAAATATAATATTAATAAATAAGCCTTTAGATATATTATCCCATTCTGCAGAAGATTTAGATGAAAATATTGTAGATAGTATGATATATTATTTATATGAAAAAGGTGAATACAATCCTAAATTAGAAAAGACATTTGTGCCAGCCATATGTAATCGTCTAGATAGAAATACTAGTGGTAT
Organism: Tissierellia bacterium; assembly: GCA_036720245.1. GTDB lineage: Bacteria > Bacillota > Clostridia > Tissierellales > Tepidimicrobiaceae > JAAZMA01. The sequence continues at coordinate 17,159 of DAIMNI010000022.1, read as the reverse complement.
AATTATAGGAGCAAAAAATTACCCAGCTTTAAAAATAATAAATTCGGCCTTAAGAGAAAATCAAATTAATAGATATTATAAAACCGTAGTTAAAGGAATATTAAAAGAAGATAAAATAATAGAAGGGTATTTAATAAAGAATAGAGAATTAAATAAGGTAGGGATTTCAAAAGAAGAAATAGATGATTCCAAAAAAATAATCACTAAAATGAAAGTTCTAGATTATATGGATAAATATAGTTTATTGGAAATTCAATTAATAACTGGGAGAACTCATCAAATTAGGGCTCATTTAGCCTCTATAGGCTATCCAATTATTGGAGATATTAAATATGGCGATAGAGAGGTAAATAAATATTTTAAAGAAAATTTTGGATTAAATAATCAGATGCTTCATGCTTATAAGTTAATTTTTAATAAATTAGATAAACCACTGGATTATCTAGATCATAAAGAGTTTATAGCTAGTTCAAATAAAATATATAAAAATATAGAAGAAAGAATTTTTTAATCAGGGGGAATTAAAATGAAAGTATATGTAGATGGAATTGGAGAGGTGCACACGGAGGAAGGCTCCACATTAGAAGAAGTATCTAAACAAATTTATGGGAAAAACTACAAAGATTATCTTGGTGCAAGGGTTAATAATCAAGTTTATCATTTAAGGGAAAAAGCCGTGGAAGATATGTATATAAAATTTTTAGATATAAGTACTCAAGATGGTTATAGAATATATACTAGAACCATATCAGCTGTGTTTATAATGGCCTGTAGAGAAATTTTCCCAGAGGGTACAGCTAAAATAGAACACTTTTTAGGGGAAGGGCTATATGCAGAATTAGAAGATGGTCATTCTATTAGTTTTGGAGAAATTAAAAGGCTTAAGAGCAGAATGGAAGAAATAATTCAAATGGATTTACCAATTATAAGGGAGAAACTCCCCTATGAAGAAGCTATGGATTTATTTGAGAAATTTGGCCATAAGGATAAATTGAGATTATATAATACTTTAGATAGGGAAGAAATACAGACTTATAATATAGATGGCTATATAGATGGATTTTATGGCTATTTAGCACCTTCTACTTCCTATGTAGAAGTATTTGATCTAATATATTATTATCCAGGGGTTATAATACTATTTCCCAATGAATATAGTGATAATAAATTGCCAGAATTTAAGGAGCAAAAAAAGTTGGCAAAAGTATTTAAACAAGCTAATGATTGGGCAGATATTCTAGATTTAGGCTATGTATCTTCACTAAATGAAAAAATCTTATCAGGAGATATTAATGAGGTCATTAGAGTATCTGAAGCATTACATGAGAAAAAAATAGCTGAAATTGCAGATATGATTTGCAAAGACGATGAAATTAATATTATATTAATTTCAGGTCCATCTTCCTCAGGGAAAACCACTTTTGCAGGGAGATTAGGAGTACATTTAAAAGTAAATGGGAAAAGGCCCATAGCCATATCCGTGGATGACTATTTTGTAGATAGAGATAGAACTCCTTTAGATGAAAAAGGGGAACCTGATTTTGAAGCCCTAGAGGCCATAAACTTGGAGGCTTTTAATGAAGACTTGGTAAAACTTTTAGAAGGAGAAGAAGTTGAATTACCTAAATATAATTTTATTACTGGTAAATCAGAAAGGTCTGGGGAAAAAATCCAAGTAGATAAGGACCATCCTATTATAGTAGAGGGAATTCACGGTCTTAATCCAAAACTAGCCTCTTATATACCAGAAAAAAACAAATTTAAAATTTATATTTCGGCCCTAACTCAATTGAATATAGATGCTCATAATAGAATATCCACAAGGGATATTAGATTAATTAGAAGAATGGTAAGGGATAATAAATACAGGGGAAATGATGTATTTAGAACCTTTGAACTATGGGAAGGCGTTGTTAAAGGGGAAGATTTACATATATTTCCCTATCAAGAAAATGCAGATATTATGTTTGATTCAGCCTTGGTATATGAATTATCCGTATTAAAAAAACACGCAGTACCATTATTAAAAGAAGTTGAAAAAGATAGCATATATTATTCTGAAGCTAAGAGATTATTAAAGTTTTTGAACTATTTTAGGTCTATAGAAGATGAAGAAGCTATACCTTCTAATTCCATATTAAGGGAATTTATTGGTGGCACAGGACTTAATGCTCATTAATGGAGGGGGAAATGGAAAACTTATTAAATAGACTAATAGAAAAAAATAAGCCACTAACAAAGTATGGGAAAGTTGCAGATTATATTCCAGCATTATCCTATGTAAATCCCAATGAATTGGGGATTTGCATAATGGATATAAACAATAATATCTATTGTAGTGGAGATTATAATAAAAAATTCACTATTCAAAGTATATCCAAAGTAATTGCATTAGGTTTAGCCATAATGGATAATGGAGAAGAAGAAGTCTTTAAAAAAGTAGGAATGGAGGGAAGTGACGAGGCATTTAATTCCTTTTATAAACTAGATTTGCCACATGGAAAAAAACCTGCTAATCCAATGATTAATTCTGGTGCCATTACTACTACCTCTTTAATCCATGGGAGTGGAGATGAAAAATTTAATAGATTATTAGAGTTTATTAGAAATATACTTGAGGATAATACCATAAATTATAATGAAGAAATATATATTTCCGAAAAGGAAACAGGAGATAAAAATAGAGCTATAGCCTATTTATTAAAAAGTAAGGGCTTAATAGAAGGGGATGTAGAAGAAGTACTAGATGCTTATTTTAAACAATGTTCTATAGAAGTAAATTGTATAGATTTAGCAAAACTAGGATTTTTCTTTGCTAGCAAAGGAAATCAAAAAACCTTATTAGATAAAGGGACAATTAATATAATTACCGCATTAATGAATAATTGTGGCATGTATAATTTCTCTGGGGAATATGCTATAAATGTAGGGATTCCATCAAAATCTGGAGTGGGGGGAGGTATATTAGCTCAGATTCCTAATGAATATGGTATAGGTATATATGGCCCTGCATTAGATGAATATGGAAACTCCATTGGAGGTTATGGATTAATTAAAGATTTGTCTCAAGAGTTAGATTTAAGTTTATTTAAATAATCTTAAAAGAGGTGGAGAGTTGAAAACAAAAAATAAAATTATTTTAATAATTATACTTTTAGCTTTAGCCTCATATTTAATTAAAACCAATGAACCAAAGAATGAAAAGCTCATATCAGAAAAATTAGAAATAAAAAGTGAACCTAAAAAGGTTTTTACTATAGAAGAGCCTGAATTTTGGATAGAAAAATTAGAAAATAAAGATGTTGTTCTAATGAACAAAGAAAAAATAGAAGAATACAATAACAAAAGTTTTTCTAAAGTAGATGTATTAATGAATTTATGGGAACATAATCCTAATATTGAAAAGGAAGGTTTAATTTCCCTTGTGAATTCCATAAGCAGTATCCCTAAAGAAGAAAGATACAATAAAGATGGAAATATAATGGACAAGGATTATTATAATTTATTATTGGATAATTTAAATCTAGACTCCATACAAGATATAAATACTATACAATATGGAATTACCACAGATAGAACTAGTCTTAGAACCTTTCCCACCTATGAACCATCCTATAGGAAAAAAGGGGATATTGAGTTTGATAGATTTCAAGAAACAGCAGTCTATCCTTTAGAACCACTTATAATATATATGGAAAGTAAAGATGGAGAATGGTACTTTGCTAGGATGTATAATTATGTAGCTTGGATACCTAAGTCCAGTGTTCTATTAGGTGAAAAAGAAGAAATTTTTAAATTTGTAAATCAAGAAAAATTTCTAACTGTAATAGATAGACAAATTAATATTGAGGGAAAGACCTTTGATATGGGAATTAGAATTCCTTTAAAGGAGGAAATAGAAGATTACTACACTATATTAATTCCTGAAGAGGAAGACAATAAAATTAAAATAGTAGAAAAGAAAATTCCTAAATCCAATAGTTTAAATTTAGGGTATCTTCCTTATACTAAGGAAAATATAATATTACAGGCCTTTAAATTTAAAGATGAAGCCTATGGCTGGGGTGGTTTAAATAATACCAGAGACTGTTCAGCTTTTATTATGGATATATATAGATGCTTTGGCATTAAATTGTCACGAAATACTCAAGATCAAGGTGCAAAGTCTTTAGGTATAGGATATGATTTAAAACATATTGGTACTTTAGAGGAAAAGCTAGAAACCTTGGGAAAAATACCAGCAGTAACTGTTTTATATATTCCCGGCCACACCATGTTATATTTAGGTGAGGAACAGGGAGAATATTATATACTCCATCAATTTGCGGGTTATTATGAAGAAAACAACGGAGCATTAGAATATATTTCTATAATGAAGACGGCTCTAACTCCAATTACCATTAAAACTAGTTCTGGGAAAACTTATTTAGAAAGTATATATTTATGCAAAGAATTTATAATAGAATAAAAAAACAGGTGGTACTATGAAAATACTTTTACTAATGATTCTTTTATCCCTATCGGCTTGTACTGGAGATAAGGTAGATATAAAAAAGGATAAGGCACAGATAGAGAAGCCTAAGGAGGCGGGGGCCTTGGAGGAAGAAGAATTAGATGAAATAGAAGAATTAATAGAAAATATGACTTTAGAGGAAAAAATAGGCCAATTATTTATATTTGGCCTTAATGGAGATAAAATAGATAAAAATGCTATAGATCTAATAGAAAAACATTATATTGGAGGATTTATATTCTTTAAGGAAAATATTAAAAGCCCCGAACAGACTATAGAGCTTTTAAATAATTTAAAGGAAATTAATAGGGACAATCCCATACCACTTTTTCTAGCCATAGACGAAGAAGGGGGTAGAGTTTCCCGACTTCCAAAAGAATTCCCTAAAATGCCAGCGGCTAAAACTATTGGAAATATAAACAATAAAGATTTATCTTTTCAATATGGTAAAATATTAGGTATGAGAATTAAAACTTTAGGCTTTAATATGGACTTTGCACCAGTTATGGATATTAATTCTAATCCTAAAAATCCAGTTATAGGTGATAGGGCCTTTGGGAATAGCATAGACTTAGTAGTAAATAACTCTATAGAAACCATGAAGGGCATTAATTCAAAAAATATTATATCAGTAATAAAGCATTTTCCTGGCCATGGGGATACTACAATGGATTCTCATGTAGATATACCTATTATAGACAAAAATTTAGGGGAATTAGAAAGTTTAGAATTAGTTCCCTTTGCAAAGGCCATAGAAAATGGTGCAGATAGTGTGATGATAGGGCATATATTATTTCCAGAATTAGATGATAAGCCTGCTACCCTATCTTCTAAAATAATAAAAGATTTATTAAGAGAAAAGTTAAATTTTAATGGAGTTGTAATTTCTGATGACTTAAATATGGGTGCTATTGTTAAAAATTATAGTATGGAAGAGGCAGTAATAGAGTTTTTAAAAGCAGATGGGGATATTGCACTAATATGCCATGGGGGAGATGAAGAATATAAAATTTTTGATATAATAAAATCAGAAGTACAGAATGGAAATATAAGTGTAGAAGAAATAGATGAAAAAGTCTATAGAATAATAGAATTAAAGGAAAAATATAATATAAATGATAATATAATTCAGGATTTAGATATGGATGAACTCAATAAGGAAACTAAAATATTTTTAAATAAAGTTAGAGAATTTTAGAATGGAGGGGGAAAATTGAAAAAAGTTATAGGGGTAGATTTAGGTGGTACTAGCATATATGCTGGAATTGTAGATGAAAATGGAAAGGTTTTAAAAAAGGCCAGTATAGAATCTGGTGGCCAAGAAGGAAGAGAAACAGTAATTAATAGAATAAAAACAGTAATAGAGGAACTAATGGAAGGTGAAGATGTACAGGCCATTAGCATAGGTTCTCCTGGCTATATAAATGCCAAAGAGGGAAAAGTTCTTTCCATAGGGGGAAATATTAATGGTTGGGCTCATACAGATATTAGAGGGGAACTAAGTAAATATTTTAAGGACATCCCAATATTTGTAGAAAATGATGCTAATGTGGCAATCATTTGCGAAGAATGGTTAGGAGCTGCAAGCGGCCTAGACCCAGTTATTATGATAACCTTAGGTACTGGTGTAGGTGGTGGTATTTATTCCAAAGACTCTGGTATATGGTATGGGAAAGGCTATGAAGGTGGAGAATTAGGCCATATGATACTTTATCCCAAAGGTAGAAAATGTAATTGTGGGCAAAAAGGCTGTGCCGAACAATATATCTCAGGTAAGGCTGTAGAAAATATCTATTGGGAAATAAGTGGAAGAAAAATAAAGGGAGAATATATATTTGAAAACTCTAGTAAAGACCCAATATGCAAAAAGATAGTAGATGAGTTTATAGAAAATCTAGGTTTATATCTTATAAGTTTAAAAAATATATTTGATCCAGAGGCTATAATCATTGGTGGAGGTGTAATTAATTCTAGGGAATATTGGTGGGATGATGTTATAAAATACTATAATGAAAACTGCAATAACCCAGGAGATATTAAAATTCTACCTGCTAAATTTTCAAATGATTCAGGAATGATAGGGGCAGCAAAGGTGGCTTTAGACAATATTTAGGAGGTAAATATGGATAGAATTGTATATTTAGGGCCTTATAATAATAATAAAAAAGAAGAATTTTTTGAAAAATCCATAGAATATCTTAGGGAAAATAAAGGGCATAAATTTTATTATATATTGCCCAACGGAAATTTATTAGTCCAATATAGAAAAGCCATGATAAATGAAGTAGAAAAAACTCTAGATATTAATTTATTTACTTTTGATGATATAGCCGATAGATTGATAGAGGATAATTTCTATTTATTTTTAGATGGGGATATGAAAGAAGCCTTTTTAGTTCAAATACTATTAAAATTAAGGGAAGAAAATAAATTAAAATATTATAAAGATGTTTCCACTAAAAAAGGTTTTGTAAAAATACTTTCTAATATAATTAGAGAAATAAAGCAATCCTTAATTACCCCTAAGGAATATTTATCTAAATGCCCAAAGAAACCTTTTTATAAGGAAATTGGATTAATATATGCTGAATATGAAAAAGCTCTAGCGGATACAGGACTTATAGATAGAGAAGGTAGTTTTTTAAAAAGTTTAGAAATTTTAAGGAATGATAATAAATTTTTTAAGGATTTAGACTTCATATTAATAGATGAATTCTTTGATTTTAGAGTTCAAGAAATGGAATTGTTAAAAGAAATTAGCAAAACCAATTTACCCATATATATAAATATGCCTTTTGAAAGAGAAGAAAATTTTCATACTTTAAATAATACCTTGGACATTTTAAAGGATTTAGGGTTTGAAATTCAATATATAGAAAAAGAAAATGAAAATCCCTATGAAGAAATAGCTAATAAACTATTTACTAATGCTAGTATTAGCCTAAATTCAAATCCTAATATTAAATTAATAAAGGCAAATAATAATTATTTAGAATTAAAAAAGATAGCCGAAGAAATTAAATATCACTATAGTCAGGGAATTGCCTTAGAAAATATGGCAATTGTAATGGCTGAAACTGGGGACTATAAAAAAGTACTATATCAAGTATTTAAAGAGGAAAAAATTCCTTATAATATGGACAAGGATATTAGCTTAATAGAAGTTCCACTTATTAGGGAAATATTATATATTTTAGAATTGAAAAACAATATGGATAAAAATTCTGTTATAAATAGAATAAAATCCAATTATTTCAATATATGTTCTAGAAATGAAAGGGAAGTCCTAGAATATATTTTAAGAAAAACCCATTTTGATACATTGGAAGATATAAAGAATAGTGAAGAAATATTAGCTTCTACTTATTGGAATGTAATGGAAAATGCAATTGATATAATTCAAGAGGAATTAGAAACAATACCTAAAATAGCCACAATGGAAGAATATATAAATTTACTAGATAATTTAATAAATAAATTTAATATTGAAGAAAAGATATTAAATATTTATGATGAAACAGGGGACTATGATCTATTATATAGGGATTTTCTAGCTCTTGAAAAAATTAAAAATTTAATGGGGGAAATAGAAAAGTTAAATAAAATCTTTTCCAAGGAAATACTTTTGGAAAATTTTATCGAATTAATGGAAAATTATTCGAAAAATGAAATCATAATAGAATTAGAGAGGAATAATAAAGGAGTAAATATATTAACTCCAACTACTGCAAGAGGACAAATACATGATGTGGTATTTTTTATAGGCCTATCCCAGTCTAAATATCCAAGTTTATCTGATGAAAATTTCTATTTTAGAGAAAAAAATTATGAAGAATTAAGGAGAATAGGCATAGACTATAAAAATTATTATGAAAAATTGGACAAGGAATCCCTATTATTTAGCACAGTAATCTCCTCCTGTTCTGATTATTTATATTTATCTTATTCTGAAAATATAAGTGGTGAGGAAAAAGATATACCTTCTATGTTTTTAGATGAATTAATTCAAAAAATAGGAAAAGATAAATATCAAACTATAAATGTAGATATAGATTATTTAATTAAAGATAATACAAGTGAATTGACCACAGAAGGGGAATTAATAAAATACCTTTTAAAAAATTATTATGAAGAAGAATTTACTGAAGAAATTATCCCTATACCAGATTATATAAATATGGATTTATTTAATGAAATAAATCATAGATTATTATGTGAATTAGAAAGAGATAGGGAGGATTTTAATCAATATAATGGAAATATTGAAGATGCAAATATAATTAAAGATATAGAAAATATCCATAAGAATAAATCTTATTCCATTTCCTATTTAGAGTCCTATGGAAAATGTCCCTATTATTTTTTATTAAATAATGTTTTACAAATAGAGGAAATGGAAAGGAATCTAATGGATTTTACCCCATTAGATAGGGGGATAATTAATCATGAAGTATTGAAAAATTATTATATTAAATATAAAGTGGAAATTGAAAATCATATATTGGGGAAAGAAATATTTGATATAGATAATACTTATGGATATATTGAAGGAAGTATAATAAATTCCATGAAAGCCTTAGATTTAGATATTGAATCTAATTTATGGAAACTTCGAATCGAAAACAATGCCAATAATATATTGGATTTTATTAAAGCAGATATAAATAGAATGGCAAAATATAAAAATAAAACATTGCCTCTATATTATGAACTAGATTTTGGATGGAAAAAGCCCTTTTATATAGAAAAAGATGGATTAAAGATTCCTATGGTAGGGAAGATAGATAGAATAGATAAATATATAGATGAAGACAAATATATTATTATAGATTATAAAAACACCGCTTATAGTATTAGAAGTATGGGAGATATGGCAGCCGGCATATCTTTGCAATTACCAGTATATATAATGAGCCAAGAAGGTAAAAACATAGTAGCAGCCATATATGGCATAATTTCTAAGGGAGAATTGGATTTTAAAATTATAAATAAAGGGGAAAAAGAATTAGTAGGGAGAAAGAGAACAGGCATAGTAAATGAAGAAGAATTAGAAGAATTATTAAATTTATCTAAAGACTCTATAATAGAATATGTGGATAATATTCACAGCGGAGATTTCTCTGTAAATCCTAAAGAATGTTCTCCTTATTGTATGTATAAGGATATATGTAGATATAAAAGGGAGAAGATTACAATAGAAAGCAGTATGTAGAATAAAAGGTAAGACATTTAAATTTTAATTGTAATACAAGGAGGTGAATTTATGAATGAAGGCACAAAAGATAAAAAAAACTTAGTTTTATTTATTATAATATTGATCATAGTGGCATCTGCATTGTATTTTTTCATATCTTCCAAAACTAAGAACGTAGATGGAAAAGATATAGATTTTTCAGCCGACCATATCCCAGCAAAAGAGGCAGTATGCGTTGGTAAAATCAAACTAGAAAAGGGTATTAATTATAAAATTAATGTATCTGCGAAATCTGGAGATAAAATCTTTGTTGCATTGAATGTTTTAGATGATATTACTGATGCCCAAGGAGTAGAATGGAAACAGTATTTTGAAACAACAGGCAAAAATTTAGAACATATTTTTAATGATATGGAAACAGGGGAATTTTATGTTTATGTGGGAAGTAAGGGCGAGAACTTAAATGACATAGAAGGAAGTCTATCTATTATACATTCAATACAATGATAGACTATGTATTGACGTAGTATACATGATGATATACAATGGGTGTTGAAAGGAGTGGTAAATATGGCTCAAATAAATATCCGCATCGATGATGCTTTAAAAGAAAAAGCAGAATTATTATTTGAAGAATTAGGATTAAATATGACAACAGCATTTAATATTTTTATTCGTCAATCAATTAGAGAAGGTGGTATACCCTTTGAAATAACAACGAATGTAGATTCTTTTTATAATGAAGCCAATATGAAAATTCTTAACGAGTCAATCAGAGAAGCCAATGAAGGCAAATTTATTTCTAAATCAATAGAGGAATTAAAGGAATTAGAAGAATGAAAATAATATCATTGAAATATCACAATGTCGAGGTCATTATGATGATAAATAATAAATAAATTGTAACAATAAAACCTTCAAATAGAAAATAATTTGAGGGTTTTATTGTCTTGTAAACTAATGCCCATTATTATAATATATAAATATAACAGTTTATAAACAAAGAAGGTGGAAAAATGGGAAATACCCATAGTCAAGATCGTGCCATTAAAACCATAAATAAAAATATATCTGTAAATGCAGGGGCTGGCACGGGAAAGACTAAAGTACTTACAGAGAGATTTATATATATTTTAGAAAATGGAGATTTTGAAAAGGGAAGGGAAATAGAATCCATAGTAGCCATTACCTTTACAAAAAAAGCCACTCAAGAAATGAAAGAAAGAATCAGAGAAGAAATCCAAAAGAAATCTCTTGAAGATAAAAAATGGAAAAGATATTATAACGATATGGAAAAAGCAAATATATCTACTATCCATAGTTTTTGTGGCAATATTTTAAGGGAAAATTCTATAGAAATTGGAATTGATCCCATGTTTGAAGTTTTAGACGATAAAGAAGGGGATAGATTTCTACAGGAAACTATTATGGCAATACTATTAAAGGGTATAGAAGAAGACGAAAAGATTTATAATTTTATTAGGCTTTTTGGTAAAGATAATTTAAATAGTATCGCTAATGAATTAAAAAGTATATATTATAAAACTCGAACAGTAGGTATCTCCTTTGAAAAAGTAAAGGCTATGACATTATCTACTATTGACAATATAAAATTAAATTTAAAGGATATAGAATACATAAAAGAAACTTTTCTATATTTAATGGCAAATTCTAGAACCAATGCTAAAGTATATAAATTAAAAGAACAGGATATTTGGAAAAAATTCTATAATGATGAATATAGGGAAGAAGAATTAATCCCTATATTAGAATATTTATATGACAATATAGGTACTAATAAAAATGAAGAGGACACTATAGAAAAATTAAAGGAAACTATAGAAAAAATTTTTATAATAAAAGAAAAGGAAAATAGATGGGTTTATGAAACTGCTTTAAATTTACTCTTAGAACTAGATAGAAAATATTTCAATAAAAAAGATGAATTAGGGGTATTAGATTATGATGATTTACAAATTTTAACTTTGAAATTATTAGAAGATGATTTAATAAGGGAAGAATATCAAAATAAATTTAGATATATAATGGTAGATGAATTTCAAGATACTAATGAACTTCAAAAGAAAATATTTTATAAATTATGTTCAAAGGAAAGCCTTCTGGATAGGGAAAACTTATTTGTAGTGGGAGACCCAAAACAATCCATATATGGCTTTAGGGGGGCAGATTTAGAAATATTTTATGATGTAGTAGAGGATATAGAAAATATATCTGGAGAAAAACCTATTATTTTAGAAAAGAATTTTAGAACAGTAGATACTATTTTAAATACGATAAATGATTTATTTGGAAAACTAATGGGAGAAAAATATAATAGATTAGAAAACCACTATATATCTGAAAATGATATAGATGTGGAAATTTTAGAAAAACAAGATTTAGAAATACCTCCAGGAATAGGTGAAAGTGAATACAATAGCTATTATGAAAGTAGATTAATTGCTAGTAGAATAAAAGAATTAGTAGAAAATAAAGAATTTAATTATGGGGATTTTGCCCTTTTATTTAGAGCGACCACCATAGATTATATATATGAGGATGCCTTTATAGAATACAATATACCCTATTACAATATTAGTGGAAAAGGCTTCTATAATAGACAGGAAATCAAAGATATAATAAATGCCCTAAAGGCTATATCCAATAGATATGATACTATTGCCACCATTGGCCTTTTAAGATCTCCTATGATAGGCTTATCTGATAAAACTTTATATTGGTTATTAAGACATAAAGAAGAAAATTTATTAGATACTATGAAAAAAGATATTCCCTATATTGAAATGGGAGAAAAAGAAAAAATTAATAAAGCCCAAATTTTATTAGAAGAATTAATGATAAAAAAGGATTTATATGGAGTATATGATCTAGTAAATGAATTAATAGACAAGACTTATTATACAGAAACCCTATTATTACAAGAAGGTGGCAAACAGGCCTTAGCCAATGTTTATAAATTTATGGATATAGTAAGGGAATTTGACAATGGAAATTCAAATTCTATTGAAGACTTTATAGACTATATAGAAGAAATAAAAAATCTAGAAGAATCTCAGGCAAAAATTGAAACAGAGGATGCAGATGTGGTAAAATTAATGACTATTCACAAGGCCAAGGGATTACAATTTCCTGTAGTGATAATACCCCAAATGGCAAGGGGATTTGTTTATGATAAATCTAGTATATTATTTCACAAAAAAATGGGTATAGGGATAAAATATGAAGATAAATCTCCACTTCACGAAATTATAAGAAAAGATTTAAAAGAAAAAGAAGGGGAAGAGAATCAAAGAATATTATATGTGGCCATGACTAGGGCAGAAAAGCGATTAATAATAGGCAATCAAGGAAAAAACAGTGGATTTAAAAGTTTAATAAAGGATTTAATGGATTTAGAAAACACTATTAGTATAGAGGATATTAATATAGATAGGGGAGAGAAAAAAGAGATAAGATTAATTGATAATAATGGGTTTAATATTAATTCTTCCTATAATAAGGAATATCCCCTAATGGTAGATTTACCAAATTATAATCAAAAAGCTTTTAATAGTTTCAATATATCTCAATTCCTAGATTTTAATCGCTGTAAAAGGGAATTTTATATGAATTATTATAAAAAGCTACCCATAGATACTAGAAATACTAAGTCTGAAGAAGTGGATTCTTTTAAAATAGACCCAATACTTAAGGGGAATATAGTTCATAAGTTTACAGAATACTATAATTTAAATATAGACCATAAAAACTTACTAGAAAAACTTGTAATTTCCTATGGCCTAGAATATGATAATAATATAGAAAGGGAATTAATGCCCTATATAAATAACTATTTAAAATATTATAGAGAAGACTATGATAAGATTTTAACAGAAAAGGAATTCTACTTAAAAATAGGAGAGGATTTTCTTCGTGGCAAAATAGATAGAATTAATATTAAAAATAATCAGGCAGAGATAATTGACTTTAAAACTAATAAGGTGGATAATAAGAATGAATTAATAAAATACTATAAGCCTCAATTAGAGTTTTATGCCAATGCAGTGGAAAAAACTATGGGTATAAAAGTAATTAATGCTGGTATTTTATTTTTAGAAACAGGGGAAATGGTAGAGATAGACATTAGTAGCGATATTTTAAATAAAAATTATAGCGAAATTGAAAACTTTATTGAATTTGTAAATAAAAATAGTTCTATTGAAACCTATGAAAGAGCTAAATATTGTAAAAAATATTGCAGATATAATATAATATGCAATAAGGATTAGGGGGAACAATATGGAAAACTACTTAAAATGTAGGGATGGGATTGAATTATTTTACAAAAAAGATATTCCTAAAAAACCATTGGCTGCTATTTTAATAAATCATGGTTTTGCAGAACATTGCGATAGATATGATTATGTGGCAAAAAGATTAATGGAAGAAAATTTTATTGTATATAGATATGATTTAAGAGGCCATGGAAGGACTAAATCTTCCAAAGGTTATATTAAAGATTTTATGGATCTTACTTATGATGCTGATGAAATGGTAAATTTAATAAAAAAAGAAAATCCAAAGCTACCTATTTTTATGCTAGGTCATAGTATGGGCGGCTTTATTACATGTATATATGGAATAGAGTATCCTAATAAATTAAAGGGACAAATATTTTCTGGTGCAGCAGTTCAAAGAGTACCTCAGGTGGAAGGAATTAAGGGAGATTTATTTAGAATTGCCAATATATTTACTCCCAAGAAAAAAATAAAAAATCAATTATCTAGAGATATATGTAGTGTAGTGGAAGTAGTGGAGGATTATGAAAAGGATCCTATGGTTTTAACAGAAGCCACTATGAACTTTTATGTAGAATTTTTAGTAAAGGGAACAGATTGGGTAGAGAAAAATATATCTAAATACAAATACCCTTGTCTAATAACCCATGGGGAAAAGGATAAAATAGTACCAAAAGAGATAGCCATGTTTCTATACAACAGCATATCTTCAAAGGATAAGGAAATTAAAATTTATGATGGGCTATATCACGAAATATTAAATGAAAAAGAAAAAGATAAAATATTATGGGATATGGTAAATTGGCTTTATAAAAAATTAGGCCTAAGTTTTAATATTTAAATTATACTATTAAAGGGTGCTTATATGAAAAAACGTAATATAATCATTATCTTAGTACTATTTATGGTTTTATTTAATAGCAATATTTCCTATGGAGAAGAAAACAATACTATTGTAATAATTATAGATGAATTGGATTTTCAAACTATAGATGAAATATTAAATAAAAATTCTTATGGAGCTGGATTTATTAATATAAATACTAGAAAACCCTATAATAATGAAGGTTTCTACTTTTCTATAGCCACCGGGAGAAAAGTTGGAATAAAAAACGAATACTATAAGGGACTTTATAAGGACAAGGATGGAGCCATCCAAATACTTGGTTTTCCTGAATTATATAATAGCCTTAAAAAAAGAAATAACATCCAATTAAATACATTAGGAGACAAATTAGAAAAGCAGGGTATAGCTTATATTGGGGAGGATTCCTCTGCTATAATAGCTGCTAATTCTAAAGGAGAAATTAAATTTGGAGAGACCTTTATAGAATATAATAATAATTGGCTAAAGGATAAGAGTATTGAATATTTATCTAAATCTAATATATTAGTACTTTCTTATGAAATTGAAGATACAGAATCTAGAGTGGATATCCTAAAAAATTATATTGAAGATTTTAAGGATTATAATATTATGCTTATTCCTAAGAATGTATCTTCTAATATGAGATATGTTTTAAACGATAGTCTAGTTCCAGTAATATATATAAATGGAGAAGAAGGTCTATTAAAGACTCAATCTACTAAAAGGGAAGGTTTTATTACAGCAGGGGATGTATATACTGAATTGCTTTCCACACAAGGGGAAATAAATCCAAAGGCTATAGGAAGTAAAATAGATACTGTAAAAAATGAAGATAATTATAAAGAAATTAAGGTTCTATTTTCTAAAACTATGAGTCTAATTTGGATTGCAACTATATTTCATGGAATTGTATATTTATTACAATGCTATAATTCTTATTTTCTTTATAAAAATAGATTAGATAAACTAAATAAAATAAATTTATATAATTCCTTTGTACTTATAAATATTTTTATATCTTTAGTAATGGGAATTTCAGCACTTCATATAAATATATTTTTGTACTTATTTATTAATTTTTTAGTTAGCTATATTATAACTATTTTTATAACAGAAAAAGAAGTGAGTCCCATTGGACTATTTTCAACTCTTACTTATGGAATAATTTTATTTGGAATATTTTTTTATCCAGAACTTATATACAATTCCTATATAGGATTTAATAATTTGTTTTACGGTGCTAGATATTATGGGCTTAATAATGGAATTATGGGAGTATTACTTGTTAGCTCTATAATAAGCTATTTTTTTATAGAAGATTTAATTGAAAATGAATTTATAAGAAATATAATATGTATATTGTATTTTTCTATAAATATGGTAGCCCTATCTGCTAGTTTTGGTACCAATACAGGTGGATTTATAACTTCTGTAATTTTATTTTTAATTATGGTTTATACTAAAATTTTGGAAAAGAACTGGAGCATTAAAAATATAACAATATTAGTACTAATTGCCATACTTATATTTGGTATTAATATGTATTTTGATTACCATAGTCAAGAAAAATCCCATGCTATTAGCTTTTTAATGAGAATACGAAATTTTGGATTTACTGAATTTATAGATATGTTTAAAATTAAATTTAAAGAATTAATCAAATGGACTATATTACCTCCATTTAGTATAGTGATTATAGCCCAATTAATTTCTTTGAAAAGATTAAAAAACATGGTACCAAAATTTAAAAGTGAATACTATATTATTATATTTACTGCCTTAGTAGGCTTTATATTAAATGATACAGGTATGATTACATTTATATATATGATACATTATTTAATTTCACTAATGATATATGAGAATATGGATAGTATAAAAAATTAAAATGGACTTGGATAACATACAATGTCATTGATGAAGAAACTAAGCATAAATGTCATCCTGAACCGAAGGTGAAGGATGACATTATTGCATTTAGTATGACAATATTTTTCCTACACCTGCTGAGAATTTATTATTTCTTCAAAAGATATATTATAAAATATCATAAGTGCAATAAAATTTGTGATTATAGACAATATAATCAACAGTTTATATCCTCCTATATTATAAAACACAGGTCCTAATATGGAAAATATAGTTACAGCGATGGCATTTACTGTATATAATAAACTCATAAATATTCCCCTTTTATTAGGTTCTATTTCTGATAATAAGGTTTGATATGCTGTTGTAAGTGGTAAAATAGAATCATGAGATTTAGGAAAATAAGAATCCTGAAAA
>DAIMNI010000110.1:0-4394 GCA_036720245.1 Tissierellia bacterium | reverse complement strand
AAAAGGGGTTAGGATATATGATTATAAATAAATAGGGGAGGCAATCTTATGCCAAATATTTTATTAACTAGAATTGATAATAGATTAGTACATGGTCAGGTTGGAGTTTCATGGACTGCTAGCTTAGGTACTAATTTAATATTAGTTGCAGATGATATTGTTGCTAAGGACAGTCTTCAACAGAGATTAATGAAGATGGTTGCTGATGGACAAGGAGTAGATATTAGATTCTTTTCTGTAGAGAAGACTATAAATGTCATTGAAAAAGCAGCACCTAGACAAAAAATCTTTCTTATATGTAGAACTCCAAAGGAAGTTAGAAGATTAGTTGATGGTGGAGTTCCTTTAGAGTCTGTAAATGTTGGTAATATGCATTATTCAGAGGGGAAAAGACAGATTAGCAAAAAAGTATATGTAAATGATGAGGATTTAGAAGATCTAAAATACCTAGAATCTAAAGGAATAGATGTATTTATACAAGATGTTCCTGGAGATATAAAAGAAAAAATAAGTTAAGGAGGTAAAAATCATGCAAAGCATTACATTAAGTCAAGGGCTTTTATTAGCTCTAATGTCTGTCATTGTAGGTATTGACTTTTGGCTTGAAGGATTATTTATTTTTAGGCCTATTATAGTATCTACACTGACTGGTTTAATTTTAGGCGACGTAAGATTAGGGCTTTTAGCAGGTGGATTAACAGAACTAACATTTGCTGGCTTAACCCCAGCTGGAGGAACTCAGCCACCAAACCCTGTTTTAGCAGGTGTTATGACAACAGTTATAGCTTATACTACAGGTTCACATCCTGAAGCAGCTATAGGTTTAGCATTACCTTTTAGTTTTTTAATGCAATACATTTTATTATTTTACTATTCAATATTTTCTTTATTTATGGTTAAGGCAGATAAATATGCCAAGGAAGCAGATGTAAAGGCATTTACTAGATTAAATATTATGCCTACCATAATTGTAGCCGTAACTTATGGTGTAGTTGTATTTTTAAGTGCTTATGTTGCACAAGATGCAATGAGAGCATTAGTAAGTTCTATGCCAGTATGGCTAACTCATGGACTTGAAGTGGCAGGAGGTATTTTACCAGCAGTTGGTTTTGGTATGTTATTAAGAGTTATGTTTAAGAAAGAATATACACCTTATTTAATCATAGGATTCTTATTCGCATCCTTTATAGGATTTTCCAATTTATTACCTGTTGCATTATTAGGAACTGCATTAGCACTTTATGAATTTTTTAATCCAAAAACCTCAGCTTCAACTGCAAATGGGTCAAAGGAAGGAGATGACTATAGTGATGGAATCTAAGAATACAGAAACAAAAAGAGTATTATCAAAGAAAGATATTACTAAATTAGGAATTCGTTCTACATTGCTTCAGTCTAGCTTTAACTATGAAAGAATGCAAGCTGGAGGATGGACATTAGCTATGCTCCCTTGTTTAGAAAAAATTTATAAAGATGATAAAGATGGTTTGTCAGATGCAATGACAGACAATATGGAATTTATTAATACTCATCCTGTTTTAGTAAGTTTCTTAATGGGATTGCTTTTATCACTAGAAGAAAATAAAGAAGATAGGGAATTAATAAAAGGTTTAAAGGTTGGACTTTTTGGACCATTAGCTGGAATTGGTGATGCTATACTTTGGTTTACATTATTACCAATAGTAGCAGGAATTACTGCATCTTTTGCAAAACAAGGAAATATTTTAGGACCTATACTATTCTTTATTATATATTTAGGTGTATTTTTATTAAAAATTCCCTTGGCTCATGCAGGATATAATTTAGGGGTAAGGGCAATAGATTTTGTAGAAGAAAAATCTCAAGATATTGCTAGATCTGCATCTATCATGGGAATTACAGTAATAGGTGCTTTAATTGCAACTTATGTTAATATTGAAGTAGTATCTGAAATTACAACAAAAGCAGGTAATGTAGTTTCTATACAAAATGATTTCTTTGATATGATATTCCCAAATCTATTACCTATGGCTTATACACTATTTATGTTTTATTTATTAAAAAGTAAAAAGGCAAGCCCAACATTGCTAATAGTCATTACTTTCTCTTTATCTATTATATTATCCTTAGTAGGGGTTTTATAAATGAACACAATATTTGTTATATCTGGACATGGTTCTTTTGCTACAGGTATGCAAAGTACAATTGAACTAATTGTAGGAAAACAAGACAATGTTTATTATGTAGATTTTACTATAGACGATAATGATGTAAGTTTAATGGAAAAACTAATCAAGATAATTGAGGAAAATAACGATAAACAGATATTGCTAATAGGAGATTTATTGGGTGGAACACCATTTAAAACTATGGCAGAAATAGCAAATGAGAGAGATAATATAGAGGTAGTAGTTGGATGTAATGTTGGTTCTATTATGGAGGCCATATTAGGAGCTGGGGATTTACCTCTTTTAGAAATAGCCGATAAGATGGTAGAAACTAGTAGAAATTCAACATTTAGATTTGAAAAAATTAGTATTGATGAATCAGTTTCATCTGATTCTTATGAAGATGGAATATAAATAATTAAAAATAAGGGGAATCTATTAAATCAGATTCTCCTTTTATTTCAATCCAAAATTTAAATTTAAGGAGTACATTTATGATTAAACTTATTATAACTGATATGGATGGGACATTATTGGATGGCTCTGGGAATTTAGATAGAGAATTCTTTGGTGTTCTAGATAAATTATTACAATTAGATATAATTTTTGCTGCTGCAAGTGGAAGACAATATTATCAATTAATGAATAATTTTGGGAATTATGCAGATCATATTGCCTATATTGCTGAAAATGGCTCCCTTGTAATGGTTCACGATAAAGAACTTTATTTATCAGTATTGAATAGGGAAAATGTCCTAGAGATGCTTAAAGATATTGAAAAATTAGATGATATTACTACTGTATTATGTGGTAAAAAAGCAGCGTATTTTAATACAGATGATAAAGATATACTTAAGGAAATGGGAAAGTATTATTATAATTATGAAATTATTGATGACTTTTCTAAAATTGAGGATGATATACTTAAAATCTCTATTTATGATTTAAAAGGGCCAGATAATAATTCATATAAGGCTTTATATCCAAGATGGAAAGATGTGTTTCAATTAACTATATCTACCCCAAAATGGCTAGATATATATAATATAGGCACCAATAAGGGCAAGGCCGTTAAATTATTGCAAGAAAAGTTTGATATAAAAGAAGAAGAGACTATGGTTTTTGGGGACTATTATAATGATGTAGATATGTTTGAATACGCTTTTTATAGCTATGCCATGGAAAATGCACCCGATGATGTAAAAGAAAAGGCTAGATTTATAGCAAAGAAGAATTCAGAAAAAGGTGTTATAGAAGTTCTAAAGAAACTTATCTAAGACAAACAAGTCAATAAGGCTATATATGTAGTTTTGGTGTTAAATTTCCCTCTTGACAATTCGTTTTTTCTATTATACTATAAATATAAGTGGTACGTACCATTAAATATAAAGGTGATGAAATGAAAACAGTAGACAAGACAAGCAGATTACCCCTATACTATCAATTAATGGATATAATAATAGATAAGATAGAAAAAGAAGATCTTAAAGAAGACGAGCAACTTCCCTCTGAAAGAGAACTTTGTGAAATCTATGATATTAGTAGATCGACCGTAAGGCAGGCCATTCAGGAGTTGGAGAAGGAAGGTTATATTTATAGAGTTCACGGAAAAGGTACTTTTGTATCTAGGGAAAAGTTTAGCCAAGAATTATTTAAATTTTATAGTTTCACAGAAGAAATGAAAAAGATTGGGAAAACTCCTTCATCCACAGTATTGAATTTTGAAATAGTAGAGGCTAATGAAAAAATTGCAAGAAAGATGAAAATTAAGCCTAGGGAGAAAGTCTATGTATTTACAAGACTTAGACTAGCTAATAATGAGGCCATGATGCTAGAAACTTCTCATGTGCCCTATGGTAGATTTCCTGGTATTACTAAGGAAAAGCTAGAAAATAATGCAATGTACGATATATTTACAAAAGAATATGATGCAGTTTTTACTGGAGCAGAGGAAATTTTTCAATCAGTATTAACTAGAGAGGATGAGGCAAAACTATTGGAATATTTCATTGGAATGCCTAGTATGATGATAGAAAGGATAACCTATGAAAAAGATTTAATTATAGAATATACTAAGAGTATAGCAAGGGGAGATAGATTTAAATACCATGTTTATTTGGGGAAATAATTTTTAATATAAGTGGTAATGACGACATTACAACATTATGTCTTAAATTTCTATAAAGGAGTGATTCAATGTTTGGAATAAGTGAAGGAAAATGGCGAGAATTAAATGGTCTTAATACG
>DAIMNI010000021.1:0-30922 GCA_036720245.1 Tissierellia bacterium | reverse complement strand
TAAATCAAACTTTTCGTCCTCTATATCTTCTACTGGTGGATTTGAATATACTATCTCTCCTAAATTTTCTAAAGTATTAAATATAACAAATGCTCTGGCAGATTTTAGCATGCATTGGGAATTTAGTTTTATATGTATTTTATAACTTGATAATTCCCTTTTTCTAGCTTCATCTAATATATTTAATACATATTGATCTAATCCTATTTCTTGTGATTTTTGATATTTTTGAGCATTAGGTTTTCCATTGTCCCCTAAGATGTTTTTCAATTTATCAATTAATAAACCATAGTCATTATTATCCTCTTTACCAGTAGTAGCAATAACATTAATTGAATAATCTAATACGTCAAAACATTCGAAAATAATATCAATAATATTTTCATTTAAAATTATCTTTTCGCTTCTTACAGCATCTAATACATTTTCCATCTCATGAGTTAGATTTGCCATATTTTCAAAACCCATTGTGCCTGCCATACCTTTCAGGGTATGAGCTATTCGAAATATCTCATTTATAAAAGATTGATTTGTAATATCTTTTTCTAATTCTAATAATGAATCGTTTAAACTTTGCAAATGCTCCTTTGCTTCCTCTACAAATACATCTATATATTGATTAATATCTAAATCCACCACTACACCTCCATTTGACTTACAATTTCATAAGCAATATTTTCTAAAGGAACAATTTTATCCACTATCTTTGTCTCTATTGCCGATTTAGGCATCCCAAATACCACTGAAGTTTCCTCATCTTGTGCTATAATATAGCCATTAGATTTTTTTATATCTACAATTCCTTTGCTACCATCCGAGCCCATTCCAGTCATAATAACAGCAATTTTTTTTAAACCCTCTAATTTTGCTACAGATTTCATTAATATATCAACTGATGGCCTTAATCCCCTTATGGCAGGTTCTTTGTTTAATTCTATAATATAACTTTCTCTTTTTTCTTTGATCACCATATGGAAATCTCCAGGTGCAATATAACAATGACCCCTTTTTAAGATTTCACCTTCCTCCCCCTCCTTTACAATTATATTAGATTGAGTATTTAATCTATCTGCTAAAGATTTTGTAAAATTAGGTGGCATATGCTGCACTACTACTATTGTTCCATTAATATTTTTAGGGATTAAAGGCAATACATTTTGTAATGCACGTGGCCCTCCAGTAGAAGCTCCTATAGCAATTATATAATCATAATCATTTTTATCTAAAGATTTATTTTTTGTAATTCTTTTTATAGTTTTCATATCAGTCCTTTTCCTCTTAGAAGTCTTTCCTTTTCAAATATAAATTTTATAATAGTATCCCTATCCCTCTCTTCAATGCCAATAAACTTAATCCCTAATGCATATTTGAAATCAAAAGTATCTATATTCTCTAATCTTACAATTTCAGATTCTATTTTTATAGTTTCATTATTAATATCAAACTGACAAATGATTTTATCGCCAACCTTATGTTCTAAATTAGAAAGTAATTTAAGCCCATTTCCACTAATGTCTTTTGTTCTACATTCTTCTATAATAATTTCATCTTCATCCCCCTTCTTATTAATCTGCTCTTTTAATACAGGAATAGAAGTCTCAAATCTATAATAAGCTCTTTTTTGATACTTTCTAACTTCTGATGCCTTTCTAATTTTAAATTTGTAAATTGGAGAATATTCTCTATCTAAAATTATTGCACTAAACACATATATACCCCTATTTTCAACAGTATATCCTATTTCTATTTTCTCTTGCTTATGTAACAATATTATCTCGTTTTTATATATGGGGCCAGAAATAATAAAAATGTTTTCCTCAATAATATCTAATATTTGACTTGGATAAAATTTAGTGTTTTTATCTTCTTCTCTAATTATCTCTATTTTATCCCCTACATTGGCCATGATTTTCCTTCCTGCCATTTATCATCTACCTCTTTCAAATATTAAAGACTTCAATTTTTGTGTAAAGCTTAATTTTATTTCCTCCTCTGCAGCGGGAATATCCATAAGCTTTAAGGCCATTATATTCATTCTTTTGGAAATATTAGCCTTTGGAAACATCAATGTAAATGGTTGCTGACTTCTCACTGATTTTGATACTAGATTATCTTTTTCTAGATAACCTAAAAATTCCAATTCGATATTTAAAAAATTATTTGATACCTTATTTAATTTTTCAAATATATTTAAGGCCTCTGCCCGATTTTCCACAATATTAGTAACAATATTTAATATGCCGCTATATCCACTAATGGTCAAAGCCTTAATTAATGTATAGACATCCATTAAAGAAGTAGGGTCTGGGGTTGTAATTAATATTGCTTCATCGGCAGCTAAAATAAAGTTCAATACCATATCAGAAATCCCCGCCCCTATATCAAATATAATAAAATCCACTTGGCCTTCCAATTTCTCAATTTCTGAAAATAACTTATTTAAATTTTCATCATTGATAATAGAAAGATCATAATAACCAAATCCACCCGAAATTATCTTAATACCTTTAGGTCCTTCTTCAATTATATCATAAATTGATTTTGATTTAAGAATTAAATCTATAATCGTATATTTTGCTGAGATGCCAGTTAGTATCTCTATGTTTGATAATCCTATATCTGCATCAAATAATAATACAGAATGTCCTAAATTTTTTAATGAAATAGCTAAATTAATAGCAAAGTTGGTTTTACCAACTCCGCCCTTTCCACTTGCAATTGCCAAGGTTTTAGCCTTTTTTTGGGTATGAGCTTTATTTCCCATTAATTCCCTTAGTCTTTTAGCTTGGTCTTCCATAGATATTCTCTCCAATCAAAGAATTAGCTACTTTATCTTTATTTAATATTTCAATATCATCTGGTACATTTTGTCCCATGGTTATGTAAGATAAGGGATTTTCAGTTAGAAATTTAGTATTAATTATATTGCCAAGTCCATGAGCCTCATCCATTTTTGTAAAAATAATTTTGTAATTTTCTACAATGTTATAATGATTTATAATTGATTTTAAAGTAATATAGTCAGTAGTACCACTTAAGACCAAAAAGACTTCTTTATTATTTATAGAATTTAATATCTTATATATTGTGTCTTCCCTATCTATCTCCCGATGGTTTATTCCAGCAGTATCTACTAAAACTACATCCTTATGGATAAAGGATCTTAAACTTTTATAAACATCAGCCTCATTATATGCTATTTCTAAAGGTAAATTAAGTATATTGCTATAGGTTTTTAACTGTTCTACAGCTGCAATTCTATAAGTATCAGTAGTAATTAAACCTATATCATATTTTCCCTCTAATACTAATTGGGAGGCAATTTTAGCTAATGTAGTAGTTTTTCCTACTCCTGTAGGGCCAACAAAAAAGATTATTTTTTGAGAACCTGGTTTTATTGATATAGGCCTTATATCTCCCATATATTCCATTAGACTATATTTTATAATGTCTTTTATCATTTTTTCATCTTTATTATCAATATTAATTTGTTCGTTTATTTCCCTAATTATTAAGGTAGCAGTGCTATATTCTACCCCTTCACTGACTAATAAGTTTTTGTAATAATCCAGTCTTTTGGGAATTTTATTTGTTTCTTCTATTGTAGCTGTAGGAAAATCTTTTATCATGTTTTTTATATCTTGAATTTCATTACTAATCTCTAGCCATCTATTATCTATATTTGATTTCTTAGATACTAAATCTTTTTCTTCAAAAGCTGCAGTAATTTCTACTATAGGCTTTTTAAATAGGCCAAAAAACCCTTTTTGCTTAATAGTTCTGGTATTTAAAATAATAGCATCTTGTCCTAATTCGCTTTTTAATTTTATCATAGCCTCATAAGCAGTTGCTCCAGTATATCTTTTAACTTTCATTATATGCTCACCATCCCAATTGATTGAACCTCTACTGATGGTTCTATTTCATTATAGGATAGTACGATTAAATCCCTAGTCAATTGTTCAGTTAATCTTTTAAAATATAATCTAACTATTGGTGCAGTTAAAATAATGGGCTGCTCTCCAATGGCAGTTAATTTTTGAACTGCCCTAAAAGTATTATTTAATATGCCCTGTGCCATATTTGGCTCCAAAGCTAAATATGCACCAGTTTCAGTTCTATTAATAGAATTCATAATAATTTCTTCTACTTCGCTATCTAAAGTTACTACATTTAATTCACTATTTTCTACATACTTATTGGTTATATACCCAGATAATCTTTGTCTTACATATTCAGTTAATAAATCTGCATCTTTCGTTACACTTCCATAGTCCGCTAAGGTTTCTAGTATTGTTACCATATCCCTAATACTAATTTGTTCTTTTAATAAATTAGATAATACCTTTTGAATTTCTCCAATTGTTAAAACATTGGGAACCAATTCATCAACTACTGCAGGATATTCTTCTCTAACATTATCTACTAATAGTTTTACATCTTGCCTACCAAGTAGTTCATGTGCATGTTCCTTTATTACTTCTGTTAAATGAGTAGCAATTACAGAAGGAGGATCTACTACTGTATAGCCAAATATTTCCGCCTTTTCTCTTTCAGATTCCCTTATCCATTTAGCAGGTAATCCAAAGGCTGGTTCTATTGTATCTATACCCTCCACTGTCCCTTCCCCTGTTCCAGGATCCATTGCTAAATAATGATCAAATAGCACTTCCCCTTTAGACACCTGAACTCCTTTAATTTTTATTATATACTCATTAGGATTAAGCTGAATATTATCTCTAAAACGAATAATTGGAACAATTAAACCTAAATCCATGGCTATTTGCCTACGTATCATAACTACCCTATCTAATAAGTCTCCCCCTTGACTAACTTCTGCCAAAGGAATGAGCCCATAGCCTAATTCTAATTCTATATCATCTACTTTTAGTAGTTCTAAAACATTTTCTGGTTTTCTTAACTCTTCCGCTTCAGATATATCTTCTTCTACCTCATAGATCTCTTTTTTAGTCGCCTTATTCATTGAATAGGCTATAAAAGCAAATATTAGACCTAATATAATATAGGTAGCCGCAGGTAGAGGAGTAAATACACCAAGGGCAATCATTAGCCCTGCAATCAAATATAATAAATCTGGATTATTTCCAAATAATTGATCTATTAAATCTTGACCTAAATTAGAATCAGAGGCAGCCCTTGTTACTATTAATCCAGTAGCCGTTGAGATTAACAATGCAGGTATTTGGCTTACCAACCCATCCCCTACAGTTAATAAGGTGTATTTTTGCATAGCCTCTTTAAAATTCATACCTCCAGAAACACCCATTGCTAATCCTCCCACAATATTTATTATGGTAATTAAAATTCCAGCAATAGCATCTCCTTTGACAAATTTAGTAGCTCCATCCATAGACCCATAAAAATCAGCATATTTTTGAATATCTCCTCTTTTTTTAATTGCCTCTTCCTCTGTTATTAATCCCGAGTTTAAATCAGCATCTATGGCCATTTGCTTGCCTGGCATAGCGTCTAATGTAAATCTAGCAGAAACTTCAGCAACTCTTTCTGCGCCTTTTGTAATCACTACAAATTGAATAATGACAATTATAAAAAATATTATAAATCCAACTATCACATTGTCTTGAATAACAACTTTACCAAATACCTCTACAACTTTTCCTGCATCCCCATCCATTAATATCCCCCTAGTAGTAGAAATATTTAAAGAAAGTCTGAACAAGGTTGCAATTAATAATAGGGATGGGAAAATAGAAATTTCTAGTACATCCTTTGTATACATGGATAATAATAATATTAATAAAGAAAAAGCTATATTAAGGCTTAGGAGAATACTTAATAAAGGTTTAGGTATAGGGAAGATTATAATTATAACTATTCCAACAATGCCTAAAGCAACAACAATATCGCCAAATTTCATCATTTTTCCTCCTATTAATTATCTTTTAAACTGTATACATAAGCCAAAACTTCTGCAACAGCTTCATATAATTCTTCCGGTATTATATCGCCTATATCAACAGTATCATATAATGCCCTAGCCAAAGGTTTGTTTTCAACTATAGGTACAGAATTTTCTTTTCCTACATTCTTGATATTTTCCGCTATTATATCCACACCTTTAGCTAATATATAGGGTGCCACATAAGAATCCTTATCATATTTAATTGCTACAGCTATATGGGTAGGGTTTGTAATAATAACATCTGCCCTTGGCACTTCTTGAATCATTCTAGACATAGCAATTCTTCTTTGTTTCTCTCGAATTTTAGATTTTACTAATGGATCCCCCTCAGTTTGTTTATACTCTTCTTTAACTTCATGTTTGGTCATTTTTAAGTTCTTTTCATATTCTCTCCATTGGAAAAAATAATCCATAACAGCAAGAACCACCAATACTACAATAATGTTAATAACAAAACTAAAAGCAATACTTGCAAAATTTTTAAGCATAATAGTAGTTTCAAGTCTAGGCAATTCCATAATCTTTAACATATTTTTTTTGATAAAAGAATAAGCGGTATAGCCTATTAATATAATTTTTAAATTTGATTTTAATAATTCCATTAAGGCCCTTTTAGAAAAAAGCCTTTTAAACCCTTCAATGGGATTTATTCTATTTAGTTTAAGTTTTAAAGGTTTTGTAGTAAATAAAAATCCCACTTGAAGGTAATTTATTATAAGTGCAGAAAAAAATGCAACTAAAAGCATAGGAGCTATTAATCCTATAAAAACTGCTATGGTTTTAGTAAATTCCAGCATCAAATTATTCTCATAAAAGTAAATATCTATATTTTCAATATTACTAAATAAATTTGTCATATACTTCATTAAAGAGTTTATAAAATGTTCTCCGTAAAATTTCAAAAGTAGAAAACTAGATAATAACATAAATACAGATGTTATTTCCCTACTTTGTAAAACCTGACCTTCCTCCCTAGCATCCTTTCTCTTTTTAGGAGTAGCTTCTTCAGTTTTTTCAGCATCTGCAAATAATTGTAAGTTTATTTTAAAATCCATAATATCATCCTTTAACAAAGGATTTTAGAAAATAGTATATTTCATCAACCGTTTCATTAAAAATCCCCGTAGAAATAGAATAAAAAATTGGCATAGAAATAGAAACAATTAATAATCCTACTAGTATTTTTAAAGGTATCCCCACTACAAACACATTCATTTGAGGAATTGTTCTAGCCAATATTCCCAATAACAAATCTATTAAAAAAACAATTGCTATAATTGGCATAGCTAATTTAAAACCCGTAGCAAAGGTTTTAGATAAAATATCTATTAAGGAAAAGGCTGTATCCTCCCTAAAGGTAAACTTTCCAATGGGAATAAATTTATAACTATCTACAATAGCATTTATTATAATATGATGCCCATTCATAGAAAACAAGATTAAAAAGGCTAATATATAATAAAAATTTCCCATTAGTGGTACTTGTACTTTATGTTGAGGATCCATCACATTTACCATTCCAAATCCAATTTCCATATCAATCAACTGCCCCATTATATAAAATACGGTGAAAAACATATAGGCAATAAAACCAATTATTAAGCCTACAATTAATTCTTTTGCAATTGTAGCTACAAATGCAAATTCCTCTGGGGCATAGCTAATATCAGCAGATAAAGATATTAATATAGATAATATAAACGAAAACCCTATTTTAATAGTATTAGGTATGTTTTGGGCACTAAAAAATGGTGAAATTAAAAAGATCCCCGAAACCCTGACAAATACTAATAAAAAAATTTCATATTGATCAAATAATAATTGAAAAGTTTCTCCCATATTAAACACCTTTTATTGTATATATAAATTAATATTATTAAGTAAATCAAAAGTAAATTGTGTCATTACTTTTAAAATCCAAGGTCCAAATATAACTAAAGATAATAAAACTGCCACTATTTTAGGAACGAAGGCCAATGTAGCCTCCTGTATTTGGGTAACTGCTTGAATTATACTCACTATTAAACCTACTATTAATGAAATCCCTAGCATTGGTGCCGACACTAATAGTACAGTTCTTATTGCATCCTGTGCTAATTTTAAAACATCCCCTTGATTCATTTAATCACCCCTATTTAAAACCTACTAAAAGGGACTTTACTATTAAGTTCCATCCATCAACTAATATAAATAACAAAATTTTAAATGGCAAAGATATAATTACAGGAGGTAACATCATCATTCCCATGGACATTAATGTACTTGCTACCACCATATCTATTACTAAAAATGGTATATAAATTACAAATCCAATTTGAAAAGCAGTTTTTAATTCACTAATTATAAATGCTGGAATTAAAACATGACTAGGTATTTCATCTAAATTTTTAACCTCATCAAGATTTTCCATCTTTAAAAAAAGGCTTAAATCTTTATCTCTAGTTTGCTTAAACATAAATTCACGCACTGGTTTCATTGCACGTTCTAAAGCTAAATCTTGATTAATTTCTTCCTTTAAAAAAGGCTGAATAGCTTCATTATTGATCTCCGCTCCTATAGGTGCCATTATAAAAAATGTTAAAAACAATGCTAGTCCAATAATAACCTGATTAGGAGGTGTTTGCTGAAGCCCTAATGCATTTCTAATAAAAGAAAGCACTATTATTATTCTAGTAAAACTAGACATCATTATTAAAATAGATGGTGCTAGTGTTAATATTGTTAGAATAAATAAAACTTGCAATGAGAAAACGTAGTTTTGTGGATCTTTATTGTCTTCTAAAACTACATCCTTCCCAAGCAAAGATAATTGCGGTTCAGCATAAGAGACCCCTGTTGTGAACATGAGTATAAAAAGTACTATTAATAATATTTTTCTCTTAACTTTCATCATTTTCGTCTTCCTTATTAAAAAATTCACCTAATTTATTACGAAACTTTCCCACTTTAGTTTTAAACTTAGAGGAATCTTTATAGATATATTTACTTTTATGCCATTCTAATTGATTTTCAAATTTTAAATTCTTTTCTAATTCAAAATTTTCTTTTGGAATTTTATCCACAGTCTCAATACTATTGTTGGAAATTGCCAATATATAAATATAATTATTTATTTCTACTATGGTTATTTTAGTATTAGTATCTAAACTAATTCTATCTAATACCTTGATATATTGGCTATTAATAAATCTTTTAGAATTTTTTGCAATAAATTTAGTCCCATATATGGTAATTATAATGACTCCAAAAATAATAAATATATAAAAAAAGAATTTTAAAATCAGCGTTCCCATATTAGAATTTGATTCTCCTACAGCATAGGATATAGGGCTATATATTAAAATCATTATAAAACTTAAGTAAAAAATTCTTTTATCTAGATTCATTTTAGCTTAACACTTTTTTTACAGCTTCTATTACCCTATCAGCTTGAAATGGCTTTACTATAAAATCCTTAGCCCCTGCTTGTATGGCCTCAATTACCATGGATTGTTGCCCCATTGCAGAACACATTACTATTTTGGCATCTGGATTTACATTTTTAATTTCTTTAACAGCTTGAATTCCATCCATTTCAGGCATAGTTATATCCATAATAACTAATTCTGGCTCTAATTCTTTATATTTATCTACAGCTTTTATTCCGTTTTCAGCTTCTCCAATAACCTCAAAACCATTCTTTGTCAATATATCCTTTATCATCATTCGCATAAATGAAGCATCATCAACAATTAATATCCCTTTTGCCATATAAATACCTCCCTAATCATTATCTATATCCGTTATTCTTACCCCAAAATTATCATCAATTACAACTACTTCCCCTTTAGCTATATATTTTCCATTAGCATATAAATTTAGGGGTTCACCAACTAATTTGTCTAATTCTAATACAGTTCCTGGCCCATACTCTAATATTTCTCCAATTTTTTTAGTAGTTCTGCCTAATTCAACTGTTATTTCAACTGGTATATCTCCGACTAAATCAATAGATTCATTATAGCTAATATTTTCAACAGTGTCAAAGGCTTCAAATTCAGGTTTTCTTATAATTACAGGTTCTTTTTCCATAATTTCTTTCTTTTTTCTCTCTTTAGTAGGTTTTCCCATATAGGTATTTTGTGAGGATTCTATGGTTTCTGTTTTATCATTTTCCCCAAGAATCTCTTTAACCATATTTTGGCCAAAATTTAGGGGTAATAATTGCATTATTTCACTATCGATTAAACCCTCGACTATCATTTTAAAAGAAACTTTTATAATAGGGCCATCATTTTTTAGTACATCCAAAGTTTCGCTTCCTTCTGTTACAGTAATTTCATAGGATTTTGGCGGCTCAATATCTATTTTTCTCATTAAAATTTCTGAAAGGGATGTGGCAGCAGAACCCATCATCTGATTCATTACTTCCGATATTGCACTTAAATCTAATTCTGTTAATTCCCTTTCAGTATTTATTTCTTCCCCCATCATAGTATCTGTAATAATTTTTACATCATCTGTATTTACCATTAGTATATTAGAGCCTTTCAAGCCTTCTTTATAGATAACCTCTATAGCTACAAAAGGTATAGGATATTCATATGAAAGCTTTGTAGTATTGGTTACTTCAACTCTTGGTGTTGTTATTAAAACTTTCTTATTTAACAAAGTAGATAAGGTTGTTGCAGCAGTACCCATACTAATATTGCCAATTTCCCCAATAGCATCTTTTTCAATATTAGTTATTATATTTTCATCCAAACCATTAGCAGACTCCTTATCTATTCCTCCAAGCAAAGAATCTATTTCGCTTTGCGAAAGTAAATCTTTAGTCAATTATATCACCATCCCTTACAACATTTGCTATCTTAATTGCCATTTTATTTTTGGATACCCCTATATCCCCAACAAATTTTACTTGTGAACCAATTCTTATTTTTGCTGGTTCTCCAGTAAATGTATCTAGTTTGATTACATCTCCATTTTGTAAGTTTAAAACATCCTTTACTTTTAGTGTGGTAGAACCTAGCTCAGCTCTTACAGGTACTGAAGTATTCAATATTCTTTCTCTAATAGCCAAAACCTCTCTATCAGATAAATCTCTTTCTGCTGTGGAGAACCAATATTTTGTACTTAGCCTATCTAATATAGGTTCAATGACTAAATGGGGTATGCAAACATTTAACATTCCTTCAGTAGAACCAATTCCAATATTCATAGTAATCAATGCTATAGTTTCATTAGGTGGCACTATTTGGGCAAATTGAGGATTTACTTCAATTTTATCTAAACTTGGTTTTAATTGAATGACATTTCCCCAAGCTTCCTGAATAATGGGCATTACCCTATTCATCATATTTTCCAACAGAGATAATTCAATTTCTGAAAAAGGCCTAATATCTTGCTTTTGAGTACCATCCCCACCTAATAGTCTATCTATTATAGAATAAACTACATTGGTCGATATATCTATTAGTACCTGCCCATTTAAAGGTTTAAAATCTATTATGCTTAAAAAAGCAGGGTTTGAAATGGCATTGCTAAATTCACTATAGGCAAATTGATCTACAGTAAGT
Source organism: Tissierellia bacterium (assembly GCA_036720245.1). Taxonomy (GTDB): domain Bacteria; phylum Bacillota; class Clostridia; order Tissierellales; family Tepidimicrobiaceae; genus JAAZMA01. The sequence goes on along the minus strand of DAIMNI010000021.1, from coordinate 19,420 downwards.
ATATTGGTCTTTACTGGTGCTCTTAAATACGCCGATAAAAAGGTTTGAAATAATCTACCAAAGTTTTCATGGATTATTTCTAAAGTCCTTAACTGATCCTTAGCTATTTTTTGGGGATTTCTAAAATCATATTTTCTAACCCTTTCAGTATTATCTATATCACGTATTTCCTGAACATCTACCTCCCCTGAAGTTAAAGCATTTAGTAGGGCATCTATTTCGTTTTGTGATAATATTTCAGCCAATTACTTCCCTCCCTACTGTATAATGAAATCGTCAAAATATACATTTGTAATAGTTTCATCATTAAATAATTCAATTAAACTACCCTTTATTTCATTTTGTAATTTAGTTTGCCCTTCCTCTCCTTGAAGCTCCTCCTCTGTTTTATTACGTATAATTTTATTAATATCATCTCTAATTAAAAATTGTTTTTCGCTTAATGTATCATAGGTGCTTTCATTATTGATAGATACAGTTACCTTTAATTTTACTATTTTTTTACTATCCTTTATATTAGAATACATATCATCCAAAGTTAAATTAAATGTTTCCATTTGTTTTTTTGCACCATTATCTACACCCTTATTTTTATAAAACATTACTCCTAGAATGATGCCCACTACAGCCAATAGGATAATTAGAATTAAAAGTATTACTAATGGTGTATTTTTATTGTCCATATTATTATTTCACTCCTTTAACTATGGTTCGATTTCCTCATAGGAAGACCTTAATATGACTATATCTACTCTTCTGTTTTTTTGTTTATTTTCACTAGTATCATTTGGAGCTATAGGTCTATAAAAACTATATCCTGATGAAGAAACTCTGCTGCCATCAATATTTTCCCTTTCTACTAAATATCTTAATACATTTGTTGCCCTAGTAGCTGATAGTTCCCAGTTGGTGGGGAAATTTTTAGAATATCTTATAGGATCAGTATCTGTATGGCCTTCAATTTTGATTAATCTTTCTTTAAATTCTTCCCTATTTAATATTTCTGCTAGAGAACTTAAAATTTTCATAGATTCTGGTTTTAAATCAGCCTTACCTGAATCAAATAATACATTGTCCATAAATCTAATCACAAGCCCTCTTTCTTCCACTGAAAGAATGATTTCTGATCCTAAACCAATGCTATCTGCATATTCTTCTAAAATTCCTTTAAGTTTTTCTAGATCCTCTTCTAATTCTTCATCAAAAGGCGGTATTTCCTCGGTAAATTCCAAGCTTGTACCCCCTTCTAATACTCCAGTTCCACCCTGAAAGCTACTCATTATACTCCTAAATTTCTGTGCATCTATTTCGGAAAAAGAAAACATTAGTACAAAGAAGGTTAATAACAAAGTTACCATATCACTGTAGGTAGTTAGCCACTCACCAGCATTATTTTCCTCTTGTCTTCTCCTTTTCCTACTCATTCTATTACCTCTCTCTCCAATTGTTTTTTATAGTTTTTCCTCATATTAGGTGGTATAAAAGTCTTTAGTTTTTCTTCAATAATTCTTGGGTTTTCTCCTGCCTGTATGGATAATAAACCTTCTATCATTAATTCCTTTACTAGTATTTCACTATCAGATCTAACTTTTAATTTTTTGGCCATAGGTAAGAAGACAACATTAGCTAATACAGAACCATAAAATGTAGTTACTAAAGCTACAGACATATTTGGCCCTATAGCACTTGCATCATCTAAAAATTTAAGCATATTGATTAATCCAATTAATGTTCCAATCATACCAAAAGCAGGTGCATATGTACCCATAGTTTGAAAAATGCTTTGTCCATCTAGATGTCTTTCCTCTAAAAATACTAGTTCAGTTTCAAGAATATTTCTAACTAAATCGGGGTCTGTTCCATCTACTATTAACATTATACCTTTTTTCAAAAATTCATCATCTAGATTTTCTGCATACTCTTCCAAAGAAAGCAATCCTTCCTTTCTTGCAATATTAGCTAGTTCTATAATTTCGCCTATTACTTCATCGGGGGAAGTATCTTTATAGAAGAAAGCTTTTTTAATCACCTTACCAGTATTTAAAAAGTTTTTCATGGGAAAACTAGCTAAAGTAGACGCTATGGTTCCTCCTAATACTATAATGATGGAAGACACATCCCAAAATGTACCTAATTCACCTGTGGTTCTTATTCCTCCTATAATAAATGCAATTCCTAAAAGGAGACCAATTATTGATGATATGTCCAATTACTACACCTCATTTCATTCATTATTACTTTTATATAAAATAGATTTTGATTTAAAATCTAAAATTCTATCTATTATTTCATCTACTGTTTCCTTTACCACAACTTTTTGACCAGTGGTGAAGGTTATTACTGTGTCGGGAGTTGCTTCTACAAAGAGTATTAACTCGCTATTTATAACAAATTCTTTGCCGTTTAACCTTTGTACTTTAATCATTCCTACCCCCCTTTTCTTAGATAGGATAGTTTAACTACCCTATCTATTATCTTTTAAGATTTACTAATTCTTGTAGCATTTCATCTGAAGTGGTGATAATTCTAGAATTAGCTTGGAAACCTCTTTGAGTGGTAATCATCTCTGTAAATTCCATAGATAAATCCACATTGGACATTTCCAATGTCCCACCACGAATACCTCCAAAACCTGAACCTGCTCCAAGCCCATATTGAGGTTCTCCAGAGTTTCTAGTATCTCTATAAAAATTACCACCTGTCTTTTCTAATCCTGCAGGATTATCAAACTTAGCTAACATTATTTGTGCTAGATTTTTTTGTTCTCCATTGTCAAATATTCCTACTACCATGCCAGTTTGATCTATGGTATATGCCTGTAATTTCCCTGAGGAATTCCCATCTAAGGCATAGGGTTGGGCATCCATATCATTGGCATATTGATGTAGATTTTTATAGGTTTCTGAGTTTTGAGGGTCGAATATTATTATATCTCTAAAATTGCCTGCTGGACTGTTCCCATTGTCAATCTCTACTTTATCCTTTGTCATATTGAATGTTATTTTTGATAATTCGTCTTCCTTTAATTTTACTGCGTCTGCAAGTTTATCTGGTTCCTCATCATTTATTTTTGCAATTTCTCCATCTGCATTAAATGTTATTTTCACTCCATCCATAACGCTACTTACATCTGTTGCATAATTGCCTGTAGACTGTTCAGTAATCCTATCCACCGTTAATGTCCAAGTGGTGTTTTTATCATCAGCAGTTTCATCTTTTACAAATTTAAAATCTATAAGATAAGAATTTCCCAAACTATCCTTAATTATTGTATTAGACTTATGCCCTGGCTCTCCTTGATCAGCCTTAGAATCCAAATTCCCCTTAAATCTAATCTTATTTGTTGCAGTAGGAGCTTTAGTTTCAGATTTACTAATCACTATATCCCCTGCCTCTGCTGTAGGCTTTCCATTTTCATCTAATTTATAGCCTAAAACCTTATGTCCATCAGCAGTAACCAATGTACCATCCCTATCTAATTGAAAATTTCCTGCTCTAGTGTAATATCTATTTTCATAATTTGAATCATCTGATACTACAAAAAATCCTTCTCCATCTATCATTAAATCTGTGGGATTATCTGTGCCTTGCATATGTCCCTTAGTGTGTACCGTATTAATAGCACCAACACCAACACCTAATCCTATTTGTTGAGGATTAGTACCTCCCCTACCACCTTGAGGGCCACTAGCCCCTCTTATGGTTTCACTAAATACCTCTTGGAATGTCATAGTACCTCTTTTATATGCTACAGTATTTACATTAGCAATATTATTGCCTATAACATCCATCTTGTTCTGGTGGGTTCTAAGTCCTGTAACACCAGCATACATTGACCTCATCATAGTATATACCTCCATTTTTGGGCATTTATATCCTCTGTCATTCAGATATATATAGCTTCCCTAAGGTCCAGCTACACTATTACTGCCCCATCTATATTTGTAAATACACTGTCCTTTAATTGTTCTCTACTTACTGTTGTGATTATAGTTTTGTTTTTTATACTGGCAATAAAGGCCTTGTCCTCCATTAGGATTAAAGCATCATTTACTCCTTTTTCCTCTGCCTTATCAAAACCAGTTTTAAGCCTGTTCATCTCATTGGAATTTAGTTGTATATTTCTATTGTCCATTCTATCCAATGCATGTTTTGAAAATTTAATATCCCTACTGGAGTCTTGGGTTCTTTTTAATATTTCTTCAAAACTTTTATTGTTTTTGTTTTGGATGCTTTTTTGAGATGAACTAATAATTTGATTTTCCAGCCTTTTAATCTGGATATTGTTCATATTATCATCCCGTCCTTAAAATAAATTACTCGTCTTTATCGGCATTTACTTTTTCTAAATCTTCTATTGCTTTTATTAAATTATTATGAGCCTTCTCAATTTCTGCTTCACTTGCATCTATTTTACCTATTATCTCTTGTGCAGCTATAAGAGATTCTTGGAAGTTTTCCCAAGTTTCTTTAGTATAATCTTTTTCCTTTAGAGTGTTGGCCTCCTCAATTTTAATCCATAACTCAGTTTTGCTAATTGGCTGTGGATCTATGCCATAATTGGATTCCATAGCCTTCCTCATATTTGTTACTTCTTTTAGTATTTGAATATTAGCTTGAATTTGATTTAAATTCATTATTTCCAAGGATTCAAACAATTCATTTCCAAGGTTTTCTACATTTTTATTTAAATTTTGCATTTGCTCCAAGGAAGAAAACTGTGCCAATTGAGCTATAAATTCCTTATCTTCCATTGGATTTAATGGATCTTGATTAGCTAATTGAGTTGTCAATAGTCTTAAGAAAGCATCCTTATCTAAATCAGTGTTCTTTTGCACTGGAGTCTTAGCTTTTGGCTCATCATCAAAATAGCCAAGTACTTGCTTATAATCCTGATTGTCTACTTTCATATTTTCACCCCATTTATTTATGCAAATAAATTTAATTTGCTTTCTCCATAGATAGTTTCCATCTTTCGAAATACATTATTATCATAGGTTTTTATTTCTTCTACTTCTTCGTCTTTAATTTTGATTTTTTTAGACTTTTTGTTTAAATTAAATTCACGGGATTTTTCTTTTTGAAAATCCTCATTGGTGCCCACAAATACTTCAAATGCTTTGATTTCTAATCCATTTTCTTTCATTTCTTCTTTTAATTGATAGAGATTTGTCTCAATTAATTCTTTGGTTTTATAATTGTCTACCATGATTTTAGTTGTAATGCCTTCCTTAGCTGTTTCCATTTTTAAAATTACATCTCCAAGAATCTCTGGTTTTAAGCTAATTTTTATTTCCTGTTTAAAATCATCTACTGCTAATTTTGCCTTGTCAACTATTTGTTCTATAATTTCCTTAGTATCAATATTTTGTGGTTTTTCTGTCCCTAATATATTAGTTTTTCTGTACATGCCTTGATTTTTAATTTCAAAGCTTGGTACTGGATTTTCACTATGGTCTATTTCTATATCTTCTTCCTCAGGAAAGTCTGTCCCAATATCCTCTCTATTATTAGAAAAATCTTCTTCAGCAGTATTTTCTATTTCTATTGAAGTGTTTTCTATTATATTTGGCCCATCCTCTAAATTGTTTTTAAATTCTACTTCATCTTCCACTGGGACTTTAGAGCTTTTCTCTACAAAAGGTTTTAAACTTTCCATTCCCTTTTCTAATTGAACAAGTTTCTTTTCTAAAGGCAATTCTAAATCTTCTTCCATTGCAATTTTATATTCTTCTATTTCCACTTCCATAATTTTAACAAATTCTTCTACTTTATCTATTGCCTCTAATATAGAACTTTCATTAGATATAAATTCTGGATTATTTATTAATTCTTCTAATAAAGTAAGTGCTTCCGTCATTTCTACTTCAATGGTTTGGAAAACTGATTCTATTAATTTATTAGATTCTATATCTAAATCTTCCAACACATTATAAAGACTAAATAGATTCTGTAAAACTGTTATTAACTTCATTTCATCTTCATTAATTTCTCCTAGTTCTTCTATTTTTCCTAATTTATCTAATTTATCTTCTACTTTATCTTCTTTTTTATCTCCTTTAATCATCGTTTTTTCTTTTTCTATAGATTTATTTTGCTTTTCTACAGTATTTGCTACTTTTGACTCTTCTTTTGTCTCTATATTAGAATTTTTTATATTAGATTTTTGTCCTTCTAATATTTGAAGAAAATCCTTATTGCCCCCTTTAGGACTAGTTTTAGTATTAGGGGTGCTGCCTAGTTTTATTTCTTCATTTTTAGGTACAAAATTTAGACTAAACATTTATTCACCTCCTTAGTTTCTTTATTTATTATCTAACTAACATTTGAGTTAGTTTAGAGGCATCTTTTGCATCCATTTCATTTATAATACTAGAAAGATTCTTATCCTGTATCTTAGAGAATATATCTACAATTATTGTGGTTGTAGCATTATTATTAAGCATATCCTTGGCAATTTCTGCAGCTTTTTTAGGGTTCATATTTTCATATACAGATACTAAATCATCAATTTTCTTATTATAATTATTTATAATTTCTGTATCATCTTCTTTTGAAACTTCTATTTCATCTGTTCTAATAATTGGTTTAGCCAATTCCTGAGTTAGTATGGATGCTCTTCTATCATTCATATTGTCCATTATTTTAGCCAAAGTCTTATTATTCATTCTAGACAATACATCTACCATAATAGAGACATCTGAAATTTTAAACACAGGTTCAGCTTGAATTTCTAATATTGTTACAGTAGAATCATTGTTTAGCATTTTCTCAGCTATTTTTGCAACTTTATCAGGTCTCATTTTTTCATAAATATCTACTAAATTAGATACTTTATCGTTGTACTCAGATATAAATTCCATAGATTTTCCAATTTCTTTTGTAATGGTTTCCTCTTTTAATAATTGTTCTTCTGTTTTGATTGCAGTAAACAGCTTTTGTACAAATTCCTCATTATCTATATTAGACAATATTTCTGCAGATTTTAAAATTGACATATTTTTATATATAATGGCCAATTCCTCAATACTATATTTTTCTGTATTTCCAATTTCTTCTATGGCTAGTTTATTAGGTTTAGCATCGTAAAGATAAGCTAATTCCTTTAATCTATCTTCTTTTGCTCTTTTACTTATTATTTTATTTTCTAAATTATTTCTTTTACCTTGATTTAAAGAATATAGTACCTCGTCTTTAATACTATCATCTATGTAATATAAAATATTAGCAGCTTGATTTTCATCCATATAGCTAAAGATATATGGTAAATTATCTTTAAACTCCTGATCCCTAGCAAATCTTTTTTCTATTTCATTTATAATAATATATAAATCCTTGCCTTGAAATCTTTCGGATTCCCCCATAAGAAAGGACTCTTTTTCAAATTGAATCTCATCATAAATCGAAACCAATAAATCTCTTCTCAATTCTATCTTTCGTACTAATTCTATAATTTCAGCTGTTTTAGAAGAAGATGTGGAATTCATTAATTTTATTATATCTTGATATAATTTATCATCTTCTTTTTTTATTATATATAATTTATCTGCCGCAGTATCTGGTTCTAAGGCCAAATAATAATCAGCCAATTCTGATTTCATTATTTGCCTTTCTTTATCTGTAGGAGAATTTCTAAAATATTCCCCTGCAATTCCTGGCAATTTTTCCAAAAGATTGTTTACCTTAGTTTTAAAGGTTTTATTGTTTATATATAATAGGGATAGTATAATTAATGCTATAATAATAGGAGTAATTATCCGTAAAAATTTATTCTTTTTAGATTTATTTTCATTAATGTTTTCTATATTTTCCATAATTTCTCCCCCTATTTTTGGGTACTAGTTCTATAATTTACTATGGTGTCTACTTGCTTTTCCTCTATTTTTTTAATTTGATACAAATGTTTTTCATATTCTTTTTCCTTTAGCTTTTCAAAGGTCTTTTTTTCCTGAACAGCAGCTACCATTGCTTCCTTTGCACTTTCTAATTCTAATTCAGTCTCATTTACAATTCCTTCCTGAGCCTTTATTTTTTTATCTAAATCTAAGATATAATCATTATACATGGCTAAGTCCCCAGCCTTAGTTTTAACCTTTGATGAATCTTTTTTATCCTTAATATTATTTTTATGATAATTAAACTCTTCAAGTTTACCCTCTTCTTGATTTAGTTTCTGTTTCGCTATTCCATATTCAGCCTTTTTCAATCCCTCTATATTTTCCTTAAAGTTTAAAACTCGTTCTAATCTAAAGTTAAAATTCATCATCTGTTTTACCTCCAACTAACTAATCTTTTTTGCAAATTTCCTCCATAATAGAAATAGTTTCTTCAAATTGGTAGGTTTCTAAAACTTTTTGCATTAGCATATTGTCTATATCCTCTTTTAATTCTATAGCTTTGTCAATTTTCTTATTAGAACCCATTTTATAGGCTCCAATGTTTATTAAGTCTTCGGATTCATCATATGTAGCCATAATATCCTTTATTTTATTTGCCATTTTTAAATGTTCATTATCTACAATATTCGGCATTACCCTACTAACAGAAGACAGTATATCAATTGCAGGATAATGATTTTGATTTGCTAATTTTCTAGATAAAATAATATGTCCATCTATAATTCCCCTTACAGTATCTGTAACTGGTTCGTTTAAATCATCCCCATCTACTAAGACTGTATATAGTCCTGTAATAGTTCCTTTAGCTGAAGTACCTGCCCTTTCTAATAATTTAGGCATTACAGCAAATACAGAAGGAGTAAAGCCTCTAGTAACAGGTGGTTCTCCAATAGCTAGTCCAATTTCTCTTTGAGCCATGGCAAATCTAGTAAGAGAATCCATTAATAGCATTACATCCATACCCTCATCTCTAAAGTACTCTGCAATAGCAGTGGTAACTAATGCTCCTTTAACACGAATTAGTGCCGGTTGGTCTGAAGTTACTACTACTACTACAGATTTTTAAACCTTCTTCTTTTAAATCATTCTCTAAAAATTCCCTAACTTCCCTTCCTCTTTCCCCAATTAAACCTATTACATTTACATCAGCAGATGAATTCCTAGACACCATTCCCATTAAGGTACTTTTTCCCACCCCACTGCCAGCAAAAATTCCTATTCTTTGCCCCTTTCCGCAGGTTAATAGCCCATCTATAGCCTTAATGCCTAGAGGCAAAGGTTCAGATATGGTTTTCCTTTCTAGAGGATTAGGTGGAGAATTAGATGCTTTATAGGTTTTCTGAGTTTTTATTGGGCCTTTCCCATCAATGGGATTTCCAAGTCCATCTATTACTCTTCCAATTAATTCTTCTCCTACATTTACCCTTAAAGTTTTACCACTGGCAACTACCAAAGATCCTGATGCAATACCTTCCATATTCCCTAAGGGCATTAATAATATTTTGTCATCCCTAAAGCCTACTACTTCTGCAAGTATAACTTCCTCCCTACGATAAGGATATATATAGCACAACTCCCCTATGGTAGCTATGGGTCCATCAGATTCAATGGTTAAACCCGCTACTTTAGTAATTTTACCAGTATATTTAATTAAATTTTTTTCTTGAATTTCATCTATATATTTTTTGATATTTAAACTATAGCTCATTAATATCACTCATTACTCAATATATTTTTCAGTAAATCCCGAACTTCATTTAATTGGGTATTTCCACCTACATCTACACTGCCCATGGAAGTTTCTATCATGCAATCTCCTTTTTTCATATCAGTATTAACTCTAATATCTAATTCATCAATTAAGCTAGCCTTAGCTAAGATTATATTTTTAGACTCTTCTACTATTTCGTAATCATCTTCAGAAACTATGATTATAAGTTTATCAGAAACTTCTAGACTATCTAGGCCATTTAAAACTAATGAAACAATTAAATCCTTGTCCTCTTCTACTTTTTGATACAAGACTTTTTCATAAATAGCTATTACTAATTCCACTATATCTTCTTCTGCATCCCTTAAAACTTGGTTTCTAATTTGAATATATTCTTCTTTTATTTTTAATGCTTCTTCTATTAATTGTTGGGAGGCTTCTTTTCCCTCTTTATATCCAATTTCATATCCAGAATTATAACCTTCTACTTTTCCATCTTTATAGCCCTTTTCACAGCCTTCTATCTTTGCATCCTCAAAAATTTTATTTGAATTTTCATAGGCCGTATTTAATTTTTCTTCTGATTGAGAATATGCATCTTCTAGTATTTTTTTTGCACCTTCATTTGCATTAGAAATTATTTTCATAGATTTATGTCTTGCTTCAGCTAAAATTACCTTTTCAACATTTGAATCTATTTTAAATCCCTGTTTTTCCATAGAATCCTCTTGTTCTAAGGGAATTTCACTTTCTATCACTCTAAAAGATTTTATAATATTAGACAATTACCTCATCTCCTCCTCTTGGAGTGATAATTTCACCATCTTCTTCTAATTTTCTAATTACATTTACAATGCTCTGCTGTGCATCTTCTATATCCCTAATTCTAACAGGCCCCATAAATTCTATATCTTCTTTTATCATTTCTACTAATCTCTTACTCATATTGGCAAATATAACATCTTTAACTTCTTCGCTGGCACCTTTTAACGCAACTGCCCATTGTGAATTGTCAATCTCTCTAATAATTCTTTGAATACTTCTATTATCTAAGGATACTATATCCTCAAATACAAACATTCTTCTTCTAATTTCTTCGCTTAATTCTGCATCCCTAATATCCAATTCTTCCATAATTAACTTTTCAGTCCCTCTATCTACAGCATTTAAAATATCCACTGTACTTTGTATTCCACCAGTAGTAGTAAAATCTTGAGATAGCATAGAAGAAAACTTATTTTCCAATACCTTTTCAATTTCCTTAACTACCTCAGGAGATGTTCTATCCATTATGGCTATTCGCCTCGTTACCTCGCCTTGCTTTTCAGGAGGTAAATTGGCTAAAATTTGTGCAGCCTGCCTTGGATTTAAATAAGATAATATTAATGCAATAGTTTGGGGATGTTCATTTTGTATATAATTTAATAATTGATTTGGATCAGCCTTTCTAATAAATTCAAAAGGACGCACATGTAATGATGATGTTAATCTACCTATTATATCTACTGCCTTTTCTTGTCCTAATGCCCTTTCTAATATGTCTTTAGCATAATTTATGCCACCTTCAGAAATATACTCTTGGGCCAAAGCCAATTGGTAGAAATCTTCAATAACTTCATTTTTTTCATCAGAAGACACCATACGCATATTAGCTATTTCTAATGTTAGTTCTTCTATTTCCTCTTCATTTAAATGTTTAAAGACTTCCGCAGAATTCTCTGGTCCTAAACTAATTAGGAGTATTGCGGCTTTTTCTTTACCACTAAATTCTTTTCTAGCCATAAAATCACTCCTATTCATTTAACCAAGTTCTCAATAATTGAGCCACTTGTTCTGGATTTTTATCTATAAGTTTTTCTATTTGAGACTTCATTTTAGACTCTTCAGTAATAAATTCTAAATCTTCTACCTCAGTTTCTATTTGAGCTATATCATCTAATCCTTCTAATTCCCTTAACTCTCTTAACTCCTCTTCCTTTCTTCTTCTATAAACTACATAAGTAGTTGTACCTATGGCTAATGCTACCAATAAAAGAACTAACCATAACAAGTTTTTTCTTTGTTCTTCCTCTGCTACCCTTTCTGGTCTATCAAATGTCTGAGCCCTAACTTCTACCTTTTTAGTATCTAAACCAGTAGCAGCATAAATTAAATCTGCAATTTTTTCCTCCTCTTCAGAACTTAAATCATCTCTATTAATTAATACAGCTACAGTAATATCTTCTACTTGACCAGGTGCCTTTCTAATTTCCTTGTTAATTTCATTTAATTCATTATTTATAGTTCTTTTAATCATATCATGTCTTTCGCCGCCATCCTCTGGCATACCATAATCATCAGGAGGATTAGTTTCCGTACCAGGTGTACCTGATGCCTGTCCACCTACCATATGTTCTTCAATTTCTTCCATGCTTCGAATTAGCCCTTCCTCACTACCCTCTACTGGAGGTGCAAATTCAACTATGGTACTTTTTTCACTATCAAAATTAATTTTTATACTAGAATTAACAGCTACATTATTTGCCCCAAAAACATTTTCTAAAAACTCTTTAATATTTTTGTTTATCATTTGTTCTAAATTATTTTTAATATTAAATTGATCTGTCATCAAAATTTCTGTTTCTTCTGGTTCGTCTCCTAAGGTTCTTCCTGCCGTAGTATCAATTACCTGAATATTTTCAGGAGATGTATTTATGGAATTAGCCACTAAATCTTTAATAGCTGTAACAGTTTCACCTTTTAAAGGTCTATTATCAGATTTTATTATAGAAACTGCAGCTGTAGTCTCCATTTTATTATCTTCTAGAACAAATCCACTATCTTCTCTTAAATCTATGTATACTTTTGCACTTTCAACACCGTCAAAATTAGATATTGTAGCTGCAAGTTCATTTTCCTTCGCATATTTATACCTTTCTTTTTTATCGTAATCAGTCATTGTCCAAGAACTATCATTAAAAGCATCTGTAAAACCATACATTTCCTTAGGAAGGCCATAAGATGCTAATTCAATTTTTATTTTATTTTTCATTTCTGCGGGAACCAATATAGTAGCGGTGTTGTCTTTACCAGGCGTTTTCCATTTAACATTTAACTCATCTAATTTTTTAGTTATTTGAGCCATATCCTTTAAAGACAAGTCTTCATAAAGTACCTCATATTTGGGTCTAGAAAGTATAATAGAAAGCATAATTATGGATATAATTGATATAATGAAGATAATTATTATTTTCTTTCTTTTATCTTCTTCCTTACCCTGCCACCATTCATTTAATTGATTCTTAGTTTGCTGTATTGCCTCTCCCACCTTAACACCTCATTTCTTACAGCATTATTTTCTAAATCTGTATTCTCATTATTTCCCTATAGGCATCTACTATTTTGTTTCTTATGCTTAATGTTAATTGTAAAGCAATATCTGCTTTTTCTTGTGCAATGGTGAGATCATGCAAATTATCTAGTTCTCCAGTAATAAGTAAATTCCTATATTCATCCTTTTCTAATTGTAATCTATTTACATTATCTAAGGCATTATTAAAAATTTCACTAAATTTCTTGTTCTCCCCTTGTTTCTTTTGGATTTCTTTATCTAGAGGATATTGTGGCTTTTCTATACCAATGGTCTTGATTTCCATCTAATTACCTCCTACCAATATCTAAAGCTTTCATTAGCATGGACTTAGTACCATTCATAGCCGTAATATTGGCATCATAAGTCCTTTGTGCATCTATCATATCCACCATTTCTTTTACCATTTCCACATTAGGCATCAAAACATAACCATATTGATCTGCATCTGGATGTCCTGGTTCATAAACTCGTTTAAATTCTGTTTCGTCCTGGACAATTTCAGATATCTTTACTCCTTTTCCATTAAATTTATTATTATACTTTTCTAGGTATTTTGAAAAATTATCTTTGCTTTCTTCAAAAACTACCATTTGTCTTCTATATGGCATTCCACCAGTAGTTCTAGTGGTATGTGCATTGGCCATATTTTGGTTAATAATATCAATTCTAGTTTTTTCCGCTGTAAGTGCAGATGCACTAATATTAATAGAATCAAAAACACCCATATCTACTTACCCCCTTCAATTATTACATTTTTAATCCTATTAAATTCCCTTGCAGTTTGGTCTATTAAAGCATTATACATTATAGTATTTTTTGCTAGTTCTGCAGATTCAGTATCTATATTTACATTATTATTGTCAAATCTGTAAGAATAAGATTTATCTACTTCTATGCTAGGATTAAAATCCTTTATCTCTTTTGAAACTGGTAAATGCTTATCATGAGTTTTAACTAATTTACTTTCTTCCTTTTTCATTGCTTTCTTTAGCTTGTCCTGAAAGTTTACATCAACTCTCTTGTAATTCGGTGTATTCACATTAGATATATTATGGTTTATAGCTTTATTCCTAAGCCAAGTTCCATCTAATGCTTTATGTAGAATATTTATATTATCATCAATTTGATTTAACACATTACCACCTCATTTCTTTAATAATAATACATTTTCAAACATTATTCAAGGATTTACATAATAACATTACTAATTATTACTAATTTTAATACATTTTAATACATTATAACATATTAAAACTGGAAATTCTTAAAAAAATGATAATAATACAAGAATATATATTTTAAAAATATAAAAATACATTTTTCTACTTCTTTCTAAAGAATAATACAAAATACTTATCTTATCTTATAATAAACCTTTATATAACTATCTTCAATAAGCCTTTGGCCTTAAAAAAAGAAAAGGTGGAAAACCACCTTTCCTTTGAAAATATATTTTATTCTTTTGACAGTTTTAATTCATCTAATAGTTTATCGTTTAGAATTTTAATATGGGTCCCCTTCATACCTAGGGATCTAGATTCAATTACCCCAGCAGATTCTAGTTTACGAAGAGCATTAACTATTACAGATCTGGTAATCCCTACTCTATCTGCCACTTTAGATGCAACTAATAAACCCTCATCGCCATCTAATTCTTCAAAAATATGCCCCATAGCTTCTAATTCCGAATATGATAAAGTGCCAATAGCCATTTGAACAACTGACTTTTTCCTAACTTCTTCTTCATATTCTTCTTGTTTAGACCTTAGAATCTCCATACCAACTATTGTGGCACTATATTCAGCAAGTACTAAATCATCCTCAGTAAAATTTTTACCAAATCTAGCTAGTACCAAAGTCCCTAGCCTTTCCCCCCCACTGTTAATAGGGATTATAGTTGTGATTTTATCTGGATATTCACATTCTGAAATTTCGTCGAATACACATTCAGTAATTTCCTCTACATTTTCTTTAGTTTCATTTACTAATAATAATTGTTCATTATACTTTTTAGGAAATCTTTTTTCCCTAACTATTTCCTCTTGAATAATATCACAATCAAAACCTGTGGATAATTCATAACCTAAAACTCTACCCTTCTTACTAGCAATATACACATTGGCATCTAATATTTCACTTAATATTTTACTTAATTCTTGAAATGAAACAGGCTTGGAACCTGAACTTTGTAATGTTTTATTTAATCTTCTAGTTTTTTGTAATAAGCTTTCTAACATCTATATCCTCCTCTTTTATAATATATATTTTGATATGTCTTTTTCATATATGTGTTTCATCAGCTTTTGATTTACATAATCTTCATCAATAATAATTTCTTTATCCTTAAGTTCTGATGCCCCAAAAGAAATATCCTCTAATAACTTTTCTAATACTGTGTGCAGCCTTCTAGCACCAATATCCTCTGATTGTTCATTAGATAGATATGCCACTTTTGCTATAGCCCTAATAGCTTCTTCAGTGAAATCTAATTTTATTCCCTTCGTAGCTAATAATAGCTGATATTGCTTGATTATAGCATTTTTAGGTTTAGTCAAAATCTCTACGAAATTATCCTCAGTTAAACTATCTAATTCAACTCTTATTGGAAATCTTCCTTGTATTTCTGGAATTAAATCTCCAACCTTAGAAACATGAAATGCACCTGCAGCAATAAACAATATATGTTCTGTTTTTACCGGACCATATTAGATTGAAATTTTCCTTTACTTCAATTTCTATTATTTTATCCTATAATTCTCCTTTTAATAATTTTTCTTCTAATCAGATACTAACACCTCACTATCTTAAGGCAATACTTTTCTACCTATTCAGAATATTTAGTAATCCATATAATAGATTACTACAATTTTGACAAAATGTACAGTAATATTTTATTTTTTTTCAATTTTACTGTATCCACATTCTTTATCCATGCATTTTATTGTAGTTTTTTGTTTGGTGATTTTTTTCACCATAGGGCCTTTACATCTTGGACATTTCTCTGATATTGGTTCATCCCAAGAAACAAAATTACAATCGGGAAAATTACTACAGCCATAAAAGGTTCTTCCCTTTTTAGACCTTCTTCTAACAATATTTCCATCACATATAGGGCAATTCACACCAATTTCGTCTAATATAGCTTTAGTATTTTTACACTCTGGATAGCCTGGACAGGCTAAAAATTTACCATATCTGCCATACTTAATTACCATATTCCTGCCGCATTTTTCACAAATTACATCAGTTACTTCCTCTTCAATTTCAATTTTATCAATTTCCTCTTCTGCCTTTTTTAACACCTGATAAAAATCCTTATAAAATTCATCTACTACAAATTGCCAACTATATTCTCCTTCAGCTATCTTGTCTAATCTATCCTCTAATTCTGCAGTAAACTCCTCATTTACAATGTCCTCGAAATATTCCTCCAATAAATCATTTACCAGTATTCCCAATTCAGTAGGAACAAAAGATTTGTTTTCTATATTTACATATTCCCTATTTAATATGGTAGAAATAGTTGGAGAATAGGTACTAGGCCTGCCAATACCTAATTCTTCTAGAGTCTTAATTAGAGAAGCCTCAGTATATCTTGGTGATGGTTGAGTAAAATGTTGTTTTGGTTCAATTTCTTTTAATTTTACTTTCTCCCCTACTTCAAGTAATGGAATTTCTGTATCTTCCTCTTCTTCGTCATTATATAATTTTAAAAAGCCATCAAATTTTAGTTTTGATCCAAAAGCCCTAAAAATAACATCGTTAGAAATAATTTTTGAAGAAATAGTATCAAAAATAGCTGAACTCATTTGGGAGCTCACAAATCTTCCCCAAATCAGATTGTATAATTTATATTGGTCTGAAGTCAAGGAATTTTTTATTTCTTCTGGTGTTCTTAAAACAGATGAAGGCCTTATGGCTTCATGAGCATCTTGGGTTTCTTTTCTTTTTTTATTACTATAATCTTTTCCACCATTGCTATATTTTTTACCAAATTTGTCTATAATAAAAGACTCTGTAGCCTTAACAGCCTCCTGAGATACTCTTGTAGAATCCGTTCTCATATAGGTAATAAGTCCAACAGTTCCCTCATTTTTAATATCAATACCTTCATAAAGTTGCTGGGCAACAATCATAGTCTTTTTAGTGGAGAAACCTAGCTTTTTAGATGCATCCTGTTGCAATGTGGATGTAGTATAGGGTGGATAAGGATTCCTCCTTCTAGTTCCTTTTTTTACATCATTTATAATAAAGTTATTTTTATCTATTTTGTCTAATATCTTTTTTACTTCTTCCCTATTTGAAATTTCAATTTTCTTTTCTTTGCCTTCCTCCATAAGCCCATAAAAACTTGCTTCAAATGGAATTTTATTCTTTTCTAATAAAGCCTTTATGCTCCAATATTCCTTGGGGATAAAATTTTCTATCTCCTTTTCTCTATCGCAAATTAATTTTACTGTAACGGATTGAACCCTACCAGCAGATAATCCCTTTTTAATTTTTCTCCAAAGGAGTGGGCTAATTTGATATCCTACTAATCTATCTAGAATTCTTCTTGCTTGTTGGGAGTCCACCAAATCTTTATCTATAGCCCTTGGCTTTTTCATAGCATTTAATACTGCATCCTTAGTAATTTCATTAAATTCTACCCTTACTAATTCATTTTCGCCAATGTCTAAGATGTGAGCTAAATGCCATGAAATTGCTTCTCCCTCTCTATCAGGGTCTGTAGCCAAATAAACTTTATTAGATTTTTTAGCCTCATCTTTTAATTCTTTTACCACAGGCCCTTTTCCCCTAATAGTAATATATTTTGGTTCATAATTGTTCTCTATATCTATACCAAGACTACTTTTAGGTAAATCTCTTACATGGCCTACTGAGGCCTTTACTTTGTAATTCTTGCCTAAAATCTTTCCTATAGTCCTAGCCTTTGTAGGCGACTCCACTATTACTAGATTTTTTTGCAATAAATACACCTCCAAATAATGATTATGACAGTGTAAAATTTCTTCCTGCCAATTCTTTAATTAATCCTTTTAACTCTAAAATTGTGAGAATACCATTTATGGTAGAAATATTTATTCCTGTATTAGCTGCTATCATATCTCCATGTATGGGACCATCCTTAATAGTATCCAATATCTCAATTTCTAAAGGACTTAAGTCCGAATAATCTATTTCATCAACTTTCTTTTCTTTAATTTTTTGCTGAAGTTCATATACTTCTTCAATAATATCCTCTATATCCATTAAAATTTTAGCACCATCTTTAATTAGTTTATTTGTACCTTTACTAAATAAACTATTAATATTGCCAGGAAGTGCAAAGACTTCTTTACCCTGTTCTAGTGCATGATAAGCGGTTATTAAAGAACCACTTTTCTCTTTGGCCTCTATTACAATTATTCCCAAAGATAGGCCACTAATAATTCTATTTCTTTGAGGAAAATTATAGGCTAAAGGTTGGGTACCTAGTGGATACTCTGTTAATATTGCTCCTTTTTTAGGAATTTCTTCATATAATGTTCTATTTTTCTTTGGATAAACTATATCTAGACCATTTCCTAAAACAGCAATAGTCCTTCCCCCAGCCTCTAATGCCGCCCTATGGGCTATAGAATCAATACCTAAAGCCAAACCACTTACAATGGTTACATCCATCTTCACTAATTCCCTCGCAAATTTTTCTGTTGCCCATTGACCATATTGAGTTGATTTTCTAGACCCTACTATTCCTATGGCAATTCTATCCTTTTCATGAATATCTCCTTTTTTATATAATACCTTGGGGCTATCATATATATGATATAGGCTTTCTGGATAATTTTTATCTAAAATAGTTATTGTTTCCATATTATTTCCTTCTATTGTGTTAAACAATGTATTAATATAATTTTCATTTCGATTTTTAATTATTTTTTCCATAACATTATTTTTAATGCCTTTTAAATTATATATATATTTAGCATCTAGATTTGGCAATTGGTTCAAATTTGGAATCTGTTCCATTATTTTTTCTATACTTTTATTGCTAATATTTAGGCTACTTAACCATATTAATACCTCTCTATTGGTAAGATTTATCATTTCAGATTACCCCCAATACTTATTGTCTAAGGTTCTATATCTAATGGCCTCAAGTACATCCATTTCAGAAATAATTTCTTCACCATTTAAATCTGCAATGGTTCTAGATACTTTTAATATCTTATTATAGGATCTGGCACTAAATTTATATTTCTCAAAGGCCTTTTTCAATATATTTTCTGCACCTTTAGTCAATACACAATATTTTTCAATACCTTTATTATTTAATTGTGCATTAGAAAATATATTATCACCTTTATATCTATTTAACTGCAATTTTCTAGCCTGATTAACTCTATTTCTTATTTCCTTTGAACTTTCTATTTTTTTACTGTTTTTCAGATCTTTATAATTTACTGGCAATACCTC
>DAIMNI010000109.1:0-4468 GCA_036720245.1 Tissierellia bacterium | reverse complement strand
ATATAGCGGTGTTAAATTTTCAATGTGCATTGGGGCTTTTGACGCTTTAATCATAATATTAACGATTTTTGTAACTTTAGTTTCATATCTACTAGCGGCAGTATTTAGCTCTAAGCTATTTAAAAACCAAAAAATTATCCATTGGATTCAGGCAGATCGTATTAATGAAAAAGTAAAATATAAAAACCCTGAAAGGATGGATATAGTATTTAAAATAAGTATATTAGTAACATTGATTTGTTTAACCATTATATATTGGCAAATTAAGATTCAAGGTTCTTTTAAGATTATAAGTCTATCTATTTTAATTTTAATCATTAGCACATATAATATGGCAGCGAACTTATCTATTATATTTAATAAAAGGATATTAAAAGATAATGATCAGTATACAAAGGCTGTATTGCCTATTAGATTTATTGGAGCTAAGATAAATTTAATGTCGAGGCAAATGGGGACTTTAACCATAGTATTAGTAGCTGGATTTAGCTTTGTTTTAATGGGATTTCTTTTTGGAAGATATTATAAACTTAATGTTACGGAATATAGCAATTTTGATATATTATATCGGGATGATTTAGATAATGGGGATTTTGTAAAAAAGGTAGATGATATTATATCGAAGTATGGTATTGAAGCCAAAGCTAATATCTCCACTTATGGGATAAAAGATTCTGATGTTTATGATATTATGATTAATAATTCAGATTTTGGTGCATGGCAGGAATTTGAACCTATTATTTCCATAAGCGATTATAATGAGTTTAGAATTTTAAGTGGCAAAAAACCTATTCATTTAGAAAAAGGCAGCTTTTTAGTTCAAGGTGCCTCTACATTTATAGATTTGGAGAAGATACTGCCAATTGATGATTATAATATTTCAGGTGAATCTTTACACCTTCAAGAGATTATAACTGAACCTATGAATACAAGGGATATTGGATTTACTCAGTATTATATCGTCGTTAACGATGATAAGGTTTCAGATCAAAAACCTATTTTTAAAAGTTATTTGTGGAAAATAAAAGATAAAGATATTGAAGCATTAAATGATGATTTACTGAAGTTGGTGGTAGCTGAAAACGGAAAAGTAAGAAAGGTAATCACTGGAACAGATGAAAGATTAGGCCTACCCTATAACTTTTTAATATCAGAAGAACTTTTAGATGAAATGAAAGTATCTACATTATCCTTTACGATTTCGATGTTATTTATGGGACTTTTATTTTTCTTCGTAATGACTACAGTTTTAGCTGTTTCAATTCTTTCTGAAACTAAACAGTATAAAAGTAGGTATGAATTGCTTTCTAAATTAGGCTTAGATAATAAAGAATTATCCAAAATGATTTGGAAACAAATTTTATTTTTATTTATTTTTCCCATTGTTTTAGGTTTACCAGTTGCAATTATACTAACTATGACTTTTTCAATGGTTTTTCAAGGATATATGAGTGGAGGCTATATTGTAAGGAATTTGCTTATGACCCTTATGGTATTTGGCCTTGTATATATTCTGTATATGTTAGCCACATATCAAACCTATAAAAAAATGATATTTTAATTTGTAATCTATTGTAGTTATTTATCACAGAAAGAAGGAATTAGAAAGAATATGTAGAATATCATATTAGAATTAGTAAATGAGAAAACGTATAAGGGGGATTAGGTATGGAATATCCAAAATTGGAAATAAATTTAGATAAGGTTAAAAATAATGTAGAAGTAATAGTAGATTTATGCCAAAAAAATCATATACAGGTAGCAGGGGTTACTAAGGTGTTTTGTGGTGAACCTAAAATTGTAAATGCCTATGTAGATGGAGGAGTAGATTATTTAGCAGATTCTAGAATAGAAAATTTAATAAAATTAAAGGATTTTACTATTCCTAAAATTTTATTAAGACTACCTATGAAATCAGAGGCTAAATTAGTAGTAGAATATGCAGATATATCCCTTAATTCAGAAATAGAAACCATTAGAACATTATCAGAAAAAGCTGTGGAAAAGGGAATTATTCATAAGATTATACTTATGGTAGATTTAGGAGATTTAAGAGAGGGATATTATAAAGAAGAGGATATATATAATGCAGTAGGAGAAATATTAAATTTAAAGGGGGTAAAATTAATTGGGATAGGCACTAATTTAACCTGTTATGGTGGGGTAATTCCCGATGAGAATAATCTAGGTAGATTAGTGGAAATAGGAAAAAATATAAAGGAAAAATATAATATAGATTTAGAAATTATCTCTGGTGGGAATTCTAGTAGTCTATATTTAATAATGAATGATAATATGGTAAATGGAATCAATAATATTAGATTAGGAGAATCCCTAGTTCTTGGAAGGGAAACAGCCTTTGGCAAAAAAATAGAAAACACTTATGAGGATGCTTTTCAATTAGAAGTAGAAATTATAGAAGTTAAAGAAAAACCCTCAATTCCCACTGGCAAAATTGGCATGGATGCCTTCGGTAAAGAACCTAGTTTTGTGGATAAAGGCACAAGAAAAAGAATAATAGCGGCCATAGGAAAGCAGGATATAGAATTTGATACCCTTATGCCAATAGATAAGGATATAAGTATATTAGGAGGCAGTAGCGATCATCTATTATTAGATGGAACAGACAGCAAAATTGATTATAAAGTAGGAGATACAGTGAGGTTTAATTTATCTTATGGGGGAATACTAAGTGCCATGACTTCTGGGTATGTAAAGAAGGAAATTGTTTGAGTAGGTGTACCAGCCTGGGTTTCTCCAATTGACTAACTGTTATATTTATTATATCATTAAATACATCAAATTAAGTAAGGTGATAATATGGATTTGTTTACACTAAATATGGAAAGTCAATTGAAGAAAAATGCACCTTTAGCCGACAGAATGAGACCAAGTAATATCTCTGAATTTGTTGGCCAAGACCATATATTAGGAGAAGGAAAATTTTTAAATAGGGCAATTAAGGCCGATAGATTAAACTCTATGATTTTTTATGGACCTCCAGGTACGGGAAAGACCACTTTGGCTATGATAATTGCTAATACTACTAATATGTATTTTGAAAAACTTTCTGCCGTAACCTCGGGAGTAAAAGATATACGAGAAGTAGTACATAATGCAGAGGAAAGATTGAAACTATATAATAACAGAACTATATTATTTATAGATGAAATTCATAGATTTAACAAATCTCAACAAGATGCATTATTACCCTTTGTAGAAAGAGGAATAATAATATTAATTGGGGCTACTACAGAAAATCCTTATTTTGAAGTAAATAAGGCCCTACTTTCTAGAGTAATGGTAATTCCACTATATTCATTAAAAAATAAAGATATAGAAAAAATAATAATAAATGGATTAAGGGATAAAGATAAAGGCTTAGGCAATTATAATGTAAATATAGATAATGATGCCATGGATTATTTAATAACTATTGCCGATGGAGATGGCAGACTTGCACTAAATTCATTGGAAATAGCTGTACTTTCCACGTCAGAGAGTAGTGAGGGAATAATAAATATAGATTTGGATACTATAAAAGAATGTATATTGGTAAAATCAGCTAAATACGATAAAGGTGGAGATGAACACTATGACACTATTTCTGCCTTTATTAAAAGTATGCGGGGTTCAGATCCAGATGCTACATTATATTGGCTGGCTAAAATGATAAATGCAGGAGAAGATCCTAAATTTATTGCCAGAAGAATAATAATTTGTGCCTCAGAGGATGTGGGAAATGCAGATCCAAATGCATTAGTTGTGGCTAATTCAGCCTTTCAAGCTGTAAATGTAATAGGTATGCCAGAAGGTAGAATAATACTCTCTCAAGCAGCCCTATATGTGGCCTGTGCCCCGAAGAGTAATAGAGCCTATATGGGAATAGATAATGCCCTATCTGATATTAGAAATAAACCTATAGGGAAAGTACCAAGACATTTAAAAGATGCATCCTATGGTGGGGCAAAAAATTTAGGTCATGGTAAAGGGTATAAATATCCCCATGATTTTAAAAACTCCTATACTCCACAACAATATTTACCAGATGAATATAAATATACAAAATACTATAATCCTACAGATAATGGATATGAGAAAGAAATAAAAAAATATCTTTCTAAATTATTTGACAAAGAGGATTAATCCAATTATAATAGTATAAAGTTTATATAGACTATGATAGGAGAGTAAATATAAGGTTTTAGTTCTAGGGAGTCAGGATAAAGTGGAAACCTGATACTAAATTTATATTGAAAAACACCTAGAGTTTCTAAAAGAAATCTTTTGAAAGTAGAATTAGACGTTTCACAGCGTTATATGTGAGAGAGATGCTATTATTAGCAATTAGGGTGGTACCGCGAGCCTTTCGTCCCTTGGGATAGAAGGCTCTTTTTTTGTATTAAAAATCATGGAAGCTATCTGGTAATATGTCAAGAACAATTTTTTAAATAAAACAAAAGAAATC
>DAIMNI010000108.1:0-4470 GCA_036720245.1 Tissierellia bacterium | reverse complement strand
ATATCTGCCCAAGCCATAATTTTTTTTGCACTAGCTGCATCTACGAAGGACCTAATCATATTTATATTTCTATATAGTACATTATATTGTGGATCTTGATGGGCACCATTAACTCCTTCTTCTGCAAACATTACTGCAATTTCTGGCCCTGCTACTCCAGATACATAGGAATGATAATTAATAGGTCTACCAACTTCGTCTTCTATTATATCCAAAGCTTTTCTCTGGGCTCTAACTTGTTTTCTTGTAATAGGTATTCCACCTATTCCCTGAGGAGTACCTTCTATTAAGCCATCATAGTGACTTTGGCCAGCCGTTCTAATAACCATAATATGGTCTGCTCCATGCCAAGCAGCCATTCTCATACGTCTAATATCATCCTCAAATCTACCTGATGCAATTTCTGTGGTAATTGTAGACTTACTTTGTGGGTCTATATTGCCAAAAGACTTGGCTGCAGGTAATGGCTGAGACTTTTCTAGGGATTTACTCATATCATAGTATTCAAATTTTCCTAATTGATGGTTTGTATTGACTTCATCTCTCCAAACCCAGCCTCTTCTTCTGGGTCTATATTTATCTAAATCTTTAAGTATATATTCAATATCTAATTTTTCGTTAGGCTTTAAATCCATTAATTTTCACCTCCTGCCATTAATTCAGTTATATCGTCCCACATTTCCCCTTCTACTAATTTTAGCCCTGCTTCCCTTATTTCCCTGCCTTTTTCTTTTGCTAGTTTATACACTATATGTCCAGCACCTTTGCCTAATAATCCTCTATCTATAGCACCATTAACTATGGATTGTGCCTCAATGCTTGAAAAACCCATTCTAAGTAATACAGACCTTTCAATAGATGGAGAGGTGTTTTTTTCAGCTAATTCCACTAGAGGTTCTACTATTTCTTCTGCCAATTTCCAAAATCTTTCCTCCAATTGAGCTTCAGTTAAATTAGCTAAATGCCTTCTTCTTTCATTAAAATCATCCGTTCTTTTCATAAATCCACCTCCTAGTATTTTATTTCGAATTCATCTAATATTCCCTTGACAAACTCTACACTAGATTTAGTCTCTTTTACTAAAAATTCAATATCTCTTTGGTTAATTTCTTTTATATCATTATTTTGAATACAATTTCTAATATAGGATCTTCTCATTCTATTTAAATCTACTTCTTCAGTTTTTATATAAGATGGGTCTTTTGGTAATATAATATTTTCTCCAGGTGTTTCTTCTGAAGGATCCCCTATTAATATTTCAATCCCATTTTCCTTTGCAAAGGTCAACTGTGGTTGAATATGCTTTCCTGCACCTGTGTATTCTGTTTCCTGTACTACTACTATTTGATCTTCATCTAATTCCTGTGCTAATTTAAATGCTGCAGTCAATGAAGTATTTCCAGCAGGCCCTCTTTCTAATCCTTCTAATTGTGCTAAGGCCTCTGTCATATAAAATACTGAACCTTGATTTACTAATAAATATCTATCCATATATCTTAAAGGTCTAGCGGCTGATCTTGGTACATCTGATCTATCTGGCCAAGTTGCAAATGGCATTCCAAACCCAGTATGGCCTGTGGTAAAGGATTTTTTATTAAATTGAGTATCTGAAGCCATATGTAGGCCATGCAAATCTACAGAAGCAGCTACTACCTGCGTATTCGTAGCTCCCGCCTTAATTAATCCTCTAGCCGTACCTGTTAAATTTCCCCCTCCTGCATTAGTAATTACCACTACATCTGGATCCCTGCCTTCTTTTTCTCTAAACTGCATAGATAATTCATGGCCTAGGGTTTCCACACCAGCAATACCAAAAGGAGTATATAATGAAGCGTTAAAATATCCTGTTTCCTCTAATAATACTAAAAAAGTATAGAATAACTCTGGTCCAACGGTTAGTTGTATTACTTCTGCACCATAAGCTTCACATTTTCTAGCTTTTTCCACTATTTCAGGTTGTCCAATTCCTCTGGAATCGTAACATTCCTGTACTATTATACATTTAAGCCCTCTCATAGCAGCTTGAGATGCAACTGCTGCTCCATAATTTCCAGATGTAGCTGCTATTACTCCTTTATATCCAAGCCTTTGTGCATGATAGCAACTAGTAGCAGCTCTTCTAGCCTTAAAGGAACCTGATGGATTACTTGCCTCGTCCTTAATAAAAATTCTGGCTCCTTTTCCTTTTGGAGCAAATTTTCTAGCTAATTTAGTTAAATTTCGAAGTTCCAATACAGGAGTATTGCCTACTCCAGTTTCTTTTTGAATTCTTTCAATTTCTTCTAAACTATAGCCTGTCTCATTCATCATTTTTTCATAATCAAAGCCAATGCCTTCCCACTCGAAGTCCTCATAATCTATACCTATGGCTTTTTTCATTATTTCCATATTTCTAGCCATAACTGATTCAAAACTCATATCTTTAGCCATATTATTCACCATCCTCTTCAATTAAAGATCTAACCTGTCTGCCAATATACAATAATTCTGGTACAGCCTTTCCAAAATTGTGTTTATAATATGGATTTACTTCAATTAATTTTCCCTCTACTTTTCTTCCAATATAGCTTTCTACTTCTACAGTATCACCTATATTAGCACTATCATTTAATAAAAAGCCCTTGTCCCAAACCTCAAGAGGCACGTTTTGAGTATCCTCAGGTATATTTGGTGCCCTTTTACCTGCCTCTAATACAATATTATGAATTCGTACCCAATCTCCTTTTCTTGCATCCATTTTATTCCCTTCCTTTCCTCATTTTAATGTCAAGTATAAATATTTATTTCATTATTCTTCAATTAGATCTCTCATATCTCCCATAATAGCCCTAGGTACTGGTAAATCTATCATAGATTTTAGACCTGGTCTTGAATTTATTACATGAGGAATCATGTTAACACACATTGCTATAGTACCAATTCCACCTGGTACCTCTGGTTTAATGGCCATATTAATATTTGGTGTTCCCTTTATTGTAATATAATCTCCCGTACTTCCTCCCTCTAATTGAGGTTCAATTTGTTGAGGATGAATCATTTCTATTTTCATTTCTCCATCTACATAGCCATAGCCTTTCATATTGCATCCTGCTACATCTCCAGCCTGTACTTCTGCATAAGGTGATTTTCTATATACTGACGATACTATAGGTTCCCTACTTAATTTAATATTTTCATCTAAATCAAATCCTAGTGCATCAGCTATCATAGTAATAGATTCTGGAAAGCCTACATGCCCTGCTAAAGTATCTTCTTCTACCCTTTTATTAAATTCTTCTACTGTAAGACCTACTCCCTGCCCATTCATAACTGCAGGTCCAAATGGTGATAAATTATTGACTCTTTTAGCCTTAACAGCATCCACATCTATACAGGCCCCTGTTAAAGTAATAACTAACAAGTCCATAATAAGGCCTGGATTAATACCTGTTCCCAGTACTGTTACACCATTTTCCTTAGCAATCCTATCTATTTCTTTTGCTAGTTCTGGTTCCTGTGCCTTCGGATAGGCCATTTCTTCAGCTGTAGAAATTACATTTATCTTTCTCTCTAAGCAATATTTAATTTTTTCAAAGTTATTTTTAGTAAAAGAATCTGTGGAAATTATAACTAAATCTGCAATACCCTTTTTTATTACATCTTCAGGGGTACCTATAATTATATCTTCTCTATTTCCTCTTTCCACATCTAAATAATCATATATGCTCTTACCTATTCTATCCCCTCGCCATGCTACTCCCGCAATTTCTACACCTTTTTTATTAAGTAGCATTTCTGCCATACCTTTCCCCATGGCACCTAGCCCCCATAATATTACTTTTACATTTTCCCTTTCCATATAAACACCTCCATAATTTTTCTATGATATATTAAAATTTTCATACCATACAATTTAAATGATGATTTATGAAACCGATTTCCTGAAACTTTTCAAATTCAAAATAAAGTATATTACCATTTATTTTTCATCTAGTATTTTCTTTAATTCTTCCATAAAAGTATTTATATCTTTAAATTGCCTATAAACTGAAGCAAATCTAACATAGGATACCTCGTCAATATCCTTTAATTTATTCATTATGATTTCCCCTATATATTGACTTGTTATTTCTTTGTCTAGGGAATTGTATAAGTTTTTCTCTATATCATCTACCATATCCTCTATAGTCTCTAAGGATACAGGCCTTTTCTCACAGGCTTTTAATATCCCATTTAAAACCTTATTTCTATCATAGGCCTCCCGTGTTCCATCTTTTTTTACTATTAATAAAGGCATCTTTTCAATTTTTTCATAAGTTGTGAACCTTTTAGCACATCTAATACATTCTCGCCTTCGCCTTATAGCTTGTCCTTCATCAGTTGGCCTAGAATCTATTACTTTACTTTCATAATAATCACAAAAGGGACATTTCATGTATTCACCCCACTATCCTATCTCAATTATAATACATTATTTTTAAATTGTCTAAT
>DAIMNI010000107.1:0-4518 GCA_036720245.1 Tissierellia bacterium | reverse complement strand
TATCCTACCACCAAGGTGGTAATATCTACTTACAACATCTTTATTGCCACCTCAAGGCATGTTGAGTGCGTGATTCTGATGACGTATTGTGTTTCAGACACGGAAAAATAGGGTTTAGGCACAACATGTAGTAGTTGAAGGGTGATTTCGGGGTCGGAAAACAGTGAAAAAACACCGTTTTTTGATCCTGTTTTTAGGGGTGTTTTATAGATGACATCGAATGATTGGGGTGATGACAAGGTAAAATAGTGATCTTATATTTAGATTGGAGGAAAATGATTTGGAAGAGAGAATTAAAATCTTAATTATTGATGATGATATTGATTTAGGGAGATTACTTGTTAATTGCCTAAGGAAGGAGAATTATCAACCAATCTATGCTGAAAATGGAATTATAGGATTGGAAAAGATGAAAAAAAGTAAATTTCACCTGATTATTTTAGATATAATGTTGCCAGAAGTAGATGGTTTTTCTGTAATAAGAAAAATAAGAGAAGTTAGTAATATTCCAGTTATAATGCTAACTGCCAAAAGTGAAGAAGGAGATAAGGTAAGGGGTCTCAAATTATAGGGGAGCAGAATTATATGTTTTGCTCCATTTTTGATGACAATACAGTTTATAAATTTAATGTATGATATAATTTTTATAATAAAAATAGATTCAAATTGTAAAGAATAAAGCCTTCAAAACATAGAAATTATTTGAGAGTTTGATTGCTTACAATTTGATATAGAAGTATTAGAATATGGCAGGAAAATACTAAGTGATTAAATACCAAAATAATAATGGTGAAGTAGCAAGATTCAAATTGGTCAGTGGAAGATACAAAAACATTAAGAAATTTGAGATTGTATAATCCAGCATTACTAAAAATACCCTGCCACCAAGAAACCAGTGGCTTGATATGACATCATTATTGTACACTTAAGGCATTGTGAAGTGATCGTGAAGTTGGAAAGGTAATATGCGATAGTGATATCAATGATTTTAGGGGGATTAAGGCATTGAATTAATAGATGACATTCAATGCCTTTTCTGTACTTGGGAACCTGTCCATTACAAAATTGAGTTTTCTTGTATTCGAGTATGCTTATGTTAATCTGAAAGTAGGTTATTTCAATTCGAAACTATACACACTTAGAAATATGTGTAGATTGATTTGAGTATATAGCTCTTAAGTCACTATAATTGATTTACAGCTTTCAGGGTAGTAATATTAATCACTTTCAAATTATAAATTTATATTTAATGATAAAATTAGATATAAATTCTAAAACGTTTGTTCCGATGTTAATATGGTACAATTATTATAAATATAAAGCGGAATATGCAATACTTACTGATTTCTTTTCTTGCAAAAATTTACATGCTATAGTAGGATACAACGGTAACATATATTCTTTGAAATTAGTGGGAGGTTTAAAATTTTGAAAGAGCAAGGATTTATGAAAAAAGATTGGATTATATTTAAAAATAAAATTGCTAATTGGCAGGAGGCCTATATGGATAGGCTCAATAAGGAGTACATAGAATTATTAAGTGAAGACGCTAATCCATCAGAAAAGTTTTGGAGACTGGACAAGAGATTAAAGGAAGATAGAAAGAAGACTGGCGTTCAATTAGAAATGAGTCGATCAAATCTTATTTATAACATTACTTCTCTTATAAATGATGGGGCGATTAGTTTTGAAGATCTCGAAGAATTCAGTAATGAGCTGAAGGAAACTGTGCGTGCCTTTATTGAGAGAGAGTTTAGACTATATTAAATTTGAATTGTAATTCAGTAATGTTACTAAAAAAGTATACCTTAGTATAAAGGAGCTAAGATAATGTGGAAATATTTATTCCAAGATCATATATTGGGAAGAGGCTTAGATTATTTCATTAATAGTCTTGTTGAAAATGTATATTTTAAGGGAAATATAATAGGGGCTACAGTATATGGAACTGAAAAATATAAAGTTGAGATTGTAAAAGAGGATGATGAAATAATAGAATTAAGTTGTAACTGTCCGTATGCAGATGATGGAAATAATTGCAAGCATATGGCTGCAGTATTATTTTGTCTGGAGGATAAAGATAGGGCTTTAAAAATAGAAGACATAGAAACAAACATTACTAAATTAGTAAAAGAAGCAGACACTGTGCTAGTTGAAGGTTTTTTAGTTGATATTTTAAAAAATGATGAAAAATTATTAAATAGATTCAAAAGTAGCTTACACTGTGACATCTCACAGGCAGATATGAAGCGTTATAAAAACCAAATAAATAATATTTTTAGAAGATATGCAGGATATCATGACTTTGTTGACTATAAAAATGCTTGTGATTTTATATCAGAAATTGAAGAACTTCTAGATAATGATATACAAGCAATGATAGATAATAATCAATTAAAGGAGGCCTTTGAACTTACTAATTATATATTTATTAAAGTAGGGAACCAAGATATGGATGATTCAGATGGAGGAACTGGACAGGTAGCCAACAGGTGTTTAGAAATATGGCAGGAAATATTAGATAATAGTAGCATTGAACTTAAAAGAAAGATATACAATTGGTTCACTGGGCATTTGAATGGTTCAGTTATAGATTACATGGAGAATTATATAGAAGAGATCATATTTGATGACTTTAAAGAAGATGAATTTATGGAAGAGAAAATTATTTTCCTAGATAATAAGATAAGAGAATATAAAAAAGAAGAAAATTCATGGTCTAATAATTATGGTCTTGGTGAATTGCTACTACGACGTATAAATATTATGGAGGAAATGGAGGTAAGCCAAAACATAATTGAAGATTACTGTAAGGAAAATTTGAAAATTAATAAAGTGAGAGAATATTATATTGATATTTGCATAGATAGAGAAGACTATGATATGGCAATTAAATTACTTAGGGAAGGTAAAGGCAAGGAAAAAGATTGGCCAGGAATTGTACTTGATTATAGTTTGAATTTAAAGAACTTATATAAGAAAACTGGGCAAGATAAGTTGTATAAAGAAGAGCTATGGTTGTTGGTTTTAAACTATAAAGCAGGGGATTTAGAATTATATAAAGAGTTAAAATCAATTTATACAGATAAAGAATGGATGGAAAAGAGGGAAATAGTTTTTACTAAATTATCCCCTTATAGTGGAGTTGATAAACTATATGTGCTAGAGGGATTATATGATAGATTAATTAAGATAGTTATAGATTCTAATGGCTTGTATATGTTAATAGAGTATGAAGAAATTTTAAAAGATATTTATCCCAAAGAACTTCTTGATAAATATGAAAATACAGTAAAGTCTATGGCAACGAATACCTCTGGCAGGGGATATTATAGAGAGATGGTATCTATTTTAAGGAGAATGAAGAAATACCCAAAAGGTAAGGAAAAGGTATCGGAAATTGCAAGTGAATGGAAATCCAAATATAGGAACAGACCTGCAATGATGGATGAACTAAGTAAACTATAGTATACGAAGATTTTTTATTATGGATAGGTTATATTGGATAGGACAGATTTTCTTTAGATATGATATAATAAATATAAGAGGGGCACATAGATAGGTGGGGGAATATAGATGAAAGTATATTTTGATATGAATATATACAATAGAGTATTTGATGATCAAACACAGATAAGAATAAGATTTGAGTCTATGGCAATAGATATTTTATTTGAATTAATCGAAAAGGGAAAATATGAATTAGTTTGGTCGTTTATTTTGGAATATGAAAATAGTAGAAATCCTTTTATAGAGAGGAAACTTAATATTATATCTATTTCTACCTTGTGTAATGATGTAATACAGCCTAATGATAATATTAAACTAATAGCCAAAGATATAGTTATGAAATCAAATACAAAAGGTAAAGATGCTTTACACCTTGCCTCAGCTGTATATGGGGGCTGCAAATATTTTATAACATGTGATGATAAATTTATAAAGGCAGTAGAAAAAAATAGAGATAATTTGAAAGAAATAATCAAAAATATTAAACTATACAATCCTATAGATTTTCTTAGAAAGGAGATGGATATTGATGTTATTGAATGAAAAAAGTAAATTCACAGATAAAGAAATAATAGAAAAGGGTTCTAGAGCATTAATAAAAGAACTAGGATACTCTGGATTTTTACGATTCATACGCCATTCCGAAGGAATAAGTAAAGAAGATTATTTGAAGCTAGAGGATGAAATATTTGATGATATGTCTTTAGATGAAATGTTTGATAATGCAAAAGAACACTGGGAAAATAGATAATAAATTAGTGGTTTATGTAAACCTAGACTTATCACATCCTTATAAAAAAATTAAGAAAAATATAAATAATTAAGTAATGTAAATTGTAAACAACAAAGCCTTTGAATTAATAATTTGAGGGCTTTATTGTTTATAATTTTAATACAAAGATGTCATTATGCATTAGTAGACAAATAAATAGATGCGAATTAAGAAATATATCCTACCACCAAGGGGCTACTATCTACCTACGACATCATTATTGTACTCCCAAGGCA
>DAIMNI010000106.1:0-4554 GCA_036720245.1 Tissierellia bacterium | reverse complement strand
ATATAGCGGTGTTAAATTTTCAATGTGCATTGGGGCTTTTGACGCTTTAATCATTCCATTATTTATACCAATATTTTTTCAAAAAGAAATGGGCAAAAGAAAAGAAGGGTATTCAAATAGTTTAAGCTTATTTACTACCAAAATTAAGGATATTTTTTCAGGTTTTGAAGTTATAAAGTCATTTAATATTGAAGAAAAAACTAAAGAAGATTTTAATATATCCAATAATACTGTAGAAAATAAAAAATATGCTTCAAGTAAAATGGAGGCTATAGTAAATTCTCTTTCACAGTTCTTTGGTAGCATGGTATTCTTTGTTCCATTAGGCCTTGGAACTTATTTAGTATTGAAAGGGGAGTTTACAACAGGAGGAATGCTTACTGCAGTACAGCTTATGAATTATATAGTAGGCCCTATACTTAATTTTTCTACAATTATAAATAAGATTAAGGGAATTAAGCCTATAAATGAGAAATTAATTAATATCATTGAAGAGAATAATGGTGAGGATACTGGAATTGTTAAAGATAGTTTTGATAGAGCCCTTGAAGTAAATAATCTTTCTTTTTCTTATAATGAAGAAAGAGAAATTTTAAAGGGTGTAGATTTAAGTATAAATAAAGGGGAAAAAGTAGCCATTGTAGGTCGTTCTGGTAGTGGAAAATCTACACTACTAAGATTAATTTTAAGATATTACGATGATTATAATGGAGAAATAACAATTGATGGAATGAACAGTAAAGATATAAAATTATCTTCTATATATGAGATGATGTCAATTATTCAGCAAAATGTCTTTATGTTTGACGATAATATAGAATCTAATATAGCTTTATATGGGGATTATTTAGATGAGGAAATAGATAGGGCTATTTTAGAATCTGGACTTAAATCTTTAATAGATTCACTACCTAATGGAAAAAGTTCCAGTGTAGGAGAAAATGGTTCTAATTTATCTGGTGGGGAAAAACAAAGAGTTTCTATTGCTAGAGCTTTGATTAAAAACACTCCTATTATCCTATTAGATGAGGCTACTGCCTCTTTAGATGCAGAAACTTCTTATGAAATAGAGAATTCACTACTAAATATTGAAGGGCTAACAAGCCTTGTGGTTACACATAAACTTAATCCTGAACTGCTGAAAAAATATGATAAAATTGTGGTTTTGGAAAGTGGCGAAGTGGTTGAAATAGGTAATTTCAAGGAATTAATGGAGAAAAAAGAATTTTTCTATAGTTTGTATTCTTTGGAAAAAGTAGCAGCTTAATGTTAAACTTTAAGTGCTATACCTAACGTTTGTGGTTTCAAAAATCTTTCTTGACATTTTTATTTCTATAGCATACACTAATATAGTAATTGAATATATCTCGGTAGGTGAGATTAATATAAGGATATGGATTGCTGCCGTAAAAGAGTGGAAACACTTTGCACCGGTTTAGCAGGTTCTGTCGTAAGGCTTAACCCAATGCAATTTCAGCGCCTTATAAAGTCAAAACTTGAACGAGGAATACTTTAATCTTCCTTTTCAAATTTTGAGGGAGGATTTTTTATTTTTGGAGGTGATTTTATGGATACGGGACGGTATAGTTTAAACCTAGAAGAAGGCTGAAGTATATGTAGGATTATTTAATTATTCTTGTAAATTATCTTTTCTTTACATATCCTTCAAAAGAGATCTTCTTCGAATTTTTATTTCACATTATCTCATATTATTTAATTCAATACAAATTATACTTTTTGGTTAAACTTGTTATAACCATTAGTTTGTTATTGTCTTTTTTGGAGGCGTAGAAAATGAAAAAAAGAGGTATAAATAAAAATGTAGAAAATACAATGGAAAAAGCAAAAGAAATAAATAAAAACCTACAAGAGATATCATTAAAAAGTATAAATGATATAATAAAGAATTTAGGGACTTCAAGTAAAGGATTAACCCAAGTTGAAGTAGAAAATAGATTAGGGTTCTTTGGTGCTAATGAGATTGAATATGAAAAAAAGAGTCCTTGGTATATTTACCTATTAAAATCATTTTTTGACCCTTTCATACTAATACTTGCAGTTATCGTATTGGTAAGCTATTTTACAGATATATTATTTGCACCACCAGGAGAAGAAAGCTTCATGACAATCTTAATTATTTTGATTATGGTTGTTATTAGTGTAGTGCTTAAATTTTTTCAAGAATATAAATCTAGAATAGAGGCAGATAAATTAAAAGATTTAGTGCCTACAACTGCTACTGTTTTACGAAAAGATATTGGCAGAAAAGAAATAATTATGTCAGATATAGTGCCTGGAGATATAATATATTTAGCTGCTGGAGATTTAATTCCTGCAGATTTAAGAATAATCTCCTGTAAAGATTTATTTATATCTCAGTCTTCTTTAACAGGAGAATCTGAACCTATAGAGAAGTTTCCTGAAAATAGGGGAGATATTCATGAAAAAGGTATTGCCGATTTAGATAATATACTTTTAATGGGGACTATAGTTGTAAGTGGTTCAGCTACTGCCATAACCCTTGCAACTGGGAATGAAACCTATTTTGGTGCTATTGCAAAATCCATATCTGAGGATAAGGGAGAGACTTCCTTTGAGAAAGGTGTTAAATCCGTTTCATATTTATTAATTAGATTCATGTTAATCATGGTACCTATAGTGTTTTTAATTAATGGTATTTCCAAGGGAGATTGGTTAGAGGCTTTCTTATTTGCCATATCCATAGCTGTAGGTCTAACACCTGAAATGCTTCCAACTATAGTTTCCACTAATTTGGCTAAAGGAGCCATATCCTTATCTAAGAGAAAAACTGTAGTGAAAAGACTTAGCTCTATTCAAAATTTTGGAGCTATGGATGTACTTTGTACAGATAAAACTGGAACTTTGACATTAGATAAAATAATACTAGAAAAACACTTAGATGTATTGGGTAAAGAAAATGATAGAGTACTTCGTCATGCCTATTTAAATTCCTATTACCAAACTGGACTTAAAAACCTAATAGATTTAGCAGTAATAGATTCTGGTGTAGAAAATGGATATGGGGATTTAGATAAGAGATATGAAAAAGTAGATGAAATCCCCTTTGATTTCACTAGAAGAAGAATGTCTGTAGTTTTAGGATCTGGGGGAAAGAAACGTCAATTGATAACTAAGGGTGCAGTAGAAGAAATGCTATCTATTTGTTCCTTAGTAGAAATAAACGGAGATGTGCTTCCCTTAACAGATAAAATTACCCAACAAGTAATGGAAATGGTTAATAAAATGAATAATGATGGTATGAGAGTTTTAGCAATTGCTCAAAAAAATGATATACCTGATGAGGATACTTTTTCTGCAGCTGATGAAAAAGATATGGTATTAATGGGCTATATAGGATTTTTAGATCCACCAAAGGATACAGCCCATGATGCTATAGATGCACTACAAAATCATGGGGTTAAAGTAAAAGTATTAACTGGGGATAATGAGGGGGTAACTAAAAAGGTATGTAAAGATGTAGGTATTCCTATAAATAATGTAGTATTAGGTGTAGACGTGGAGAATATGACAGATAAGGAATTATCTAAATTAGTAGAAGAAACCAGCATATTTGCCAAATTATCTCCTATACAAAAAGAAAGGATAATCTCAATATTACAAGATAATGGCCATATTGTTGGGTTTTTAGGAGATGGAATCAACGATGCCCAAGCACTAAAACAAGCAGATGTAGGAATTTCTGTAGATACAGCTGTAGATATTGCAAAGGAATCTGCGGATATAATACTACTTGAAAAAGATTTAAATGTATTAGAACAGGGTGTAATTGAAGGTAGAAGGGTATTTGGTAACATTATTAAATATATTAAAATGACTGCCAGTTCTAATTTTGGTAATGTATTTAGTGTATTAGTGGCTAGTGCATTTATACCATTTTTACCAATGTTGCCTATACAATTATTAGTTCAGAACTTAATTTATAGTATTTCCCAAATTGCCATACCTTGGGATACTATGGATGAAGAGTATTTAGCTGAGCCTCAACAATGGAATGCAAATGATATAGGTAGGTTTATGATATATATTGGACCTATTTCTTCTATATTTGATATACTAACATTTTGGATTATGTGGTATGTATTTGAGGCAAATACTGTAGAAATGGCACCACTATTTCAATCTGGCTGGTTCACAGTAGGTATAGTTTCTCAAACTTTAATTGTTCATATGATTAGGACTAGAAAAATTCCCTTTATTGAAAGTAGAGCCTCTACTCCACTTATTATAATGACTTTTGTCATTATAGCTATTGGAATGATAATTCCATTTACAGGTTTTGGAGCCTATATAGGATTAGTGCCATTGCCAGCAAATTATTTTATTTGGTTTATAGGGATAATATTGGCTTATTCAGTATTAACCCAGGTAGTAAAAAATATATATATTAAGAAATTTGATTCTTGGATATAAACTTAGGGGACATCTCCTAAGGGAGATGTCCCCTAAGTTATATTTTAAATTTCACCATACAAGTACCAACTATCATTATATCACCTAACAATAATATATTAA